>NZ_VOYG01000002.1:0-255345 GCF_013420785.1 Acinetobacter sp. YH01011
TGTTCCATTTTAGAGATTTGTTTAAGATAAGATATAACTCATTGAGATGTGTCATAGTATTCGTCGTTAGAAAACAATTATTGTGACATTATTTCAATGAGTTATCTATTTTTGTCGTGTACAGAGAAGAAATTTCATTAAAAATATCTTTAACTGAATTAAGAGTTGATGTGTAATATTTAAATATAGCTTCTGCCATAATTTTTGGTAGTAAACTATCCAACAAAATTAAATTATTCTCAAATACAGCATTATTTAAATGGGAAAATTTAATATCGGCTCCCAACATTTTTAAATGTGCTATACGAGATTTAATAATTGGTTGTGGCAATGCAAGCTGATTAAAATCTTCAATCTCTTTTTCGGTTAGGCAAATATTTTTTATTTCAAAAATAAAATTTGTTGTCTTTCCTGCATTTAACAATGTGGATGGTTTACCTAATTTTGACTTTACGCTAAATCCCAATTCAGGCATTGTTCCAATTTTTGCATCATAAATTACGATTCTAATATCACTTTTCGCACTAGATTTTGCTTTAATCTTATTTGATTGGTATCTGGATATAAAGTTTTCCACATCTAGAATAGTAAATGATGCCGTTTGCTTTTTCTGTAATTCTGCCAGCAAAAACTGAGTAATATCTCTGAGTTCCTGTAATGGTATCTGAAAAACATCTTCACCCCGCAAAATCTCTACTATACCCTCTGATTTATGCGGTACATAAGTGAATAAATGATGATGTTCTTGACGTAAAATTCTAATTACAGGATAAATTAAATTATTTATTTTATTTAAGTTTTCATCACCCGCACTTAACTCCCCATCACATAGTAATTTAAAAATGGCATAGAGTTCACTCCATTCCCCCTTATTTGCTGTAATCATACTCACCAATCTTCAATGCTTTTAATATTTCTTTTGCAGTTGCCTGTATCGCTGGAATAGCAACAGAATTTCCAAATTGTTTATAGGCTGAGGCATCTGAAACCACGATTTTGAAATGATCTGGAAACCCCTGCAACCGTGCCCATTCTCTTGGCGTCATTTTCCGAATACCTTTCCGATTTACCTCTCCTTTAATTCTAGTAGTTGGAGTAAAGTCTGTAATTCTATGATCTATAACTAAATTACGCTCTCTCCCCATTCCACCTACAACTATGGCATTGGCAATTGCGTGATCTGGAATAATAGCGTAACCAAAACCATTTCCTTTATTTTCATGTCGAGCTTTATGCTTTTCCAAGGTATCTAAATACTGTGTAGATAAGTAATATTTAGTAGGTACAACCTGAGTTTCCTTTATATCGGCAAAACAGGTTTTTTTATTTAATGGTTGTGGATAAGAGAAATTTTGAATTCCAGTATCTTTATGGAAGCCTACAATAAAAATTCGCTCTCTATTTTGGGGAACACCAAAATCTTTAGCATTTATAATTTGAGGCTCAGCAACGTAGTAACCTAAATCATCTCTTAATGTTTTTAAAATAGTTTTAAGTGTATTTCCCTTATCATGACTAATTAAGCCTTTAACATTTTCTAAAAAGAAAGCTTTAGGTTGTTTCCGTTTTATAATATCCGCAACGTCAAAAAATAGCGTACCGCGTGTATCTTCAAATCCAGATCTTTTACCTGCAATTGAAAAAGCCTGACAAGGGAAGCCTCCACATAAAATATCGAAATGATCAGGTATCGCATTTTTAGTAGACTCTAAAGTGATATCACCATAAGGCGTTTCACCAAAATTGACGGAATATGTTTTTTGGGCATATAGGTCTATTTCTGATGAAAATACGCACTCGCCACCAAGATTTTGTAACGCTAGCCGAAATCCACCAATTCCTGCGAATAGGTCAATAAATTTAAATTTACTTGGGTATTCTGGATAAAAAGGGATTGATTCAAAGAGGGAAAGGTTTTCCTCTTTGTTTACCACTAATTCACCATGAGCCTTTAAAACTTTTGGACTAGTAGAGTTCATCTCAAACCTTCAAGGCGATACAATAACAAAGCCATTACAATAACAAAATTTATCTTAAATAGCATGCAGTGCAAGACACAAGCTGTCGCTCTAGCACAATATTCGATAAGCGTTAGGACAGATGCCTGAGCTGAACTCAAATCACAAAAACGCTTCCAACACCGAATTTAAAAACACATGCCCTTGCGCAGTACATGCCAATCGCTTCGGATCATCCTGCAACAATTGCCGCTGACGCAATGTATTTAAAATATCCTGCAAATCATCCAAGTTTAAACCTGTGCGGGCAGTATACAAGTTTGCCTCAACCCCATCATTCAGGCGCAGTGCATTCATCATAAATTCAAATGGCAACTCATCGGCTGCAATTGCTTTAAACTGCAAGTTTTCCGCAGGTACTTTGGCTAAGTAATCTTTCGGCAAACGGGTTTTTTGGAAGCGATACACACCATCATGCAAAGTCACTTTGCCATGCGCCCCCGCACCTATCGCCAAATAATCGCCAAACTGCCAATAATTTAAATTATGTGCAGACGGCAACTCTTTACGCCATGCAGACACTTCATAATTCACAAAACCTTGCGCAGTTAAATAGGCTTCACCCTGCGCTTGAATTTCTTCCAAGACATCATCTACAGGTAAAATTGGCTGAGTGCGGAAAAAAACAGTATTAGGCTCAATAGTCAATTGATACCATGAAATATGCGTTGCACCATGTTCCACTGCCAGTTTTAAATCCTGCAGTGCTTGCTGCAAAGTCTGTTCAGGCAAGCCATGCATTAAATCGACATTAATTCGCTGAAAGCCCGCTTCACGCGCCAAGCCAATTGCGGCAATCGCATCATCATTAGAATGAATACGCCCTAATTTTTTTAAATGCTCAGTATTAAAACTCTGCACGCCAATCGACAAACGGTTAATGCCTGCAGCCAAATAATCTGCAAAGGGATCATGCTCCACTGTTCCCGGATTAGCTTCCAACGTAATTTCGCAGTCATCTTCAAAAGCTAGCACGGCTTTCAGCTGTGTAAATAACCATTGATACCCCTGTGCTGAAATTAGCGAAGGTGTGCCACCGCCAATAAAAACACTGTGAATTTTCCGCCCCTGCGCAAACTGAGTCTGGGTTTTAAAATCTTCCAGCAAAGCCTGTAGATATTCCTGTTGTAAATCTAAGCTCAACTTACCGTCAGGCACAGCATGTGAATTAAAATCACAATACGGACACTTACGCACGCACCACGGCATGTGAATATATAAAGATAAAGGAATATCAATGGGTTGAAGTGGATTCAAAGACAGACTCAATGCAAAATCAAAACAGTGATACAGATTTTAACATGACTACAGCAGGACACTGATGTATTCCCTAGAATTTGCTTTAGACTAGAATCTGTTTAATAAGAAAAAATGTGAAAATGATGAAGATATCCAGCCAATTACTCTTAATTTTGCCACTGGCGATGGGCATCGGGATTGCAATGGCCTTTCAAACTGCAATCAACAGCCAATTGCGTGAATATTTATATTCTCCGTTACAAGCTGCCCTTTTCTCTTTTTTGGTTGGTACAATAGTTTTAGCCATACTGGTATTTTTTCAGCAAGTCGAAAAACCCAACCTCAGCACCTTGCTCAACATCCCATGGTATTTATGGATTGGCGGATGTCTAGGGGTTTATGCCATCAGCATGAGTATTTATAGTGCTCCAAAACTAAGTTTACTCACTTTATCTGGGGTGATTATTTTTGGACAAATGGTCACATCAATGCTGATTGATCATTTTGGGTTCTTGGGCACTGAAAAAGTCAGTATCAATTGGCAACGTCTTTTAGGTAGCGTGGTGATTTTTATTGGTGTGCTTCTCACTTTACAACGCTAATACCCAAACGCTAAGCACCTCATGCATTGAGATTTTTTGTGTCAAATATACATTCTGTGACCACGACCCGTTTTGAATTAAAACAGCTTTTTCAACTGATGATTCCAATTTTGGTCACACAATTTGCGCAAGCAGGTTTAGGTCTGATTGATACCATTATGGCAGGTCACATGTCTGCCACCGACTTAGCTGCTATTGCTGTTGGGGTCGGTTTGTGGATGCCCATTATGCTACTGTTCAGTGGCATTATGATTGCTACCACACCCTTAGTCGCCGAGGCTAAAGGCGCGCGTACCCCAGAAAAAATTGCAACCATCGCCCGTCAGTCTTTATGGATTGCGTTTATTTTAGGTGTGATTGCAGGGCTGATTTTACAGCTCATGCCTGCACTATTGCCATTATTTGGTGTGCCTGAAAATTTACAGCCCAAAGCAGGCTTATTTTTACATGCCATTGGTTTTGGGATGCCTGCCGTGACCATGTATGCTGCCTTGCGCGGTTATTCAGAAGCACTGGGCTATCCACGCCCTGTGACTGTAATTAGTCTGTTGGCATTGGTTTTATTGGTTCCGCTGAACTTTATGTTTATGTATGGCTGGGGGCCTCTGCCTGAACTGGGCAGTGCGGGTTGCGGTTTTGCCACCGCCATTTTGCAATGGTTAATGTTTATAACTTTGGCATTTTATATTTTTAAAAGTCGCGCCTATCAAAGCACGCAGGTATTTAGCCAATGGGAAGCGATTGATGCGGTCTGGATTAAACGTATTTTGCTGTTAGGACTGCCCATTGGTTTAGCCATTTTCTTTGAAGTGAGTATTTTTAGTACTGCCGCCATTGTAATCAGTCCTTTGGGAGAAACCAAACTGGCAGCCCATCAAATTGCCATGTCAGTCACATCTCAGTTATTTATGATTCCCATGTCTTTGGCAATTGCCCTGACCATTCGTATTGGCACATATTATGGCGAACAAAATATTCACGCCATGCGTAAAGTACAAGGCTTAGGCTTTGCAACTGCAACTGTATTTGCCTTTTCTACAATGACGCTGATGTGGTTTTTCCGTCCTGAAATCATTTCAATTTACACCCGCGACCCGCAAGTGGCGCAAGTGACGATGTCTCTATTATTATTTGCGATTGCCTATCAACTCATGGATGCATGGCAAATTAGCGCAGCAGGTTGTTTGCGTGGCATGCAAGACACTCAGGGCCCAATGTGGATTACCATGCTTGCTTATTGGGTTGTGGCTTTCCCCATTGGCGTGTATTTAACTCGTTACAGCAGTATGGGCGCTGCAGGGGTTTGGGTCGGGCTGATTGTCGGTTTAAGCATTGCCTGTGTGTTACTTCTGACCCGTTTATATTTCAACAATCAACGACTGGAACGCCAATTTACAGCATAAACCTCAGCCTACTCACCTACATGCCAAAATACGTTTTGGCACGTGGGTCTTGTGATCAAAAAATACTTTAACAATTAAAAGTAGGCATTTTGCTCACGAACACTTATGATCAAAAGATAGTAAAGATGATCTTGAGGAACATCGCATGGCAAAAACGGCGCGTACACCTGGTCGTCGCTTTATGAAACTTGCGAGCATGACAGCAAGTATTGCAACCAAAACGGTATCGAACTCGATTAAAAACCTCACCGCAGATGAAGAACAAAAAAATGCGGCACGCAGCCAATTGTTTCAGGATATTGGTATCCAAATTGCTGATACCTTAGGCGAAATGAAAGGTGCGGTGATGAAAGTCGGGCAAATTGCCTCGCAATATAAAGATATTTTTCCGCCTGAAGTTGCCAAAGCCATCAGTAAATTACAGCGCCAAGCACCTGCCATGCCTTTTGCTGAAATTAAGGCACAAGTTGAAAAAGAACTCGGTAAACCGCTCGACAAAATTTTTAAACACTTTGATGAAACTCCGTTTGCAGCCGCATCTATTGGGCAAGTGCATAAAGCCATTTTACCCAATGGCGAGCAAGTGGTGGTCAAAGTGCAATATCCTGGGGTCGATGAAGCCTGCGAAAGTGACCTGAAACAAGTCCGTTTGGCACTGCGTTTAATGGGTGTACTTAAAATAGACCGTAAATTACAAGACCGTCTATTTCAGGAAATTCAGGAAAGTTTAGACAATGAGCTGAACTACCAGATTGAGGCACAAAACCTAGAAGTAGCGCGTACCTTTCACGCGGCTTTGGATGATAAAATTATTATCCCACAAGTGTTTAAAGACTATTCTTCGCGGCATATTCTCACCTTAAGTTTGGAACAAGGTGAAAATATAGAAACGGCAAGCACATGGTCACAGCGTACCCGCAACACTTTGGGACGACGTTTATTGCGTGCCATGGGTCAAGAAATCTTTTATTTAAAACGCTTTCATTGCGACCCGCATCCGGGCAACTTTGCGTTCCGCCAAGATGGTTCTGTGGTGATTTATGATTACGGCGGCGTCAAAACTCTATCGAATGATGTAGTGCATCATTTTCGACAACTGATTCATGCTGCGCGTGCGCAAGATATTGCCGAAATTGAACAGCATCTAGATGCACTGCAGGCAATTTCTGCATTGGGTAAATTCCCTGAAGATTTATATTTGCAATGGTTAGAAGTGCTGATGCGTCCGCTAACCACACATTATGATTTTGCTGAAAATTCTGCCCATCATGATGGCGTTGAGTTGGTCAAAAGTTCATTGAAATATTGGGATGTGTTTAAGCCTTCTCCCGATACCTTAATGGTGAATCGAACTGTTTCAGGGCATTATTGGAATTTAATTCATTTAAAAGTACATGATAATTTAAATGATATTTTTGAGGAGTTGGTTCCACCGCGAGCTTAGACTCAACTTTGGACTCAGCAAAGGATGCTGAAAATAAAGCCCAATCTGTTTTATGCTCCGTAACTAAAATTATAATCCAGACAAAAAATCCTCCCAAATGTAGGAGGATTTTTTGTTATCTAAACCGATTCATTCAAGTTGAAACGATGAAATTCAAATTATTGAATTTCAAGGTGTTTGATTAAGCATTCCAGATCATCGGCAGACAGTTGTCCAATATAAGTGAGTTGTGTTTTTTGGATAGGCAGCTGATATGTTTGTACTGTATCAATCCACGATGGCTTTTTTAAACCAGCCTGTTGCCAGTTTTTAATTTCCACATATTTGCTTTTAATAAAAGCAGACTTATTTTCGTACTGACTACTTAAACGGAATACAACATAGTCGGTGTCCGTTTGGCGAATATACAACACAGGTCTGGTCTTACCCTCGGCAATATCTGTAAAGCCAACATAAGCCCAATAGAGTTGTTGGGTCATTAGTAGCCGCCATCATCTTCTAAAAAAGCAGCAGTATCCGCAGCGTTAGACACTTTTACACTAGGAACATTATGGCTCATCGCGATTAATCTTGCTGTATTCAAATCCTCGTCACTCACTTGAGTCGTGACAGGTATTTTTCCAGTTCGTGCAATTTCAGCGTAAACCATGCTCATTACAGTGGCAGGCGTCAGACCAACTTTTGTCATAATGTATTCTGCCGATTCCATAATTGCCTGATCAACCGTGTATTGAACCCGTTTTTTTACCAATGTTGTCATCATCTACTCCATACATACCACTGAATGCCATTTTATGCCTTAAAATGGCATGGGTCAAACTTGTTCTTACGATGCCTTTTCACTTCCAATAGAAAAAATTATTTAATCTGTGCAGACACTATTCCCTCAATGACAGCCCTTATACAACAGGTTTAAAAAGGGATTGGATAATTTTTGATGTAAAACTCACTAGAAAGAATGCATGTGGGTTTTATTTGCCAAATTAATTGTTATGTTATAACATTTCACAAATTACACACTTAGTTTGGAGAAATCTCATGCGTCCGAATATCCACCCAGAATATCGTGAAGTTTTATTTCACGACACCAACGCCAATGCCTATTTTGTGATTGGCAGCACCTTACAAAGCAGCCAAAGTAAAGAATATGAAGGCAAAGTATATCCTTATGTGACTTTGGATATTTCAAGCGCATCGCATCCGTTCTACACAGGTGAACAACGTCAAACCAGCAATGAAGGACGTGTCGCGAGCTTCAACAAACGCTTTGCACGTTTCAAACGCTAAGCTTGAGTTTTATTGCAAAATCTCACAATCACTTCATATTCAGTTAAGTTTTCTGTTTTATATTTTAAACATAGCAAGATTGCTCATCGAAACGATGGGATATCCTCTATCTTCAAAGCCCAAGCACTCTCCTCCAGCTTGGGCTTCTTTTTATTTATAATTTTTATCTAATGGATTTTTCTACTCAACGATTGATTTGGTACAGACCCTAATCTAATGTTTTAAAAACTGTTGAATCACATAAAAACCCAATCCCAGCAACATCACTCCCAAAACCACACTGGAAAGCGCATAACTAAACGCCATACCTTGCTGTCCATGTCTTAAGAGTTGCCAAGTTTCCAAACTAAAACTGGAAAAAGTGGTAAAGCCACCTAAAATACCTACCATCAGTAATAAGCGGGCTTCCTGCTGCAACACAGGATATTTCTGACTCAATGCAAAAAATACACCTGCCAAAAAGCAGCCAAACAGATTGACCGACCACGTTGCCCATGGAAAATGCTGTGCCGATTTAAATAAATACAGGCTTGCGGCATAGCGTAAACTTGCGCCAATTGCACCGCCCATTGCTACCAAAAGCCAATTCATCTGTTCTACTGTCCTTTTTGCGGCTATGTCGTGTATTTCTCACAGCCATAATTTTTAGTCACATGTGATCTCTCTCTGTATTTCAAGATATTCTTGCCCGAAGCATCCATATCTTTGCTCAGATTTTACATCTTCCTAAATCACATAAGTTAAATACACGAAAAAGTTTTCCACTCAAAACCAAATTGCGCTAGTCTGCATATTATTTCAATTTAGGCACATGTGGAGGATGTCATGGCAAAAGAATTATTGGCTCAAGTTGAGGCAGGCAGTGCAACATTTGCCGATGTGATTGCATTCATTGAAGCACACTATAACCACACCCCAACCGCATTTAAAAATGGACAACAAAACAATGCGGCCACTGAAAATCAGGGCAGTGCCAAAATCTTTTCATTTGCGAAACTCAATGGCTTAAATCAGGCGCAAACCCTCAGCCTATTTGCGGAACATTATGCTTCGGTACTTGCGACACCTGAAGGAATTGATCATCAAAATATCCGCCAGTTTATGCAGCACGGTTGGGATGGTATTCAGTTTGAAACGCTAGCCCTTAGCGCCAAATAAAAACAACTTTAACCAAGCAAAAACCGCATGAAAGTTAAACCTAATCATGCGGTTTTTTATTAGGGATGTGTACGTTTCACGTGGAGCAATACTGAAGCTATTTACCGTGTATAAGATGCGGTTTCGGCAACTATCTACAATTCAAACTCTAAACTAAACATCACACTCAGCTTTTGACTTTTTCAATCCACTGAATTGAACTAACGCGAAATACTTCACAAGCACCATCCCCCGTATCGGTGGGTGTAAGAGAGGATGTCCAAACCAAGTCGTGATCTTTCACTTCAACCAACTCACCTTTTAAACGTACCAAATCACCTCGTTTTACTTTTTGAATGTCTTTGGCAATTTTTGGGTTGGCAGGAATGATGTGCATATTAGATACCATTTGCATGGCTTGTTCAGCAGGCACAGGTAAACGGTCTATTTTCCAGTTTAAATAGCGGTCATATTGATTGACTGTGATATGACGGGCAATTTCAGGCTCAGCAAACAAGCCCCAACTCACCGCATAATCAATCGGAGAAAATTTGGCTTGGGCATCATCCTGATAGGTTTTTGAACCCAAAATCCGAAAATCACCTTTAAAGGGTTGCAACACTTCAATCGACTGACTTTTCAATACAGGAGGCAAGCCTTTGGCAATATTACGCTCGACCGCAGCATAGACGGAACATGGCAAAGCCAGAGTCAGTAACAATGCCGTGAGTTTTAGCGAAATATGCGTGTTCATCTTAAAATCTGCCTATCAAGTTCGTGTATCTATATTTATCTTAATCACAGATCATGAATACAATAGTTGAAATTGGTAACAAAATGCAGTCATTGGCTCATTCTGACATGGCAAAAACCCTGTAATTTCAGCTAAGCTTGTCGGTATAAAAATCAATAATCAGATCTGCACATGCTCTATAAATTTTATCAAAAACATATTTTCCCGCACTTGCTGAATCAGGTCATGCAAACTCCATCCTTAATGGATTTACGACGTGAGCTTTTATTTGGCGTATCGGGCGAAGTTTTGGAAATTGGCTTTGGCACAGGTTTAAATTTACCTTTTTATCAAAGTGTAGATACCGTGTATGCCTTAGAACCCAATGCAGCAGTTTTCAAATTGGCGCAGCAACGAATTGATGCAGCACCGTTCGTGGTTGAGCAGATTACCGCAAGTGCAGAACAACTGCCTTTTGTAAATGATCAATTGCAGCATGTGGTGTCCACGTGGACCTTGTGCAGTATTCCAGACCTAGAACAAAGCCTGCGAGAGATTTATCGCGTCTTGCAACCAGGCGGTACTTTGCACCTCGTAGAACACGTTTTAAATCGACAAAATTTGAATGTTCAGCGTTTACAACATCTGCTCACACCAATTCAAAAGAAAGTTGCAGATGGCTGTCACTTAAACCGTGACATTGAAATTGCCCTACTGGAAACTGGTTTTGAGTTGGGTGAAATCCAATATGTTGATGCTGCAGATATCCCCAGTCTTGCACAGCGCATGTTATTGGCGCGAGTACATAAACCTCTTTAATCACAATCCTCAAAATCAATCCGAATGGTTTCAAAACGCAGTCTGCCCTGCTGAATGGCCTGCGCAATTGCTTGCTGACCTTTGGTCAAACGTGCGCCACCACTTTTAATATCAATTAGGACGATTGCAATATCTTCGGCATGCCCATTGCCATCCCGATAATCGGTATAGCCATCAAACACGATATAATCAACAGGATCACCTAAAAATTTGGCATCGCTCGGTAAATACTGAAATTCAGGCATAATCGGTGCTAATTGCTCTGCCATTTTGCCTTTCAGTACCGCACGACTGGTATTTACACTGCGCTTTTGTGCCTGCAATAATGCCTGCTGATGTGACAGTTCAATTTCTGCAATATATTGTTCATACTCGGCTTTAATCCGTCCATTGCGGCTATTGCTTAAAATTAAGGTGGTCAGCACCACGCCTATACAGGCACCAATCAGCATCGCCATCCAGATTGACATAAAACCTTCCTAAACCTTTTTTGCAGAACTCGATACGACTTTTGTCAACTGTCATATTCCGAGCACAAAACAATGATATGCTAGGGATGAGCAGATTAAAATCGATTCGAGGGTCATGAAAACTATATTAATTGCCAACCAAAAAGGTGGCTGTGGAAAAACCATTACGGCTATTAGTTTAGCATCTGCGCTTGCACAAAAAGGCTATAAAGTTGCTTTGGCGGATGCCGACAATCAAAAATCTGCGCTGCAATGGTTAAAACAACGACCAGAAACAGCCGCTCCAATTCAAAGTTTAGATTGGCGTCATGAAAAGTCGATTGGCGATGCACCCAAAAACATTGAATATTTAATTATTGATGCACCTGGTGCGTTATCGGGTGAGCATGCCGAGCAGCTGATTAGCGAAGCACATGCCATTATCACACCTCTACAGCCTTCATTTTTTGACATTGACTCCACCCGTCGCTTTTTAAAGCATTTACAAGATATTAAGCGGATTCGCAAAGGCAAGGTACAAATTTTATTGCTGGCCAACCGTGTTAAACCAAACTCTGCCAGTTCTAAAGATATTCAGGATTTTTTCCAGAAAATTGAACAACAACCTGTGGCTTGGATTTCAGAACGTGCCGCTTACGGACAATTGGCCATGCAGGGTCTCAGTATTTTTGATAAAACCCAAAAATCTTATTTACAGATGCAAAACCAATGGCAACCTGTATTAAACACCATTGTAGATGACCCTGCTCAATGGTTTTAAAGCCTAGAATCGCCACCGTTTAGAACTTATTCACCAGAACTTACCAAGCTCTCGTTTTCGGGAGCTTTTTTTTCAGTTAATATGGCACATGACCTTAGGAATGTTTCAGTGAATTCAGTGCAACAGTACGCGCCAACATTACAAAAAATTTTATTGTTTGGACTGTTTTTTGTCCTGATCTTTTTGGGTTTTCACATACTCAAATATTTTATTGTTCCTGTTGTTTGGGCAGCAATCATTGCCTATATGAGCTGGCCACTATATCAGTCGGTGCTACGTTTATGCAGTCATCGTCCTACGCTTAGCGCAGCCTTAATGATGCTGATGGTCACGTTGGTGGTCGGCATTCCACTCACTTTTGCCATTTTTATCCTGCAACATGAAGGTCGCAACTTATATTACGAATTACAAAAACAGGTCTTTTCCGGACACTTAAATGTCCCTGATTTCATTCGCAATTTACCTATTATTGGTAAAGAAGTCACCCGCACCCTTAAAGAAATTAATCACGATCCGAACAGCATTGTGCAATCCATTTCCTTATGGATTCAAGGGCATTTGAATTACGGTAAAGTGGTGATTAATGAAGTCAGCAAAAACCTGATCAAACTGGGTTTTGCCCTGCTGTCATTATTCTTTTTCTACCGCGATGGTCACACCATCTTGCATCAAGTCAGCAAAGCGCTAGAAATGGTGATTGGGCCACGTATTCATCACTATTTAGATACTATTTCTGAAACCACACGTGCCGTGGTGTATGGGGTTGGTCTTACGGCAATTGCACAGGCCTTATTGGCAGGTGTAAGTTATTTTGTGGCCGATGTACCTAACCCAATGGTACTGACAATTGTGACCTTCTTATTTGCGCTGATTCCCTTTGGCCCACCGCTGGCTTATGGTTCGGTATCCTTATGGTTATTCACCCAAGGGCATACCATGGAAGCCATTGGCGTTATGGCTTGGGGCGTGTGTGTAGTCAGCACGGCAGATAACGTCATCCGACCTTTGGTGATTTCAGGTGCGACCCAAATTCCATTCTTATTGATTATGTTTGGTGTACTGGGTGGTATTGCTAGCTTTGGCTTAATTGGTCTGTTTATTGGCCCTGTTATTTTGGCCGTGTTACTGGCCATTTGGCGTGAATGGTTGCATGAAAATAATCAACCCGAAGCTTTAATGATGCCGAAAGCCACACTTGCCCACGACCTACCCGAAGACGATTCATCTTCCAATTCAAAGCTTGATTAAGCTTTCTTTCTGATCATATTGCTCACATGACTGTGTTGATCTGAACAAATCAGCTCAACACAGTACATACATTCCACTACGCAAACGTTGTATTGTAACGTGGCTAACTTTGTTTCAATCAAGACATCCCTAAATATTATGCACAACAAACAGGATGTCTTTTATGCGCTCAATACTCCAATTTGCCAGTCTTGCTGCTTTTAGTGGTCTCGTACTCATGGGCTGCAGCACCACTGCAACCTCACAAGAAAAATCAAAATTAGTGAAAATGCATGCTGTTTCAGCACAAGGTATTGGCAAAGAATTAGGTACGGTTGAACTGCGTGACAGTGCAGCAGGCTTAGTTATTCACACCCAACTCCAGCAACTCCCTGCAGGTGAACGTGGTTTTCATATCCATGAAAAAGGTTCATGTGCAGCAGCAGAAAAAGATGGAAAAATGGTTGCTGCTTTGGCAGCGGGCGGTCATTTTAATCCGAAAAATGTCCCGCATCATGGTACACCACTAACAGGACATTTAGGTGATTTACCTGCTTTAAGTGTTGCAAGCGATGGAACAGCCAAAGTAACCGTGATTGCACCACGTTTAACATTGGCACAAGTTGAAGGATTGGCTTTAATGATTCATGCAGGCGGCGATAACTATGCCGACCATCCAAAACCATTGGGCGGTGGTGGTGAGCGAATCGCCTGTGGGGTCATTTAAACCCGCTTTATACATTTTCAATAAAACATTTAAAATCAATTGTGGATAAGTTAAGGGTTATACACATGCCTTTCGACTTATCCGCAAAAAAGTAAAATCATCTTGTTGTGGATTATTCTAAAAATAAGCTCAATGCAGCTCGTCTCGCTTTATATCAGTCGTGTTTCATATCCACACTCACTAATTTTTGAAAAACTTGCTACGAACTAGCAGAAAACAGCTCAATTTTGCAAACATCGTGTCTAACTTATAAATGTGCAGAGATCACAACCGCTCATCTTTGCGAATGTCTAAATTTCAGCTACACTGCATTTTTATCCACTTTAAAAAGATTGGCATGAACATTAAAACATTACGTCTGGTTGGGTTCCTAGAAGGTATTTCATTCTTATTGTTGTTATTTATTGCTATGCCCATGAAATATATGTTCGATAACCCAATTTTAGTGAAATATGTAGGTATGGGACACGGCGTATTGTTTATCGCATTTTTAGTGGTGCTTTTTGTGGTTTGTGAAAAACAAAAATGGTCTCTTAAAATGTTTATTTTGGGCTTAATTGCTTCAATTTTACCTTTTGGCCCATTTGTTTTTGATGCTAAATTGAAAAAGATGGAACAACCAGTACAAGCTTAATCTGCAAGTCCTTTTCAGCTTTCATCATATTACACATTTTCTGAAATTTAATTTATAAATCAAATGTTTGCAAGGTGATGCCACATCACCTTGTTTTATGATGCAGCTGAAAAATTTAAACCCTTAAAACTGCCCTGCAGCAACTCGCTCCTGCATCACCTGTTTAAGCATCATGCGTGGCAAACTAAACCAAAGCGTTATCAACACCAAACAAGCCAAACTATACGCCCAAATATCAAACCGCATATATAAAACACGTACGAGTTCAATCACAATAAAAAAGCACAGCATCAATAGCATTGAAACACTAGCAGCAACAGTACCTTTAGACACTTCCGATGACATTAAGGCGAAACGGTATAAGACTGAGAAGCTCATTCCCTCACCAAAACTGATCAAGCTCATACCAATCACCAAACACCAAACAAAATAACTTTGCCAAATTGCCCCCAATACGATCAGCACACTACCCAACAACATTAAAGGTAAACCAATCAAGACTGTTTTTCCTAAAGGTAAACGGTCAATGACTTTCATCAGTACCAGATTGCCTAAAATCAAACCACCCAAAACAGGAAACTGCGCCAAACCGTATTGCAGACTACTAAAGCCTAACTCTTCCACCAACATCACAGGAGATAACGCAATCCACAACATTAAAGGCATGCTCAATAAGGGCAGCGCCAATGTCAAACCTAAGAATCTGGTATTTTGAAAAACTTGTTTAAAATCATCCCATACATCTCGAAATGGAGGTTTGGGAATACGCTGCTGATTTTCAGGCATTTTGGCTTTCAGTCCAAACCAACTCAAAAATGCCAACAGTGCTATGCCGATAAAACCCCAATGCCAAGAAACATGCTCAATCATAAATGCACCTAAGACTGGGCCGAGCAAGGGAGCAAGTAAAGAGACGTTAGCCATGAGCGCCATGACTTTAATTGCATCACGTTCTGCAAAGTTTTCCTGAATAGCCGCATAACCGACTGCACTAATGACTGACAAACCAAAACCTTGAAAAAAACGAAGAACAAGGAAGCTTTCAATGTTCTGAGTCAATAAAATCAATAAACAGGTTAGGGTAAAAAATGCCACGCCGCCCAATAATACTTTTTTGCGTCCCAAACGGTCAGAGAGTGGCCCCAATAACCACGCCACACAAGCACCCCCCAGCAAATAAAATGACATGGACGAAGCTGCCCATGCACTACTGACACCAAAATCTTGTGTGACGGCCAACATTGCGGGTTGAACCAAGTCATTGCCAATATAAACCGCGAACTCAAACAAGACCAAAGCCAAGGGAAACATGAGTGTGGCACGTTGAATGGTATTTTTTTGCTGCTGTGGCATGAGTTATAAAGGACAAAACGATGCAAGTCAGCCGCGTTTAGCCCATAAAATAGAAAATTGAGCTGCAGTTTAACAGAGTTGAATGGCAAATTTATGGCGCATTTTTTAAGTCCGTTAAATAAATTGCGGCACTTGATGTGACATCAGACCAAGTTAGGCATCACCTCCTTCAGCGGGTTAAGGCGATACGGTATTGCCCAATTCATAATATGAAAATACCGAAAGTACAGGATAAAACTACCCACGGCAATGAGGCGATCATTACAGTGTAGAAATGCTAGCGTTTTGATGGACATGCTGCGCTCACACGTTTTTGAATCGAATGAAGTCATCCTAAATAAAAGCTGTGGATAACACGAGTATTATCCACAGACGCTTTGTTGCATTTTTAGAACATCATGCAAGATTTACCTAAGCCCTACAGCAATTTAAGGACATTTTTTGCTTTGGAAAGTCTTGGTATTTTTACCACGTGCGCATAAGTAAGCGGTTTGCACATCACCCTGCTGCCATTGTCCATTAATATTTTTAAAGTGATAAATACTACGAATTGAACGTACCGAATCATCCATTAAGCCTGTTTCGGTAATTTTTACTTCTGCCGCAGTTGGTGCTTCGACACGGTTAAAGTATTGACGAATTTCAACGGTAGCCAATTCTTTACGCAAATCTGGACGTTGTTTGAGTACCTGCGCCAAAGGTGTTTCTGCAGGCGTAACTTGTGAAATAATATTCTGTGTAGTCGCACAGCCTGACAATAACGCAACACCCAATGCGGAAACCGTGATTAAACGCAACATAACTCCTCCAAAATGTTGATTATTATTTATGCTTCTATGATGCCCTGTTAGCGCAGAAACGCTAGAACAGAAATGTAAAATTAAAACAGCGGCATAAAAAAACGCATCACGAGGATGCGTTTTTCAATTCACTTAAATAAATGAAAGGCGAAAGGAATTACAAATCAAATAATTTGCCTGGGTTCATAATGCCTTGAGGGTCAAAAACCTTTTTCAACGCTTTCATATATTCAATTTCTTCAGCCGAACGTGAATATTCCAAATATGGTTTTTTGGTCATGCCTACACCGTGTTCTGCAGAAATAGAACCATCATATTTCTTCACAGTATCAAATACATACTTATTTACCACCTGACATTTGGCAAAGAATTCGTCTTTGCTTAAATCGGCAGGTTTAAGAATGTTCAGGTGCAAGTTACCATCACCAATATGGCCGAACCAGCAAATTTCAAAGTCAGGATAGTTTTCTGCCACAATTGCATCAATTTCCTGAATAAATGCAGGAACATGAGTAATCAATACTGAAATATCGTTTTTATATGGAATAAACGGTGCAATCGACTCAGAAATGTCTTCACGCAAACGCCATAAACTTTCAACTTGGTCTAGGCTTTGGCTCAATACGCCATCCATCACCCAGCCTTGTTCCATACAGTGTTCAAAAATTTCCATCGCCTTGTCCATAATTGGCTCAAATGGCGCTTCAAATTCAAGTAACACGTAAAATGGACATTCGGTTTCAAATGGACGTTGCACATGACCATGATCCAAGACTTTTTGCATCGCCAATTCACCAAAGAATTCAAATGCAGTCAAATCAATTTTGGCTTGGAAAGCATGTAATACAGGCATCACCGAATTAAAATCAGGTACGCCCAACACCATCACTTGCAAATCTTGCGGTTGGCGTTCTAGCTTAATTTCAGCTTCGGTCACTAAGCCAAGTGTGCCTTCACCGCCAATAAATAAATGTTGCAGCGCATAACCTGTTGCGTTTTTGATCATGCCTTTGTTCAGACGCAGGATATCTCCTTTGCCTGTTACCACAGTCAGACCCAACACCCAGTTACGGGTCATGCCGTATTTAATGACTTTAATACCGCCCGCATTGGTACCAATATTACCGCCAATTTGTGAAGAACCTGAAGATGCAAAATCGACTGGATAATACATGCCTTGTTCTTCGGCATAGTTTTGTAGTTGCTCAGTCACCACACCCGCTTGCACACGTACCATACGGTCTGCAGGGAAAAATTCCAAGATTTGGTTCATCTTGTCCATGCTGACTACAATTTCACCATTGGCTGCCACCGCACCCGCAGATAAACCTGTACGTCCGCCCGATGGAGTAATGGCCACATTAAACTGATTCGCCAGTTTTACAATGGCTTGTACTTGCTCTGTGCTTGATGGGAAAACGATGACCGATGGGTTCGGATCAAAATGCTTTGTATGGTCACGACCCCAGTTTTGGAGGCTATCGGCATCCGTTTTAATACGGTTTTCACCGACTATTGCCGTTAATTGGGTCAATAACTCAGGGGTTAAAGCGACTGGAGCATTCATCGTTTGCAGACCTAGCAAGAATTAAACAGGAAGAAAAGCGACTGTCTGCATATCTTGATCAATTTGAAGATACTGCAGACTAAATATGTGCATCAAAGCAACAGCGTGGGTTGGCTTTCATGTGTGCCGCTTATTATAAGCGATTTTTTTGAAAAACCTGTGAATATTGGCAATTCCGATAATATAACGTGGTAAGAACAGGGCAATTTTGGGCAATATTTCTGAAAGAGATTATATCTGACAAAAAATACCTGCACTCTTGGTCATAAAGGAAATGTATATCGACCCATCTCCTATGTTATCATACCGCCACTAAATTTGGCCTTTGTAGCGGAGCCGTAATGAGCCAACATCTTTCACTACCTAAAGATAAAATTCGTTTCTTGTTGTTAGAAGGCGTACACCAGAACGCAATCGACGTGTTAAATGCAGCGGGTTATACCAACATCGATTATCGTAAAACGGCGCTTGAGGGCGATGCGTTAAAAGAAGCGATTAAAGATGCGCATTTCATTGGAATTCGTTCACGTACACAGCTAACTGAAGAAGTTTTTGAAGCTGCGAACAAACTAATTGCGGTAGGTTGTTTCTGTATTGGTACGAACCAAGTGAACTTAACTGCAGCAATGCAACGTGGTATTCCAGTTTTCAATGCCCCTTATTCAAACACCCGTTCGGTTGCAGAATTGGTATTGGCTGAAGCAATTTTATTGCTACGTCGCGTACCTGAAAAATCAACCGATACACATGCAGGTGGCTGGAACAAGTCTGCTGTAGGTTCATTTGAAACACGTGGTAAAACTTTAGGTATCGTGGGTTACGGTTCAATCGGTTCTCAACTTTCAGTATTGGCTGAAAGCTTGGGTATGCACGTCATTTATTATGATGCTGTAACCAAGTTACCTTTAGGTAATGCACGTCAAGTTGGCTCTATGGGCGAATTATTGGCAAATGCTGACGTGGTTTCTTTACACGTTCCAGATGTACCATCTACCCGCAATTTCATGGCAAAAGAACAATTTGCACAAATGAAAGAAGGCGCAATTTTCATTAACGCGGCACGTGGTACTTGTGTGGTGATTGAAGATTTAGCAGATGCTATCAAGTCTGGTCATATTGCAGGTGCTGCAGTTGACGTATTCCCGAAAGAACCAAAAGCCAATGGTGAAGAATTTGTTTCTCCACTACGCAACCTACCAAACGTGATTTTAACACCGCACGTGGGTGGTTCTACTATGGAAGCGCAAGCGAACATTGGTTTAGAAGTGGCAGAGAAATTTGTTGCATATTCAGATAAAGGTATGACTTTGTCTGCAGTGAACTTCCCTGAAATTGCACTGCCATTGACTGAAGGCAAGCACCGTTTATTGCATATTCACCAAAACATTCCAGGTGTATTGTCTAAAATCAACAACTTGTTTGCTGAACACGGCATCAACATCTCTGGTCAGTCACTTATGACCAAAGGTGATGTCGGTTATTTAGTGATGGATGTTGATGCGACTGCATCTAAAGAAGCACTAGATACTTTACACGAAGTTGAAGGCACAATTCGCGTACGTGTATTGTTCTAATACCACCAGCGCATGCTACAAAAAACCACAGTCTGCGTACTGTGGTTTTTTATGTCTGCTGCATCTACACAGCATCGTGCTGCAACCCGCTAGTATTTTAAACTTGCTATAATCTCCCCCGTATTCCTATTCTGACGCTTTAGAGTATTTTCCTGCCTCATGCCAAACGCCCAACTCACTGCGGTGTTGTTCATGGTTCTGTCCATGATCTCCTATCAAATCAGTGCCTCATTTGCCAAACAACTCTTTCAGGTACTCGACCCGCTTAGCGTGACAATTTTACGGCTGTGCTTTGCCAGTGTAATTGTGGCAATCATGTTTCGCTCATGGCAAATTCTGTCGCGGCTCGCACATTTAAAATGGCGTGATTTATTGTGCTATAGCGCAGCCTTGGGCTTAATGAATATTCTGTTTTATCTGTCTTTGGGCAAGTTGCCGCAAGGTATTGCGGTGGGTTTAGAGTTTGTCGGGCCTTTGGGCTTGGCTTTATTATCCATTCAAAACCGTAAAGATTATGTTTGGGTGTTGTTGGCGATTTTAGGCATTATTCTTATGGTGCCTTGGGGACAAGCGCAGGGAGATCATTTTAGTCTGTTTGGTGCAGCATGTGCCTTAGGTGCAGGATTGTGCTGGGCTTTTTATATTTATTTTGGGCAAAAAGTGGTGCAACAAAATATTGGCATGCACGCGCTGACCATCGCCATCAGTATTTCAGCTTTGGCACTGATCCCATTTGGATTGTATAACAATGCACCTGCGTTGTTTGAGACTCAATATTGGGGCAAAGCACTTGCCATTGCTGTACTCGCCACCGCCATTCCTTATGCTTTAGATTTACAAGCGCTGAAACAACTCAACAAAATGAGTTATGGCACACTTTCCAGTTTATCGCCTGCTTTGGCTGCACTGACAGGCTTGGTGTTGTTGGGTGAGAAAATCACTTCACTGCAATGGATTGCCTTATGTTGCATCATGTTAGCTTCGGTTGGCGTAACTTTTAGAGCAGTAAAAAAGTCTAAACAGCCACAGAATGTTTAAACAAAATCCTTAAACCAAACTGTCTTTAGCCATCTTTTGATATTTTTCATATTCTGCCAAATATTGTTTAGCTAGACTTTGTTTTTGCTGCTCAGACAAAATTTTACCTGCCTGCTGAAAAAACCCATGTTCTTCTTCTTTTAAATGATGATGCACTTTATCTGACAGCTGCTTTGCAATGGCCAGCCAACCCGTGTTGCTCATTTCAGTTTCGGTTAATTGTTCGAGTAATTCATCCATTTGATGATGTTCTGCCAAAGCATGGCGGGTGATATTTAAACCCGCGTCAGTCATCATTAAAGGAATATAAAAATAGCGATCTTCTGCTACCGCATGCGCAAATAATTCATTTTTAAGTTGTTCAAATATCGCTCTACGTTCAGGGCTATCACCTGAAGTTTGCGTCAGTTGGCGGGCTAAATCTCGTTGAATCTCGTGACTTTGGCGTAAAGCTTCAAAAATATTCATGTGCAGCCCTCTATTTTTAACCCATGCGCGGCGAACAGATTGATAAGAATCTACTCGCACATCCACATCGGTTTTGGAGTCAGTTTTGATTTCGTTTTTTAATCCTCTAGCTACTGTATAGAGGATCAATCCGAATTCCTGCAACTATTTGTATAGAAAGCTTTAATTCACTTACCCACTTTATTCAAGTTATGTATCTGAGCAAAATTTAGAGATTTAAAACCCGTTTCGGTACCAAGCGCTTTTTATCTGTAATTTCAGCCAAACCTAAACACTTTTCACCATCAAAGACCAACACTTGCGCTGCTGCAGGATGGTCAATATTACTTTCCATGCCGCGACTAAAATATTCAGCGCGTCCTTCAGGGACTTGAATGTGTAGAAAATGCTGCACAGGTGCATACGCAGGCAGCAATAAAGCCTCACGTTCTGCTTCACTTAAACTTTCTAAATATTCAATGCTATAGCTCGGAATCAGGTCAAAATGCCCCGTTTTAATCCGATGTAAATAGGTCAAATGTCCGTAAGTGCCCAAGGCTTTGGCAATATCTTCACCTAAAACACGAATATACGTGCCTTTAGAACAAGTCACATCCAAAGTGATGCTCTGTTCAGTAAAAGACAGTAACTCAATCGCATAAATGGTAACTGGGCGCGCTTCACGTTCAATTTCAATGCCTTGTCGTGCCAATTCATACAACGGACGCCCTTCTTTTTTTAAGGCAGAATACATGGGCGGAACTTGCATAATATCGCCCTGAAATTGTGCCAATACCTGTTCAATGCTCTTTTGGCTCAATGCAGGTACAGCCTGCTGCAACAACACTTCCCCTTCCACATCTCCCGTGGTGGTGCTATGTCCCAATTGAATGGTGGTTTGATAGCGTTTCACCGAATCGAGTAAATAGTGCGAAAATTTGGTCGCTTCACCCAAACAAATCGGCAGCAAACCTGAAGCCAATGGATCTAATGCTCCTGTATGCCCTGCTTTTTGTGCCCGATATAACCAACGCACTTTTTGCAATGCTGCATTGGAACTGATGCCCAAAGGTTTATTCAATAAAAATACACCACTAATGGCACGACGCTGGATTTTAGCCGCAGATGATTTCATAGCACACATAGGTCAAAGCAAAACTGCGTCATGGTAACAATCTGCCGCGATAAATGACAACATTTCTAGAACAGCGACTTACTTTTATGGCATATTTGGGCGCTTAGGATTAAAAAAATAAAATGGATAAACAGGTGCATTGGAATGCAGAAACATAAAATATGGATTGTTTTAGGCGTAGTGATACTGCTGATTGCGGCTTTGGTGTATTGGCTAATGCCACCATCAACCTCTGCCCATACATCGCCTCAGCTAAGCTCAAATAATGAAACAGCTCAAGCGTTGAACCTGCAGCAAGCCATGCAAAATCATCATGCTGCAAATTTTTTAAGCCAAAGTCAGCAAGACACCGAAGTCAATTGTCAGCTTAAACTCGATGCAACTCATCGTCTGATTGTGAATGAGCAAACCCGTAACTGTTTTGAATATTTTATTACCCAATATGGCGAAAAAAGCATTGAACAGATTCGTGGTGATTTTAAAAGCTATATTCAACAAGGACATAAAGAACCTGCCTTGTCGCAAATTTTAGATTTATGGCAGCGTTATTTGGACTATCGCAACGCGCTTGGGCAACTGCAAGCACCGAATTTAAATCAGGAAGACCCGCAATATTACCGCAGCATTTTTAGCAGCATGCAAAATCTGCGTAAACAATATTTTTCTGATTATGAAATTGAAGGTTTATTTGGTACGGAAGATGCCTATCACGAATATACCCTAAAGCGCATGGCAGTCATGGATGATAAAAAATTATCTGAAGCTGAAAAAGCACGACAATTGCAGGAATTATTTAAACAATTACCTCAAGATTGGCAAGAAAATTTAGAACAGCTGAACACCTTGCAAGATTTACGCAGCTTGACTGCGGCAATTAAAGCACGTGGTGGTTCTGCTGCTGAAATCCGCCAAATGCGTTTAAATCTGGTTGGTCCTGAAGCAACTCAGCGTTTAGAACAATTAGATGGGCAACGCAGTCAGTGGAAATCACGAGTAGAGGATTATTTAAGTACGCGTGATCAAATCATGCAAAGTGGAATGAATGATCAAGCCAAGCAACAAGCCGTGAAACAATTACGCGGACAGCATTTTCAAAATCCACAAGAGCAATTGCGTTTAGAAACCTTTGAACAGGTACATGATCAAGGTGGAAAATTACCTTTTGCTGACTAACATATCTACATAGGAAACTGGGGCATTCAACATGCCCTATTTTTATGCCTGAAAAGCTGTTTTAGTACAAACTCACCACAACGATTTAATATACAAATGTCTATAAATATTAAATAGATATCAATATGCATGTAGATTTACAAATCTCTGGGACAATGCGCAATAACTGTCCCCAAATGATATGTTTTTTCTAAATTACGCATGAAAAAATACCTGAGCGTACAAAAAATAGTCGAGAATGACTCACAATAATGTGCCGTAACCAACGGCAATTTGCATATCTGAGCTTTCAGGAGGGAAGCGAAGCCACCACTTCACTTGTAATAAAAATAAAGAACACAGGATTGTTTTATGACCATCATATCTAACATACGGGCAATTACATTGGCTGTCACTGGCTGCTTGTTCGGCTCAATGGGTGCAGCTCAAGCGGCTCCAAGCGTGTTGCCTATTCAGGAGCAGGTCAAATCTGACTATGCCAAAACCAAATATCCATTGCTCATGGTGCACGGCTGGCTCGGTTGGTCACGCATTGGCAATGAAACCTTTAATATGGATTATTGGTATCAAATTTTGCCAGATATGGCACGTAATGGCGCAACCGTATTTGCCGCACAACTCTCCCCTGCACATCGTACTGAATTTCGAGGTGAGCAACTAATTGCCCAAGTCGAAGAAGTCATAGCAATCACGGGCAAATCCAAAGTCAATTTAATTGGTCACTCGCATGGTGGTCCAACAGTACGTTATGTGGCTGCCACCAAACCTGAATATGTGGCATCAATTACCGGTGTTGCAGGAACATTCCGTGGCTCCAAAGTTGCCGATGATATTCAAAATAATCGTTTATCACGCACCGCGTTTAATATTTTAGGCGACTACATGGTGGCTCCACTCATTACTTGGGCGCAGC
The DNA here is from genome assembly GCF_013420785.1 of Acinetobacter sp. YH01011. Taxonomy (NCBI): domain Bacteria; kingdom Pseudomonadati; phylum Pseudomonadota; class Gammaproteobacteria; order Moraxellales; family Moraxellaceae; genus Acinetobacter; species Acinetobacter sp. YH01011. The sequence goes on from NZ_VOYG01000002.1 coordinate 24,501, forward strand.
AACAGCCAGACATGCCTGTCGATTTTGATGCATCGATGGCTTCTTTAACCGAAACAGCGTCTGCAGATTTTAACCGTCGTTTTCCAACCACAGCCTTGGCCGCAAATTGCAGCAGCAGCGGTGCCAAAGTAGATCGCGGAATTCATTACTATTCATGGACAGGTGTAGCACAAGCCACCAATTTACTGGATATTGACACTGTTTTAATGCAACTCGGCCCACTGTCTTATGGCAATTTAGACAACGATGGCATGGTCGCACGTTGTAGTACCCACATTGGACACGTCATTCGTGACAACTACCGACTAAATCATACCGACCTTGCCAACATGATGTTTGGCTTAACGGGCTTGTTTGCACCTGACCCAGTTGCACTGTATCGACAACATGCCAACCGATTGAAATTACAAGGTTTGTAATAGTAAAGCTCATTTCAATCTTGGCAAAACCATCTTCCTGTGCTTGAAACTCAAGTGCGAGAAGTTCAATAACCATGAATCATTCAGAACTTGCAATCTAGCAAATTTCCTGAATAATGATATTTGACAATAGATATTGTCATGCTAGGAAAGCACAATAAAATAGAGGATGTTATATGAAATATGGATTATTCATTGCAGGCTTAATTGCGGCTAGTACCTTCAGTACCGCGCACGCATCCAATGCAGAACAGGTCAAATCTAACTTCGTGATCTCCAGTTATGCCAAAACCAAATATCCGATTGTGTTTACTCACGGTATGGCAGGCTTTATCAATATTGGTGGAGATCAGTTAGGTGTCGATTATTGGTACCAAATTTTACCCAATTTAGCACGTAACGGTGCTAACGCTTGGGCAACCCGCGTATCTCCATTTAACTCATCAGAAGTTCGTGGCGAACAATTGGCACAACAAGTCGATGAAATTCTTGCGATTACAGGCGCAAGCAAGGTCAACTTAATTGGTCACTCACATGGTGGACCAACCATTCGTTATGTTGCAGGCGTGATGCCATTTAAAGTCGCATCGCTGACTGCTGTCGGTGCACCAAATAAAGGCTCACCTGTGGCAGACTTTATTTTGAATGTACAAGGTGCACCGCTCGAAAAACCATTAATTGATATGGTCAATTTAGTGTCTAAAACCATTACTTGGGCACAAGGTTTAGATCCAAATAGCTATCCACATGACTCATTGGCAGGTGCCAACAGTTTGAGCACCACAGGTTCAGCACAATTTAACAGCAAATTCCCAATGGGTATGCCAACGACAAGTTGTGGTGAGGGCGCTTATCAAGAAAAAGGCATCCAGTTCTATTCATTTACGGGCAATACGGCTGTCACTAATTTACTTGATCCAGACTCAGCCATGTTGGCGACCAGTTTGTTGATTGATAATGGTCGTGATAATGATGGTTTGGTATCACGCTGCAGCGCCAAATTTGGTAAAACCATTCGTGATAACTACTATTGGAACCACTTAGATGAAGTCAATCAACTCTTGGGCATGAAAGATATTTTTGCACCAGATCCTGTTGATGTATATCGTCAACATGCCAATCGCTTAAAAATGCAAGGTTTATAAACTCAAATACCAGACATAAAAAAATGCGCCTAAACGGCGCATTTTTTAGCTGTAAAGCAAAGTTAAAATTAACCTTGTTTACGTGCTGGTAATTTCTCACGAATACGTGCAGCTTTACCAGACAATTCGCGTAGGTAGTAAAGTTTAGCACGACGAACGTCACCACGACGTTTCACTTCGATTTTCGCAACGATTGGAGAGTGAGTTTGGAAAACACGCTCAACACCAACACCGCTAGAAATTTTACGTACTGTGAACGCAGAGTTCAAACCACGGTTTTTCTTCGCAATTACAACACCTTCAAATGCTTGAAGACGTTCACGATCACCTTCTTTTACTTTTACTTGAACGATAACTGTATCGCCTGGTGCAAAAGCTGGGATGTCTTGCTTAAGCTGTGCATTCTCAACAGCTTGTACTAAAGGATGCTTACCACTCATGGGGTATCTCCAGTATGTGTGGGTCAGAAGAGGTCTGATTTCCACTGGGTATAGAGGCTAAAACGCATAGACCCGATTGACTTTCCCTTTATGCCTGACCGCTTCAATGCATAAAGAGCCTATTTAAAAACTACAAACCAACTGCCTGTAGCCATGGTGCTTAGATAAACCAATTATTTGGTCTACCCTTGCGAATCTTTTAGCCATTTTTTTTGCTGCTTGCTCAACTCAACTTTTTCAATCAACTCAGGTCGACGCTCTAAAGTCCGTTGATAACGCTGCAAAAACCGCCATTTTTCAATATTGGCATGGTGTCCCGACTTTAGTACTTCGGGGACATCCAAACCTTCAAAATGGTCTGGCTTGGTATATTGTGGGCAATCTAAAAGACCATCCACAAATGAGTCTTGCACATGAGATTGCTCATCAGACATAGCACCTGGAAGTCTCCGAATAATACTGTCCAACAACACCATTGCAGGTAGCTCCCCACCCGATAAAACGTAATCTCCAATTGACCATTCCTGATCAACATAGTTTTGGATTAAACGCTCATCGACCCCTTCATAACGACCACACAATACAATTAATCCATCAGATTCAACGAATTGTTGTACTGCAGTTTCGTTTAAGGTTTTACCTTGTGGCGACATATACACCACAGGTACATGAACTGCTCCTGCTTGCTGTGCAAGCTGTTTGGCATGCTGGATTGCTTGCGCCAAAGGCTCTGCCATCATCACCATACCTGGACCACCACCAAATGGACGTTCATCCACCCGTTTGTAGTTGCCCTGTGCATAATCACGTGGATTAATGCAATGAATTTGCATCAATTCACGTTTTGCTGCACGTCCGCTAATACCGTAAGCTGTAATCGCTTCAAACATTTCAGGAAAAAGCGTAATGACTGCAAAAAACACCGCAGACTCCTCTATTTTCCTGCTCTGCGAATCCTGAATGGATTAATAATCTACGCCCCAATTTACGTAGATGCGACCCGCTTCGAGATCAACGCGTTGTACCACATCTTTATGCCATGGAATCATACGCTCTTCGCTATCGACGCTATCGGCAGTTGCGCGAACTACCATCACGTCATTGGCACCTGTTTCAAACAATTCATGGATTTGACCGAGGTTTACTTCTTGTTCGTCATCGTCCAGACCTAACACTGTTAGACCTTTTAAATCAGACCAATAATACTCGTCCACGCCTGGTTGAGGCAGTTGCGCTTTTGAAATCCAGATATTTGCGCCAACCAAGTTGTCTGCTGCGGTACGATCACTCACACCTTTTAAGCTGACCACCAAGCCTTTGCCATGTGGTTTCCAACGTTTTACATCGACCATTTGCCAACCTGCTTTGGTTTCAATGTACCAAGGCAGGTAGTCAAATATGTTGCTCATGGGTTCTGTATTGGAATAGACCCAGAGCCACCCATTTAATCCATAAGCTGAACGTAGCTGTCCAATCTGAATACGATCTTCGGGCACATTCTGTGTTGGTGTCATGGGCTAACCTACTACTTAATTTGTAAAAATTATGCAGCAGCTGCAGCTTTCTTCGCTTGAGCAGCTAAAGAAGCAACACGTTCAGACGGTTGAGCGCCTTGAGCAACCCAGTGTGCAAAACGGTCAGCATCTAAACGAAGTTTTTCTGCTTTACCTTGAGCTGTTGGGTTAAAGAAACCGATACGTTCGATGAAACGACCGTCACGCGCATTGCGGCTGTCAGTTACAACGATTTGATAGAATGGACGCTTTTTAGCACCACCACGAGTAAGACGAATAACTACCATGATACAACCTTATAGTTTTTACGGATTATCCCTGTATCGACCATCGATACATTTCAAACCCCTTTCATAGAGGGCAGTATTTTACGTGAAATTTGCCCTGAATGAAAGATCAAAACGTATTTATCCGCAGATTTGAATTTATTTATTTTCCGTCCCAGTTGGAAGTTACGGATGGTGTGCAAGTACTTCCTTTAGTCCAACATTTTTGCCCCATACTATTAATCACAATACTTCCATTACCCTGTTGACGAGTACCATTTTTAGGGCTAGCTGATAAAATCCAATTACTATTTGTAACCGTTAATACCAAATCATACATTGCTGCACCATCTTTCGGTAATACATTTGCACCATAAACCCTTGATAAATCAGCATTACTAAAGTTACCGTTTGTAGCTTTATATTTAGCTAAATTTTGCGCAATAACCAACAACTCTGATTGAGCTTCTACACGTTTCGCTTTAATTAAATAGTCTTGATAAGATGGATATGCAATGGAGGCTAGAATTCCAATAATGGCAACTACGATAAGAAGTTCAATTAATGTAAATCCCGATTTTTTTACCATTCTTCGCCCCCTGTACCACACCCCGTATATGTCACTAGATTGCTAGCTTTATTTTTACAACGCAAACCTTTACTTGTTAATAAGTAGCTAAAATTCTCGGGATCACGACTATTTGCTCTGATCGCCCATTGATTTCCTGATGCATTTGTATCAGTCAATAAGGTGCTAGTAGAAACACCATCAACAATACTAATTGTATATGTTGAGTTTAAATCCAATGTTTGAGAACTCGCATCAAAAATAGATCCACCTGTATAAAGATAAGTTGCATCAAAACCCTTGTAACTAAAATTACGAGATTTATGACGTTCTAACTGTTCAGATAATTTAGCTATTTCTTGTTGAGCTTGAGCTGCCACGCTTCGTTGAACAAACTGTTTATAAGATATTGTTGCGATAGTTGCCAATATTGAAAGTATCACAACCACAATCATTAGTTCGATCAGGGTAAAACCCTGATTAAACTTTTGAGATGGTAGCATTTTATGTGTTCTTCTCATTATTATCAGTCCATTTTCGCATAGCGTTCAAACCAACGGTTTGGAATGAAACGAATTGAACCACCTGCTGGAAGGAATTTAGGCTTACCCGCACAGTCTGTACCTACACATGATGATGCACCTATATCATCTGGATCTGGAACTACGATAGATTTAATATTACTACCATCCACTGAACCAACGTTTAGACTAACAATACCCGCACCTAAATTATATTTATGGTTTGCATTTTCAGGACACACACCTGTCGGCAAACATAAACGCTGTGTAAAACTATGTCCTTTTACACCCGCACCACAACTTGAAGACGTACCATTATTTGAAGCATCATACATTGTCACATAAAGACTACCTTCCATAGCAATTAGTGGGGATAGCCCTTTAATAATGCTCGCCTCAGCATCGGTACCATCAAATTTTTTATCAAATTTATAGTACCACCCCCCCCAACCATTTGTTGAATGTGCCAAGGCACCTTTTACCAATGTATCTTCATTATCTGAACGCACTACGTCTCTGATTAACTTGAGATGACTCGTAGATGCGGTAGCATTCTCATTGCTCAGAGTTCTAGCGGTAATGTGACTATTCGGGAAGAACTGGCCATTTGGATGAATATCATAATCATAAATCGCATATACAGCATCATATTGTAAACCCAGAGGATTTTTCTTACCTGTTTCTGACGGCGAGTCAACTGTAGCTAACAACGGAGAACTCTTATTGCCAGATATAAATGTTGCAACTACAACATGCGCACCTTCTTTACGCTGTGCACTATGATGGGCTGTAAATGTCGGAGACATATAGAATCGTGGGCTAGTACCATCATTTTGATGAAGGTCTAAAATTTTATTAATTTGTGAATTAAAACTTGTCTTTGTGCCATTAAAATCAACACGGAAAGCTTGTCCGGCTAAATCACCAAAATATATGTGATCCACTACACCATCATTATTACGGTCAATAGTTTTAATATCACTCGCAACGCTGTATTTAAGATCATTATGACCTATGTGTGCAACACCGTTACTTCCACTTGAATCTGAGTTCGCATACCAGAGAAGATCTCCATTATCTGCATCAAACATATAGACGCCCGAACCTTTTTTATTATCCTGAACATGGTTGTAGTGTTCATATCCAGCATAACCAGTGCGAATTCCATGCGCATACAGTCCATCACCATGCTCACCGCCAGCATCGTAACCACCACCCACAAACATCACTAACTTCCGCTCACCCATCCAGTTCACATAATCAAGTTTGGGTTTTGACCAACTTTGAGCCATATTGGAAATAGCAGCATAAGCTTTCCCAGTCGGATGATCTGCTGAATATACTTTTCCTGTTGAAGGATCAATATGAAATTTAAGCTTCGGTTTGTTAATATCGGTAAGATCTAATGAATAATAGCTTCTCCCTCCCATACGCATACCACCATAGACCCACTGTTTACCATCAAAGTTTTCATTTTCAGCAGGTGTTGCACCTAAAATGGCACGCGAGGCACCTTTTACTGTCATGGTACCATCAGAGTCCGTGACATATACGGTATGCGCAACCCATTCACCATCAAGACCATAGTAGAGAGCATTTTTACCACCTGATAAACTTCCCGCATTTTCCTTAAATGTTTCAGGTTGTTTTTCAATTATTTCCTTAGGGACAAAACTAAACTTTTCTACTCCATTATTGGCATCTACTACTGTCAGTAATCCTTGAGTGGTACCGAACATTACATAATCTTTTCGATCTGTAGTGCTTACGAAAACTTTATTCGTTGTCGTACTTCGCTGAGCAACTGCTTTACCTTCTTGAGTTAATAAAACTGGTAAAGAATGATAGATACTTCCCATTTGACGTAGGTTTTCATATGCAGTCGATTGTGACAAATCTAAATCAGTTGGATCAACTGAATCCTCAATACGAATACCCAACAACGCCATTAGACTTCTAATTCGATTTGCTTCATCTGTCTTCGTTTTAGCATTTTTAGTATATGTGTGGTCTATTTGATTAAGATCAAAGTTTCGTGTAATTTGATCATCTGTAGCTACAGTACCATCAAAATTATATTCAGTAAGAAGTTTACGACCTGTTTTTTTAATTGGCTGATTAGATGCATCTACACCATCGACAACACCTAACAATAATTTACTAAGTACTCCGCCCTTTTTAAATACAGGCGTATTATCAGGATAAGTAACCCCCGCCTTAGCCCAAGCATCGTCTAAATCTTGTAGCTTACTTTTCTTAACCACAATATTTGAGCTACCACCTGTTGGACTAGAGTAAATACCACCTTCAAATACATAATACTTTTTAAGATTACCAAACCACAATTGTCTATTATCTGCTGGATCTGCTTTAGGTTCAAACTGAGGAGAATAAGCGTAAGGTTGGATGATTTCTGGATTCAAAGCATCCACAGGAATTGTAGATGAACCCGTACTCATCGAAGGAATATCTTTTTGAATCTCATTAATAAAGTTATTAATACTATCTACAACACTTTGTGAATTGGTACCTACATACCACTTACCACCGCCAATGATTCCCCAATTTTTTGCATCTTGAACATCGACATTAGTATCTGAACTAAAACTAGAACTAAAACCAACCACTGCAGTTTTAATTTGCAAGCCTATTGGATTTGAAGCTTTTTCTAATAGCGTCTCAGCATAATTGCCCACACAGCTCCATGCATTTTGAGGGTTCTTATACCCATTGAGATTACCAAGATTACTGTCTGAGCAACTAAATAAATCTTTTTTATTGCCTAAACTTTGTGCCATTAGCTTATATGCAGTACCACTCTTCCCATCACTTCCAGGTGCTGTGCCGTTAGGCTCTGGTTCACCATCAGTCAAGAAATAAATACCTTGTCCGCTACACTCTCTTTTATTAACAGCCTCTTCAGAATCACCTAATTGAGCGGTAATCGAGGATGGAGCTATGTATCTGCTTAATGTTGCATTTTTAACACTATCTACAGAATTATTCCACCCAGAATAATTATTATCAGAATCGTTAAACTCTTTATTATAACGATAACAAGTCGCAGAATAATCTGTATACCCACTTCTTATCGTACAACTATAAGAGCTTGTATAACCGGTAGGCACATTTCCATAGTTAGTTACTCGTGAGCCCCAATTACGACATGTATTGTCGCTCAACCTCCACGACTGACAATCCCAACCCTCATCAGTGTTATTAGCTGTACGTTTAGCATGTGCGGGTACATTTCTTTCTATATTCGGTAAGACTGTGCTTTGCCCCATCAAGTAAGCAGCAACCTCAGCATAAGCATATGGGGTAGGTGTACCCCCATCAGGACTTAATTTTTTGATTTCAGAAAGTAAAACATCTCTGTGTGTTTCATCTCTATACTTAGGAATTTCCTGATAAACATAACGACAGTCACTGCGATTACCATAATTACAATCTTGGTTTGTTGTATACTTATATGGAGAGCTATCTTTGTATCCAGATGAGGAGGTAGTATCACCCGACCATGTTAAACAATTATAATTACTCTCATCCCAGGAAGTACATTTATTGTAATAAGTGGTGGTGGTTGCACCATAGCCACTTCCTACTCTATTACTATAACGAATCCATAAGGGTTTTTTAAAAATTTGATCTACAACTTCTTCACCCGTTTTTTCACCCAAAGGCTTCGCAGGAACTCTAATAAACCCGTTGTCCCCCGCAAATGTCGCTAGCCCCATAACAACTTTATCTTCAACACGCTTAACTGTTGCCGTGCCCTCCAATACATCTTGCAATCCCTTTTTAAGAATATCCAACCGACTATTGCCTGCAGAAGCATTACTTGTGTTATGCATATTCCAACGCATACTGCCTGAAGTATCTAGCATCAACATTAAAGTTGCTGTACCCGTACTATTTTCTGGAATTTTATAAATTTCTAAATCTGCAGCATAGCTTGTAACACTTGAACAGATTAAGGTCGTAATAGAAGCTGCAAGAGTGGCTAACTTAAACTTATCAATCAGTAGGTTAATTTCGGTCCGTGCCACTATAGAGCGATCAACACTTTTCATATTTGAATTCTTCATGCTATTTCTCCTACGATGCACGCACTGGCTTCATCGTATATTCCATTTCTTGGGTACTATACGGAACATTAAGACTTGCTAGACAATCTGTAACTGTTTCATTTTGAACCAGATTATCTTTAAAGCTTGTGAAGTTTGAAAGACACTCATTAATTTTTGAATCATCACTATTGCTGAGTTTTGGAATCAAGGAAGTTGCCGTAATAACCACCTTTTGAATGCCTGTGCTCTTGGAGGTTTCTTTATCATCACCTTCCATCAAATGCTCCCAGTCGCGATCGCTTGAGCCCGCTCGAACACTTACTTGCGTTAGGACGGCATTTCTACCACTTAAAAAGTCAGCTGTACGTCCAACTTGGCAGAATCCATTTTTACCCATGTCTGTATTTCTTATTGCATTACCTTGCCAGTACACCACACTACCAATACGGCTACCCACAAAGTTGTCCGCAGTCTCCCCCCGAACACAAAAAACAAGCTCCTTACCTTTGTTCTCTGGACGAAGGGTATAATTGAGCATGCCATCACCAATACGCATGTTGGTAAATACCAGCTCGTCATCTGTTTTATTTTCCAATGTAAAGAAAACAGAGTCACTCGTTTGCTTTAATAGCGCTACAACTTGAGCATTTGTAGAAATCTTTAATGACGTTATACTGCCTCGTATTGCCCATAAGCCAACCAATGTGAGGAGCACCAACATAACAAGCACAACAATAAGTGTTGCTCCTCTTTGAGATTTTTTAGCCTTGATTTTTTTCATGTCTTTACCTACTCAATCCCAAAACCATTTCTAATGGCGATTGTCTGATTTACAACACTTCTCAAATAGAGATGATTGTTCGCATCCGCAATTAACTTACCTTTTGCACCCAACACTTCAAACACACGATCCTCATCGAAATACTGATTCGCACCAGTAGAATCAGAAGATCGAACCAAGAGACCTAGTTGAACAGAAACAATTTGTGGTTTTCTTCCCGACAACCCCATGTAATCATCAACATCCATATAACTAAAACAATCTAGCTTAGTATCAGGTTCGTAATTAGTGGTCACCCTACTCTCACCCTCCCCTGTAGTTACACTCGTACCAGTACAATTTGGATTCGCACCATCAAATGCGACACCTAAACGAACTGAAAAGTGGTCTACACGAGGCACAATAATCTCCCCTCCCCCAGTCAATCCAGACAAGGTTGTGTTAGTTTTTGCAGTACTTTCTGTATATCGTGTAGCTTTACATGCCAACACCAAAGCTTTATTGGGATCATTGCGTGGCTTATCGTCTTCTCTTAAAAAATATCTTTCTACAACATAATCATTTGCTGTAACTTCCTGCCCCTCACAATCATATTGATTCGCTGTACTGACCTTATATTGCACAACGAGCTGATCACTGCTTTGACCATCTAAGTTTGAAGGACCAATAGTACTTTTTGTAAGCAAATTATCATTAATTGTAAAATTTAAGCTTCCGTCTTCTTTAACATTGTTTGAAATATTGTTTCGAGACAAAACAATTCCACCATAAAGCACAGTGTCATCAATAAAAGGCTTTGATGAGTTTAAATTTGCTATGCGTATTGAGTTAATTACTGAGCCTAAATTAAATAAAGTTGAGTTTTGAAGACTCATCATTCCCTGCTGCACAGTAGAGCTTCTTTGCCCCAAAAAAAATATATTAATAGCTATTGCACTAACAAGCAGACCTAGTACCAATGAAATCATCAACTCAATCAGTGTAAAACCTAGCTGTTTTGGATTTTTTATCATTTTAGTAAGCCTCCAAAACTAAACATTGAGTATTGCTTCTGTATGTACCTGTAGTTTCATTAACACATGCTGACACATCTGTTGCACTTATTGTTGTATTACCCCATGCAACATAGATACAACTTAAATTACTTTTCACACACCTTCTAACAACAAGTGTTTGACCTAATTCTTTAGCCCTTAAAGTAATCTCACTTACATCATGTTTTGCCATAGTATTTGCATTACAATTTGGAATTTGCACACTTGCTGCGCCAGTTCCGACAGAATTAGTTGAAGTACAACTGCTTTCATCCTCTTCCTTACTATTGATAAATGTCGCGTATTGGGATAAAGCGGAACGATTCACTCGCATTCTTTCTGCTAAGTCTCTTGCAAGATTAACAGCTATTGCTTGTTCATTGGCTTCCTGTGCAGCCTCGATACCTTTAAGCTGCAATGCAGAAAACCCTAAGACACCTATTGCTAAAATTACTAGTGCAACAAGCACCTCCATCAACCCGACTCCCTTTTGTGCATATAGACCGCTCATGAACACACTCCTGACTCAATTCGATCTACAATCCCAACACTAGATATATAGACTGTGCGACTTTGCTTAATTTTTGAATTACAAAATGTAAATTCCAAAGGAACAATTACTTGAATTTTTTTTGGATTTTCAGGAGGATCTGCATTCAAATCCTCAGGAAGATTTGGATCATAATTCGGATTATCTATCATGGCTGTTCTTTGTTTTGCTAATCCAAGCCCTGAAAAAACCACATCATCCAGACTTAAGCTTTTTAACTCAGTATCAGCGAGGGACTTGCTCCAATAATACAAAGTACTTGTATTTTCTGGACACACTTTTACCCCCCCACTATTCATAGGACATTCCAGTTTTATCGTTATATTTTTTCGTAGAGATATTGCATGACCTCTAGCATCCGTAACTAAATTTGCAAAATCACGCGCTAAAGTATTCAATCTTTGCTTTGCAATCAAATCCCCAAACGAAGGAGCCGCCATCATCGCGATAATCGCCAACACCGCAATGGTCACCATCAACTCAATTAAGGTGAACCCGTTTTCTTTTTTTCGCATACTCCCCCCAAGACACAGACTTTGCCCTATTAAAAATAATAGCGAACAACTTTACAAAACCCTCACACTTCAGGATAAAAGGCATAAAAAAGCAGATAACCGTCATGCAACAGTTATCTGCCTATTTTTCATCAATTTTTTAGAGTGTTATGTACTTCGCAGTTTAAGCCTGTATTACAGGAATACGTAACTCTTTTGGCAAACTAAAGGTAATATTTTCTTCACGGCCTGCAAGCTCTTCAGGGGCAGTTGCACCCCAGTCTTGCAAACGCTGAATCACTTGTTTAATTAAAATTTCTGGTGCAGATGCGCCCGCAGTCACCCCAATTTTTGTATTCGGCTGAAACCATGCTTGCTCCAACTCGTCTGCATTATCCACCAAATAGGCGCGTTTCCCCATACGTTCAGCCAACTCACGCAAACGGTTAGAGTTAGATGAGTTTGGAGAACCGACCACCAACACCACATCACACTGATTGGCTAAGTCGCGCACTGCGTCCTGACGGTTTTGAGTGGCATAACAAATATCGTCTTTACGTGGTCCTTGAATATTAGGATATTTTTGGCGCAAGGCATCAATGACTTTGGCAGTGTCATCAATTGACAACGTGGTTTGTGTCACAAAAGCCACTTTATCTGGATGCTGAACCGCAAGTGCAACCACATCATCTTCATCTTCCACCAAATAAATTTCACCGCCATTTTTCTTGTCGTACTGACCCATCGTCCCTTCAACTTCGGGGTGTCCTTCGTGACCAATTAAAATCGCCTCTGTGCCTTCACGCGCATATTTGGTGACTTCAATATGTACTTTGGTGACCAACGGACAAGTGGCATCAAACACTTTTAAGCCACGACGCTCCGCTTCTTGCTGCACTGCTTTAGATACGCCATGTGCACTAAAAATCACGATATTGTCATCTGGCACTTCGTCCAGCTCATCGACAAAAATCGCACCGCGCTGACGCAAGTCATCTACCACAAATTTGTTGTGAACCACTTCGTGACGCACATAAATAGGTGGGTTAAAACACTCAAGGGCACGATTTACAATCGCAATTGCTCGGTCTACACCTGCACAAAAACCACGTGGATTCGCCAATACAATTTCCATAGAACCCTCTATGTTGAAGTTAAATAGGTGGGATGTTTTAAAATTTATGCCAACAAAAGCCATCTTGGCTATTTTGTTTAAGGGGCGTCTACTCTAAAATAGAGAAGATATTTTATCATATCAGGAAAAATATCATGTCGGGTCTATTGTTTGTCGTTTCTGCCGCTTCAGGAACAGGCAAAACATCCCTCGTTAAAGCCCTGCTTGAGCGTGTGAATAATTTACACGTTTCAGTTTCTCACACAACACGTGGTCAACGTCCCGGCGAACTCGATGGTGTGCATTATCACTTCACGCAAAAACAAGATTTTATTGACTTGGTAGAACAAGGCGGTTTTATTGAGTATGCAGAGGTGTTTGGCAACTATTATGGTACCGCGCAAGCCACGGTTAAAGAGCAGTTAGCCAAAGGTCACGATGTGTTACTTGAAATTGACTGGCAAGGCGCTCAGCAAGTACGCAATCTTTTTCCTGAATCGAAGCAAATTTTTATTCTTCCACCAAGTCAGTTTGATTTACGCGAGCGTTTGTCTAACCGTGGCACAGATGCTGTTGAAGTGATTGAACATCGTCTAGGCTGCGCAGTTGAAGACATGCAACAATATGTCAATTTTGACTATGTGATTATTAATGATGACTTTAATAAGGCTCTGCACGATTTAGAATCGGTGATTACGGCTAATCGTTTGGTGATGGCGCAGCAGGCACATCGTCATCAAGCCTTGATTCAAAAGTTAATTAGCCCGCCAAGCGCGTGATTAAAACTTGAGTCTATAAGCAAAGCACCTTATACTGCACAGTCTGTTTAAATTTATTATTCGAACGAGAATTCTTATGGCACGCGTTACCGTTGAAGATTGTTTAGACCATGTAGACAACCGCTTTGAGCTTGTACTAGTGGCAAGCAAGCGCGCGCGTCAATTGGCACGTCAAGGCATAGAACCTACCGTTGAGTGGGACAACGACAAACCTACCGTTGTTGCTTTACGTGAAATTGCAGAAGGTCACGTTTCTAAAGACATTTTGAAACAACGTGATCAAGATTATCAAACTTCGAGTCTTGACCTCGCACTTTCAGCAAATAACTTGAATTTAGATGGTTTTTCTTTCCAATAAGAACGACTTTCTGAAAAAGCCTAGTTTTTTACTAGGCTTTTTTGTTGTCTGAACTTTAATCTTGCGCTAAAAACCGTTATAACATAAGGATTAAGACCTAATTTTAAATGGTCTAATGACCTTATGTTTTGGTACGAAAAAAATTGACAAGTCATGCAATATGCTTTTCATTATAAGGTCTAACTGTAGATTCGTTATCACTTGTATTTTAAAGGGTGTTATATGCCAGGCACGATGGTCAGCCAAGCCAAACAACAGCTTCAAGCCATGATCGAACCTTACCTTAGCGTAAGTGAAGTCGAACAGGTGCTTACGGCTTGCGATTATGCCGAACATGCGCATGATGGCGTTACCCGTAAAAGTGGTGAACCGTATGTGTTACACCCGATTGCGGTGAGTTGTATTTTGGCGCACATGCGTTTGGATGCCGACACGCTCATTGCTGCCCTATTGCATGACGTCATTGAAGATACCGACTACAGCAAAGATGACATCACGGAGAAATTCGGGCGTACCGTTGCTGAACTGGTCGATGGTGTAACCAAGCTGAGCCATTCCAGCGACAAGGAATACAACAAAGCCGCATCGTTCCGTAAAATTCTGCAAGCGACCTTACAGGATCCACGTGTCATTATTGTGAAACTGGCAGACCGCTATCACAACATGACCACTTTAGATGCGCTGCGACCAGACAAACGCGCACGTATCGCCCAAGAAACCTTTGATGTATTTGTACCCATGGCACGTATCGTGGGTATGAATGAAATGGCAGATAACCTCGAACATCTGTGTTATCAAAATCTTGATTTAGATATGTATAACGATGTGCAAGCCGCCCTTTTGCACACCAAGCCAAAACGCTGTGAATACCAGTCCAAATGGGAACAAAACCTTGCCGACCTACTCCGAGACAATCAAATTACCGGTCGGATTAAAAAGAAAAATAACAATATTGAATTACTGCGCCACTTTGTTAAAAACGATATTGATCTACAAGAACTGACCCACAGCCATGCGTTTGAAATTATTTTACAAAGCATTGCCGACTGTGACCGTTTGGCCGATATTTTACGTGACAGCTTTCAGGTCTTGCATTATGAAGATCATATCCGTCGCCCTCTGCCAGGCGGTAACCAATCGCTGATGATGCGTCTAAAAGGTGAACAAACCATCCTATCACTCACCATTCAAACTGAATTGATGCGTAAAGCCGCACGTTTTGGCGTAGTCTTGGGTGAAAACGCACCACAAGCCTGCCGTTCTGCCATTCAAGCTTCTATGAAAAGCTTAAACGTGTTGATTGATGGTGAATGCGCTAAAACCACATTTAGCGATTTACTGGATTATCTGCACCAAGAGAAAATTCATGTTTATACCCCGCACGGGCATTTACATGAATTGCCACAAGGCGCCACCGCGGTTGATTTTGCCTATGCAGCCAGTTTATTCTTAGGTAACCACGCCGTCGGTACAAAAATTAATGGTGAAAGCAAACCGCTGTCAACACCACTCATCAGCGGGCAAGTGGTCGAAATCATCACCGATGTGTTAGCCACACCAAACCCAGACTGGCTAAGTTTTATTAATACCCAAAAGGCCCGTCGTGCCTTACAAAACATTCTGCGTGATCAGGATATTGAAGAACAGCGTTTGGTAGGTCAGCAAGCCCTGAACCGTGCGCTGAAATTGTTTAATCACTCGATTCAAGACTTGACCGAAGCAGATTGGTTAAATGTGTTGCAATGGCGTCATATCGACTCCAAAGACCGTTTATTTGAGCAAATTGCAGTCGGTGATTTATTACCGCAGTTGGTGGCGAACCACATTTACGCTCTCGATCAGGACAGCAACGAACATTCTGACCGTCTGATTCAAGGCACAGAAGGCATTGATGTGAAATATGCGCACTGTTGCAACCCGGTGCTGGGCGACCCGATTCAGGGCAACTTGTCACGTCGCGGTTTAATTGTGCACCGTGCGCGCTGCAACAACTTACTGCATGAGCAACATCAACATCCTGAAAATATTATGCCACTACAATGGACTTCAGAAGATGTAGATGATGTGAGTTTTACCGCTTACCTCAGCATTGATATGGATATGAATGACGAACAAATTTCCGATTTGATCTATCAATGCCGTAAGGCCAAAACGGGTGTAGAGATGGTACGCAGCCACGATGGCAAAACGCATGTGAATATTGTGGTCAATAACCGTAAGCAAATTGCCAAAATTATTCGTGATTTGCGTATGCACTTCGGTTTTCCACGAATTAGCCGCTTAGCGCGTCCCATCAGCATCGCAGAAGAAGCCAAAGCTTGTTAAGGGCTTGGCAAGGCAATTTGCCTACACAGTACAGACACTACTTTTCGCATTAGTTACCAATAAGACTACTGTGATGCAGTCTGATGGTCTATGATGTTTATAAATTATTTTAGGAGAAATCAATGTCTCGCCAAGTCATCCATACTGAAAATGCACCTGCAGCAATTGGTACTTACTCTCAAGCCATTTTAGTGGGCAATACGGTTTATTTATCAGGTCAAATTGGTTTAGACCCGTACAGCATGGAATTGGTGGAAGGCATTGAAGCGCAAATTCGCCGCGTATTTGATAACTTAAAGGCCGTTTGCGAAGCGGCGGGTGGCTCTTTGGCCGATATTGCCAAGCTCAATATTTTCCTGACCGATTTATCACACTTCCAATTGGTCAATCAGATTATGGGTGAATATTTTGCACAACCTTACCCTGCGCGTGCAGCCTTAGGTGTGGCCAGCTTACCTAAAGGTGCTTTAGTTGAAATGGATGGCGTGGTGATTGTCAATTCATAAGTCATTATCATTCAAATACTTAAAAACAAATAAACGATGCCACCTATTAAGTGGCATTTTTTAATTCAAAAACCCAATTACAATAAATGACTTTTCAAATGATTTTTATTGACAAACGATAATAATTATCAATAATAACACTTATCTTATTTCAATTATTGTGGTTGCATTCATGTACGTTTGCTTATGCCGTGGTATTACAGATCAAGACATCAAAGAAGCCGTTGCCAATGGTGCAGAGAGCTATCGTGAAATTCGCGATATGTTTGACTTAGGTACGTGCTGCGGTCGCTGCGCACCTGAAACTCGTGCCATCATCAGTGATGAAATTGCTCAAATTGCCTCTCGTCTTGCCGTTGCTGCCTAAAGCTGCCGTTTTATTGCTCTCCCGCATTTCAGTATTATAATCTTTACTCAGTGTTTCCTCTCCCGCTTCCGACTACAGCGGGTTTTTCTTGTCTTACATTTCTTCACACCGCCTAGCTAATTGTTTTTGATTGCGATTTTCATTTGCGGTTCCCTAAATCACTCGCCATTTTGCCCAGTCTTGTTTAAGATAGAAGCATAGATTGCCTTAAGCGGTTTAAGGCAGAAATTGTTGATGGAGTGCTGCAATGAAAGGCAATCGCGATGTGATTAATCAGTTAAACCAAGTGCTATATCATCACCTGACTGCAATTAACCAATATTTTTTACATTCACGTATGTTTAATGATTGGGGCATTGAGCAACTGGGTTCGGCTGAATATAAAGAATCGATTCGTCAAATGAAGCATGCCGATAAAATTATTGAGCGTATTCTGTTTTTAGAAGGTCTGCCAAATTTACAACATTTGGGTAAATTGTATATTGGTCAGCACACTGCTGAAGTGCTGAATTGCGATGTACGAAAAGTCAAAGAGAATATTGAAGCGATTCAAAAAGCGGTGGTTTTGGCAGAGCAACAACTGGACTATGTGACTCGTGATTTGGTCCAGGAAATTCTAGAAAAAGAAGAAGAGTACTTAGACTGGGCAACGACACAACTTGATTTGGTTGAAACTGTGGGTATTGAAAACTATATTCAAAGCCAACTCTAAGATTCATCTGGTTTAGATAACTCAAAAGACTGGTTTTCCAGTCTTTTGTTTTTTGGGGCACTTTACCTAAAATTCAGCATCTTGCCTATCTCTAATGAAGAAGCTCTCAATATCAATATATTTTACTTATGCGCATTTTAAATTCTTGGATTTATAAAAAAGTATTTATAACGCAAAAAAATGTTTCATGGGTTGCATCTGTTGATGCAATATCCGAATAATAAAAATTCCATAATCCTGTTTTTTATAAAAAATAGCATGTTGATGATGATCGTGACGGCGTATTCCCTCGCCAATATCTACACATGCATAACCAATCAGCGGTGAACTCACTAACAAATGAAAGGTATTTTCCAAATGTTGCGTGTATTGGTCAGCTTGAGCTACACCAAAATTAAGTAAGGTGTATTCATAAATAGCAGTGAAGTCGTCGACAGCTAAATTTGATAGCTTATACACGATGCTTCTGCTTCACTTGAGCCGCAATATCTTTTAGGCTAAGTGTACTTTCTCCACTGTTCTCACCTGCTTCAATCGCTTGCTTTAAAGCTGCAGTTTGATTTTCTTGCTGCTCCAATAATCTTAGTGCAGATCGCATCACTTCACTGGTTGAACCATAACGTCCAGATTCAATCAGTTTGCTCACAAAGTTATCGAGTTGTGGGCCAATTGTTACACTTGTAGTTCTCGCCATCAGCATGCCTTATTGTTTGAATAGATCATACAATTCTAACACAACTCCCTTTATCTGAACAAAAGTTCAGCATCTCTTTAAATTTTCGCACATGAAATCAATTTTATAATGAATACCCCCTCTCTTTTTAAAGAGAAGTTGGGAGAGATTTTCAACATTGAAAATTTTCACCATATTTGGCTCACTATTTTCAAATCCCCCTCCTTGCGCTACACAAATCAGCGCGGCTTTGCCTCATCCAATAAAGTCGCATAATCCACATTAACCTGCCACAAAGTGCTTAACAACCATAATTGCTTTTTGGCTTCTGCTTCATAACCGTTAAATGCTAATACGCGTGCATATTTCAATAAATCGTAGCGGGTTGGATAATTCAACACAATTTCATGGATATCCTGCAATTGATCAGGTGTTTGCTGGCTATACGGATTTAAACGAATCCACGCAATACGGCGGTTAAATTCTTCAAGTACAAAAATACGCTCTTGATGGGTGATTCTTTCAGGCGTTTGTTCATAACGTACCGACTGATTCAATTTAGGCACCATTACTTCATAATCACGATAAATCAGCATCAACAACAATGCACCAATCACAAAAGTCGTGCGTAAATAAATTGCAGATAAAGTGAAGCTTTTGAACACACGTTGTGATTGAACCATGCCGATAATAAAACCCACAGGCAGCAAGAAGTAGGCATAGTTTTGTGGAAATTCCAGCATGGCATGTACACTAAATGCACCGACCATTAAAATCCCCGCAACCGATTCAACCGATTGGGTATGTTTATGCAGTTGGTAGCCCCAATAACCAAGATACGCCAAAAATGGTACGCCTAGTAACACACCATTCCAAAGTAAAAAGTCCAAAATAAAATTGTGTGCGCTACGAATCCACACAGGACCTTGTACAAATTCACTAACTGTGACATACGCCACACTGGTTTGATGCCAACCATAGCCCCACCATGGTTGATGCTCAATCGCAGCGAGCATTTGTTGCCAAATCGCCAAGCGCGACATATCACCTGTGGCGCGCTGTACCACATCACGAGATTGCACCGAAAGGTCTGCGCTTTGTGAGAGTAGCTGACTTAAAGAAGGTGCAATAAAGATTAAACCAACAAAAGCGGCAAACCAGAGCGCACTATAGAACCATTTCAGGCGGATATAGCCTTGGTATTGCTGACAACCGAGATAAGCCAGAATACACAGTGAGGCGACCCAAGAGGTACGCGATTGACTTAGCACCACCCCGCTTAAGATCACCAAACCAGCTGTAACCACGAACGCTGTTTTCAGTTTCTGTTTTTCATACAGGTATAAACAGGCCATTAATGACATGACCAGAAAGGTCGCCATATTATTCGGCTGAGCAAAGTTAGCATAAGGACGCTGGCCGGTACGAATATCGACTATAAACGGAAAATACTGGTCAATGGTCAGCCATTGGCAAATGGCCATAAGACCAGTTAGGGTACCGACACCTAAAAAGACCAAACTTAAACCTGTAAATATTTTTTCTCGCTGCGCGGCATCTAGGGTCAGGTTATAGCCCAATACGATTGCCAGCCAGAATCCAAAAATATACAGACTGCTAAATAGGGCTTTATCAAAAAAAAACAGCAAACCACAAGCCCATTGGATAAATGGAACCGCGGCTAAGGCCAGCAAAGGCAGGCTGATTTTAGGGAGAATTAGTTTTTCTTTTAGGAAAATAGCCGCCAAAGCGAATAGTGCAAAAAAGGCATATAGCTCACCGGTATAAGTGACCCAAGGGCGGTAATGAATGGGAAGCAGCCAGGCGAGGGAGATAAAGATACTGGCGAGAAGCAAGAGGAAGAATTTCATGCGCAAAGAAAGGTAGAAAATCTATAAAATTATACAGAAAAGTTCCCCTCTATACCTTCACTTAAATATCCAATTTTTTAAAAATAAAAAATGGTATATGGCGAATGATGCGCATGATGATTTGCCATATTTTCGGGGTGTAGATAATACGCTGCCCACATGCCATACCTTTTACAATCTGTTCTGCAACCGCTTCAACACTGGCTAATTTTTTTCCTGTCGCGGTTAAATGTGCTGTCATTGCCGTTGCCGTTGGACCTGGTTTGACTAAACTCAATTGTACCTGAGATTGCTCCAATGCAATGCGATGTTGCAACCCTTCAACATAACACGCCACAAAGGCTTTTGAAGCCCCATATGCATAGTTGGCTTTACGCCCCCGATCTCCAGCAACAGAACCAATCACTGCAATTTGGATCGTATGGGACTGTGTCGCAATCTTGGCATATAGTGCATTTAAAATCACCGCAACGCTCGCCACATTCACATCCAGCATATCCGTCAGTTGTGCTGCTGTTAAGTGATCTTCTGCCTGATACATACAGCCCTGTGCCAGCAACACCTGATCCAGTTTTGGATGATGCTTACATATCGTATCAATTTGCTGTGTCAGTGCTTCGGCACAGGCAAAATCCACCGCATGCGACTCAAACACCGCATGTGGAAAACGAATTTGTAGATCTGTCACTTGTGCCTGTAGCTTTTGCGCATCACGCGCCACACAAATAAACGTCACCGCTGTAGACTGCTGTGCCCACATTCGAATACAGGCTTGGGCCATACTGGCAGTCGCCCCAAAAATTAAAATATTGCGCATGTGTTAATATCCAAATAAACGTTTTGCCATATCTGAGATCAATTGCGGATCTCGATACAGCTCAAATTTTTTATAGTTCGGATAGCTTTGCTGGAACATCTGCTGTGACATCCGAGCATCTTTGGCCAAATATAAACACCCTTGTGCCTCTAATACCACTGCATCTAATTGTTCAAATAAAGCCAATGTACGTTGACCCAGATTTGGAAAATCCAACGCCAAGGTCACGCCTTGTTGTGGAAAGCTCAGTAAGCCTTCACTTTTTAGATCACCAAAGGTTTTTAATACCACCAAAAACGAGCCTTGCTGTGCCTGTTGAATCAACTCTAATAGGCGTTCTATCGCTGGCTCTGCAGTGTCATACGGAATCACACATTGATATTGATAAAAACCTTTTTGACCATAGAGCACATTCCAGTTTTCAATCGCATCTAGTGGATACTGAAATTGATAAAAATGCTGCAGGGTCTGTGTTTTTCTTGACTGGCTAAAATAATACCAAGCATTAAACAGTTTTAAACTGAGCTGATTAATACATGAAATTGGTGGGGTAAATGGAATTTTTTTGGTTTTTGTAGCATCTGGCAGCGTCAACTCGCCTTGCTGCACATGGTTGGCCTGCATAAACACACCACGTACATGTTTACCGCTCAGACAATCAATCCAAGCCACCGTATATTCGTGAGTATCGTTGGAAGCTGCGGCCAATGCTAAAAATTCAGGAATCCCCTTAAATGCATGATATTCAATTGCCACACTGGATGATGTGATCGGCATCAATTGAATTTTGGCCGATAAAATCACGCCTGTGAGTCCAATACCACCCAATGTGGCATAGAACAAGGCAGCATTTTGTTCACGTGAGCATTGCACCACACCCTGATCGGAACGTAGCAGCGTGAGTGCTAATACATGATGCCCAAAGTTGCCGCGTACATGATGGTTTTTGCCATGAATATCATTGGCAATGGCACCACCGACCGAAATCAGTTGTGTGCCCGGTGTCACCGGCAGCATCCAGCCGCGGGGTATAAAGGTGTCCTGAATCTCTTTTAATAAGACCCCTGCCTCACAGACTAAAATGCCTTGCGCAGCCTCAAAGGCTTTAAAGCGTGCATAGCTTTGTGTGCTGATCACTCGCCCACCGCTATGCAGGCAAACGTCGCCATAACTACGGCCTTGGCCTCTCACCAGTACAGTTTTATTTTGATAGATCTGCTGTTCCTGACCATGTTGTAAATACTGCAATGCACTTTCACTTTGATACAGCCTACCCCAACTCTGTACGTTCATTGGCCAACCTAATCTGTTCTAAATACAAAATGTTTATCTAAATAGTACTTGGCAATATAGCCCAAGACCAAGCCTAAAAAACCACCCACGTATTTCATGACATCTGTCGAAAAGTACAGATAAAAGGCCCATTCCATTCCCCAAAAGATACTGGTGGTCAGCACCCCCATGACGCTATATAGCAAAAATACATAGCCTTGTTGGGCATTATTTTTGGTAATAAATTTAAAAACATAGGTTTTGTCTAAATAAAACTTAACAACCAGCCCCACCAAGGTGCCCACGACAATGCTGACCCATAACGCATAAGCAGCGCCATACAACATTAAACTCAGTTCCTGCGCACAGAAGTTGGCAATAATCGCGACAAGCGCAAAAAAGCTATAGGAAAAAACCAGTTTCATTTATACTTATTGAAATAAAAGATATTTCTTATTATATACATTTTTACTGGATGCAGACGTATGTCTAGTCAACTTTTGGGGCTTATACAACTTTGCCGACCGAAGCAATGGATTAAAAATAGTTTTGTTTTAGCCCCTTTACTTTTTGCCGGTTTATTTACTGATGCACACAGTGTTCAACAGGCGTTTATTGCCATGTTGCTATTTTGTGTCGCTTCTTCAGCCACTTATATTGTTAATGACCTTAAAGATATTGAGAAAGATCGGTTGCATCCTATCAAGTCTAAAACGCGACCTTTAGCTGCAGCTAAAGTTTCTACAAAAGCCGCCAAGATACTCTTGATAACGCTTTATATCATCTTGATTGCAGCTGCCTTTTGGCAACTCGCTGTTTGTATAATTATCACCGGTTATTTATTGCTTAATTTGGCCTATAGTAGCTACCTGAAGCATCAACCAGTTTTAGACATTTTTACAATTGCCATAGGTTTTGTACTTAGGGTCTATGCCGGTGCAGTGGCATTAAGTGTGCCAGTCTCAAGCTGGATGTTTATTACAACCTTATGCCTAGCATTATATTTGGCTGCTATTAAACGTCGCCAAGAATTAGGCACGCATGGCACAACTAGCCGTAAAGCCCTAGAAGGTTATTCTGTTGGGCTACTTGATCGCTATGCTGAGATGTCTGCCGTTGGTGCACTCT
The DNA here is from genome assembly GCF_013420785.1 of Acinetobacter sp. YH01011. Taxonomy (NCBI): domain Bacteria; kingdom Pseudomonadati; phylum Pseudomonadota; class Gammaproteobacteria; order Moraxellales; family Moraxellaceae; genus Acinetobacter; species Acinetobacter sp. YH01011. The sequence goes on from NZ_VOYG01000002.1 coordinate 48,225, forward strand.
TATTTTATAGTATCTTTGTGGTCAGCAGTCGTCCTGAGCTAGTGTTAACCATTCCTTTAGTGATTTTTGGTATGTTCCGCTATTGGTATATCTCCGATATTCAGCAGCAAGGTGAATCACCTACCGAGGCTATTTTTTCCGATTTACAATTAATATTGACCGGTTTGGCTTGGGTCATTGCCTGTGTGTATGGTGTTTGGAGTCACAGCAATGTCCTATGAGTATCTCATCACGCCTTTTGTGGCTTGGTTAGTCTGTGGGGTCACCAAGTTTTTCGCCAATTGTGTTCGAGAAAAACGTTTGGCTTTCGATTTAATTGGTTATGGGGGTATGCCCAGTAATCATAGTGCCATTGTCAGCAGTATGGCCGCCTTAATTGCCTTTAAGGAAGGTATAGATACGCCTGCGTTTGGTGTTGCGCTCACACTCGCATTTATTGTGGTCATGGATGCCAACAGTTTACGTAAGAAAATGGAGCAGCATGCCAAAGAAATTAATCAGCTCAAAAACTATGAAGGACCTGTTTTAAGAGAAAGAATTGGGCATAGTAAGCTTGAAATATTAGTTGGTGCAATATTAGGCACAGCCGTAGGCTATATGATCTTCAAACTGTTTGCCCTCTAAGAATGAGGCTAAATCCAATAAATACCACTGCTATGCCTAAATAAGTCATGAAATTTATTCTTTCATTTAAAATAAATGCGGAAAAAAGGAAGACTAAAAGAAAGGTAAGTAATGTGAAACTATAGACTACTGTTAAGGAAATTTTGGACAAACAATAGACCCAAAGCACAAAACCTAAAAAATATAAAAATAGTCCCACCAACATATAAATACTTAATATATTAGTGGAACCTTTTTTCAAAAAAATCTGTCCAAATGCTGCTGAAATGCTACTTAATGTTAGTAGAAAATAAATCATTAACGGCCTAGAGAGATCATATAATGCTTCAATTTAGCGAATACATTAATAAATGGATTAGGTAGAATACTAAGTATTCTATTTCTTAATAACCACAATAAGCTTATACCCTGATTGTAATCATAAGCCTCTGTAACCATTTTAGATTTGATATCTGAAGGCAATTTTTCAAAAATAGATGACTTCACCAATAGCAAGGTATTGTATCTGTACCAAGGCTCAATATTTTTATTTTTAGCAATAAGCGGTCGAATACAATCAAGGCAAACATAGTCATGGTGATTAAATTTTTTGACCCAATAACTTAGAGGTTGCTCATTTACGTGAAATTCACCACCTTGACCGGGCACTGCAGCAGAAAATAGAACAATATCACCATGTTTAACAATATTCTCTATCAAAGTATCTGCGTCAGCTTCTTGCAAATGTTCTGCAACTTCAAGACATTGAACCATGTCAAATTTTTTGTTTAAATTAAATGACTTTGAAATATCTTGATGCCTAAAAAACTCCTTTTCCACTAGTAAGTTTTCTACATTTACGTAATCACCATCTACACCAAAAACAGATTTACCATTCTTATTCCATTCAGCAATCCAAGCGCCACGCCCACATCCGATATCTAAAATACTATTTACTTGTACTGGTAGAGTCACATCATGAATAAAATTTTTAGCTGATCTTGAAGATGAAATATCAATGTAGTTAAAAAAAGAATCTTTATAAATATGAGCCATTTAATTACCTATTATTTTCCAAAAACTAACCAATTGCCTTCACTGAAGCGAATTCTATAATTATGACATGGGCTATGCTCAATGACATTGGCAATAGATAAATCATATGCCCTAACAATAAACATATCATAGTTTTGACAACTATTTAACTTAAGAATATCGTAAGGCCGCCACTCAAACCCTGGTTTTGCTTCTGGGGTTTGGTCTGGCTTGTATCTAACAATTTGCGGATGAAACCATGCAAAATTAAAGTCACTCCAACCACCTTTTTGCGCCTGATACCAAGAGCCGAAATGCACGTAGGTAAATGGCACTGTTAAGCTCGGGCTTATAGGCTCAAAAATTAAGCCTAAAACGCGTTTTTCTTCAGGTAATTTATTCACCAGCGTTGCAAAATCCACCGTTTCTTTTTTGGCAAATATGATATTTTTATAATCATCGCTTAAAAGGTAAATAATCACAAATAGAAATAGAGCTTTAAAGTAATTTTCATATCTGAATTCATTTAATTTATCAAAAATAATATAATAGAACACAAAAAATAAAATACTATATCTTTCATATATAAAATAGGTGTTATTAATAAAATATGGCAACGAAAACCACACCAAAATAAATATGCTTAAAGGAATATATTTCACAGCATCCTTAGTAAACATGTACCCCATTAAAAATGGCGCAATCAACAGCAAAATACTATAGATAACCACACTACCACTTGCCATAGAAAATGGATAAACCATAAGGTTTTTCACTTTCTCAGTAAAGGAGTGATACATTACATTTACGCCATAGTCATACTGACTAGACAAAGTATCCCCAATACTCAAATACATAATTACCAATAAAAAAAACACAAAATATAGTGGAAGTATTTTTAATATTTTTTTCTTATCCATTAAATTAAAAAAAACAAATACAAAAGAAAGTAAACAAAAGAATAGGAAGCTAAGTATATGACTAAAGAAAAGAAAGACTCCAAACAGCGTCACGAGCAAACAATTTTTAATATTTAAATTTTCTGCTAGTTTAATATTTTGTATAAAAAACAAAATACCAATCGAAATTGCAATTAGATAGGTAATAAATCCCCATTCATAATTAAAACCAAAAAAGCTAGGAATTGCGATCCAAGTTACAATATTTGAAGCCTGAATCTTTTTTTGTAGCTTATTAACTGAAAAAACAAATAATAAAAAAGCAAGACTAACTAAAACTCTACTTGACGTTACAATATCAAAAAATTGCAACAATACAAGCCAAGATAAATAACCTACAAGATAGGGTGTACGAAAATTTAACTCAACCAGATCATGCCAATGACTTTGCCCTTTAATTAGATCATTAAGAGCGGCTACTTGCCCTGCATGCTGTGGTAAATCAACCATAGGTAGATAACTACCATTAAGAATGATGGCAATAGTAAAAAAAACAACTAAATAAAGAAAATATCTTTCTAAATCAAATTTTTTAAAATTCATTAGGTTAATTCATCTTCAATAATAAAGCGCGGACGGGCTTTTACTTCTAAATAGACTTTGGAAATATAAATACCTATGACACCTAAGGTCAGCAACTGAATTCCACCTAAAAAGTACATCGGTACGACAATCGACGTCCAACCATGTACTGTACCACCCACAAAGAACTTAACAATGAGCGCCCATAGCCCCATTACACCAGATACTAAACTAATTAAAAAGCCTAGCCACATAATTAAAATGAGCGGCATTACACTAAATGATGTCACCCCATTTAAAGCCAAAGCTAACATCTTTTTTAAGTTATATTTTGTTTCACCAGCCTCTCTAGAGAGGCGTGAATAATAAACTTTGGCGTGCCTAAAGCCTAGGATTGGAATAATACCTCGCAAAAACAAGTTTACTTCTTTAAAATCTTTTAGTGTGTCTAATGCTTTTCGGCTCATTAAACGAAAGTCTGCATGGTCTTGAACAATATCAACGCCTAATTTTTCCAAAAATTTATAATAGCTTTGTGCAAAAAAACGCTTGGCAAAACTATCACTGCTACGATCATTGCGTACTCCATACACAATTTCTGCACCAGCATAATACGCTTTAATCATATCTACAATGACGCTAGGATCATCCTGTAAATCTGCATCTATACTGATACTCATGTCTGTCTTAATCTGCATAAGACCAGCCAATAAAGCATTTTGATGACCAAAATTTTTGGATAGCTTTAACCCCTGTACTTTGTCATTTTGCTTATTGTATTGGCTAATCAGCTGCCACGTTTTATCTTTTGAACCATCATCAACAAATAAAATTCTACTTTCTTCAGTCACTAACTGTTGTTGGATTAAGTTCTCTAAAATGTCTATAAACTTAGGAACACTAATCGGCAACATGTCTTCTTCATTAAAACACGGTACAACGATAGTTAAGCTGGCTAAATGGTTCATTCACATTCTCTATTTATTCTCGGCATGCATTTGGACGGTACTTAGGATCTAATGTTCCCGGTGTACATGTCCAACTTGCCGCCCCATCTGTCGTTTCAAAAAAGATTGTTTGACCTGATGCCTTACCAGTGGTCATCGTAATCGTAATATAACCACTTGGGTATGCACCACTCACTGAAGGTGTTAAGGTTGAGTACTTCCCAATTAAGGTAGCATTAATCTGTCCTGAACTCGCTACTACGGTTGGTGCAACCAATAATGACGGCCAATCTGCATTATTCCAACCATAGTCACTTAAGACCGATTTCATACCTGAACCCAAAAAAACTGCCTCTGCTACTTGAGAGCGAGTAATATAGTTTTGGTAAGCAGGTACACTAATCGCTGCTAGTATCCCAATAATTGCTACCACGATCATAAGCTCAATTAAAGTAAACCCTTTATTTTTTTTCATTTTATATGGACCTCAGAACATAGATTAATGAGTTCCTAGCAATTTTCATTCCATAAAAAATGTTTTTAAATTTCAAAATGTTATCTACTTTACATAAGTGGCGCAATTTGTCACTTTTTTACAATTTCTCACCAAGGTTTTAAGTTAACAATCCCCAAAGGTTGGCCTTGCTTGTTAAACAATGCCACCATGTCTTGCTCGGTTGCTTTCACAGGTAACCAACCCGCCGCTTGTGGATATGCATATAGGCTTTGTTTAAGTAACTTAGCATCTGTATTGAGCTGACTTAACTCAGACAGTGGTTTAAGCTTGGCTTGTATTGCTTGTTGCTTTACAGAAATACTTTGATAAGTTTCAGGTCTAGCTGAAATATTAATTCCTTCAAACATTTCATCTTCTTTTTGCTGCTGCATTTTTTTCGGATCGCTAGAATACACAGCAGCAACCCACTGTGGCCCTTGTAGGATGGACGGTGCAAACTCAGCAGGCATACGGTAGTCTGCGGTTTTTTTCACTTCACTCAGGCTTATGAGTTCAATGTCATCAATTACGAAGACCTGCCATAGTGGCCGACCTTGATGCAAAGTGTATAAACCATAAAAATAGGCCCCCAGTTGTAACAGCAAAATAATGGTTAAATCAAACTTTAGCTTACGTTTATCTGCTTTGTATACAACAAACGTGAGTGCCGGCCCCAAGATCAAATCAATAGCCAACAACAGCAAATAAATAGAAGTCACCCCCACCGCAATTTCTAAAGGTGAGGGGTACCAAATGCCAAATACCAATACCAATGCAATACAAAGTAATAAACCAGAAAACAACAAATGAAAAAACAAAGCTCTAAAACGTAATTTCAGTGATATAGGACTCGTCTTTTGCATATTAACCTCCTCCTTACTTATTTTTACTTTGCAAATACAGTATTTTCTTTAAATTTTTGACAGATATTCTGCTGCTCAGGATGTCGCTCACAATAGGTCTTAAGTACCTGACCAGTCACATAATATGCTTCGGATTTTATTTTATCCGAGGTCAGTTTTGTCTCGAAATACAAAGCTTCTGACTTATCATATTTACCCTGCGCAAATAGTAATGCAGAACGTTGATAATTAGGCATTTCTTTTTGATCTTTTAATAAATACCATTCTGCAATATCTAGATATTTTTCCGATTTTTCTAGATCATTTTCAAATAGCATTTGTCCAAGTGCATAACTACTATAAGCTCCCGCCATTTGATTGGCTGTAATTCTAAAGTAGTCTGCATGTCGTCTAGCATCAGGCTCCTTCGATTCATGAAATTTTGGTAAGGCATAAATTGCACCTTCCAAATACTTTAAACCTTCTGGTTTCGCTTGATTAATCAAAGCACTCGCATACGCCAATTGATCCACAACTTCTAGACCATTGTGCTCCTTACTGTATTTTTCTGCTTCATCGATCACTTCTTGATACTGTCTCTTTTTTAAAGCGCCATAAAAATAATTATAGCGAGCAATCCCCGCTTCAGGGTGTAGCTTATGCGTCCACTTCCACAAGCTATAGTCACTCTGCCATAAAGGCACAATACTCTTAATCGTGATTGCACATATCGAAAACCATGCCAACACAATTACACTAACTAAAAGCTTCTGTGTATGTAGGCGAACTTGTAGACGATTCAAAACATGCGAATAAGGTATAAAGACTAATGCAATTGCAACAAATGCCAAGCCCAAGGTCATAAAACGTTCATGACCAATATTCCCTGCGGTTTCAATTGGAATAAAATTCAATACCAAGGCAATACTCAGCAATGCAGCAATAGCAAACCATGCTGCTAAACTTTTTTTGAATACAGCCTGCCAGAATATCCAAAGTACAAACAGCCCAGCCGTAATTGCTTTTACACGTTCTACAACATCATTAAAATTCCAGTCATCTAAAGGGTGTAGAATATTGGTAGAACTAAATGGGATAAAAGTTTGTTGCAAATAAAAAAGCAAGGTATGTAGTGGCAGCCAATCTTTTATAATCATATTTTGAATATAATCTGCTGTCATAGATGCATGGTACATGGATGACATCGCATGAGCACGTAGTGCAAAATACACAACCAAGACCACCATTAAACTGAGCCATAGTACTTTCTGATCAAGCAAACAGCGTTTGAGGGTCGCCACTAGACTCAAGTTCTCAGTCTGTTGATACAAAGCAAAGCTCAAAACCAATAATATAGCGGGCAACACTAAGCCTAGTTCCTTGCTTAGTAACGCACACATGACACTAACAGAAATCACAAATACACTGACGAAGCCAATACGTTGCTGTTGTAACTGGGCTTTAACCAATAGTACAGAGGCCAATAAACTAAATAAAGTACACAGCTGGTCAAAGCGACCGGATACCCAAGCAGAAGATTCAATCAAGGCAGGATGTAAGAGATAAAAGCCACCTGCAAACAATGCCCAGCGTGCAGCATGTTGTGGTTTAAATTTTGCAGCCAAGATATAAGCCAACACTGCCACCAAACAGCAGTTAATATAAAATATAATTAAACCAATAATATGTGAGGTCGTAGCCGACTGCCCAAGCCAATTAAACTCAAAATACCACGATAAAAATACCAACGGGCGAAAATAGGTTGTGCCCGGTAAGACCGGTTCAGAAAGGAGCTGCCAACTCAGAGGCTGGGTCAGTAAACTGGTTTTTCCAACAAACAGTAGTGTGTCATCCCAGACATATTCAAAATGGATGGCTGGATAATAAAAGGCGCCTAATAATAGCAATAACCCAACGAATACCAATCCTATTTTTTTTTGTTTTAGCACCCCTACCCCCCTCAATTTCAATTCATAAAAAAACAAGACCACAAAGGGTCTTGTTTCTATGACGCTTTAAACAATCGTCAAATTATGGCTTACATGCGTTTGGTAAGTATTTCGCATCAATAGTTGTACCAGCACCAGTAACACCGTCAACGGCTGTGTTACCACATGCCCAAGCAGAACCACCATTTTCTGTAGTATATGTCAATACGCTACCAGATGCTTTACCAGTAGTCATCGTTACAGTGATTGTACCTGTAGGATAACCAGCACCATCAATTGTAGTAGTAACAGTTGAGTATTTACCCACTAGAGTCGCATTTAGCTGATCTGTAGTAGGAGTTGCTGTTGGTCCTACTAAAAGTGTAGGCCATGCATTTTTATCTGCACCGTATTCAGCAAGTGGAGATTTTAACCCCCCACCCAAAGCTACAGCTTCAGATACTTGACCACGGGTGATGTAGTCTTGATACGCAGGAATCGCAATCGCAGCCAAAATACCAATGATCGCAACAACGATCATCAATTCGATAAGGGTAAAACCTTTTTGCATCGTCTTCATAAACATTCTCCACAAATGTTTGTTAATTTAATTATAAGCTTTGTAAGCTATTTTATACTTAGCACTAAACGTGCCAACTTTTATTATAGACAATTCTCACAAAAAAACAGCACCTTACACATAAAAAATTTAGGACTTTTAATTTTACTGTATATTTTTGTTAAAAAGTGACAAATATTGTCAGGCAAAAATTGTGAATTTAACAAATTTTGTCATTTTTAGAGCAATAGGCCGCATTTTTTATTTAAAAATAAACCTATCACACATTTATTTGTATTTTTGATATAATTTTCAGCAAATTTAGCTAACGTATAGTAGTTATCTTTTGTGCTGATGTGGCTTCCCTTTTTGAAAAAGTAAGTCAAATGTAGTGAAAGCCACCCATGTTTAAAAAATCTCTCCTAGCCTCTCTTTAAAAAAGAGAGGGACATTCATTATAAAATTGATTTCATGTAAAAAAGTTAAAAATACACAAGTTTTCACTTTTTGGCACATCGCCCAAATAAACTTGTGCAAACTTCCCCCTTTGAAAAATGTGAGCCATATTAGCTTTGAACTAAAATATGCTCGTGCTAGCCTCCCCCTTTGAAAAAGGGGGATTGAGGGGGATTTAAAAAGATTAAGCCATAGATGGTGCAAGGAGGGAGATCAAAAAAGAAAGGAACACTAGCAACACTCAGCCCAAAATAATCGGCGCATTCCCCAGTTCATTTTGCTTGTCTAGCGACTGGCGGTCATAAAAACCATCCAAAATTTCACCAATTTCTTGCACACCAGTTATCACTGCTTGCCTATACTGCTGCTGTGCCAAACCCTGCACTATATGCGCACAGACTTCATCCCACACCTGTTGCGTAGTTGCCGTTTTAATGCCACGGTCAATCACAATTTCAACTTTGCGCTCACACAAATTCAGGTACAGCAAAACCCCACTGTTCAGTTCAGTATCCCAAACACCCAATTCTGCAAACAACTGACGTGCGCGGGCATGAGTATCGACATAATAAGCCAAACGCGAGGGTAAACAACCTTCAATCACCACCTGAATTTCACCCACATGCCCATGCTCGGCAGCAGTGACCGCTTCTGCAATGGCATGTTGATCCTGCGCATTAAAAAAACGTTTGGTGGCAGGTAAATAAAAGAAGTGCTTCAGCCAACGCTTTACACTCGGACGCGCTGCAATCTCCATTTTCGGTTGAGTAATAATTTCTGTTGTATCTGTTGTGGTTACCATGATCCTGATGCTCCTCCCCCACCAAAGCCACCACCGCCGCCGCTATAGCCGCCTCCACCACTAAAACCGCCACCGCCACGTCCGCCACCACGCCCTGCAGAGGACAAGAAAATTTGGAAAATGGTCTGTGCAATAGCGGTGATAAGTAAAAAGAAAATCCCAGCACCAATCATTAAACTGGTGATTAAGCCAACACCATTGACTAAACCTGCTACTGTTCCTGCTACGGCAGCAGTTGAAGCACTGAGGCGTTTTCCAACAATCAGAGAGCCAATTACGCCTGCAATTAAAATAAACAAGGCACTACTCAAAGTTTTTTCACGTGCGTGTTGTTCTTGTAAGGCTTGTTCCTGACGTTGTTTCAACTCTTGTGCAGCCTGTGCGGCAACTTCAGGGTCTAGGTTTAAAATCCGTTCAATTTCTGCTAAGCCTGCATCTATGCCTTGTGAATATTGCGCTTGTTTAAAATAGTGGGTAATGCGTTGGTTAATAATCCGACTGACCACAATATCGGGCAACACGCCTTCTAGACCATAACCCGTTAAAATCTGAATACGGCGGTCATTCACTGCTATTGCCATTAGCAAACCATTGTCTTGCTTGGCAGAACCAAGTTGCCATTGTTCTGCGACCCGCATAGCAAAATCAAAAATATCTTCCTGCCCTGTGGTCGGTACAATCACCACCCCAATTTGTGCTTTGGCTTGTTGATGTAAATTTAAAATCCGCTGGCTGATTTGCTGTTTTTCTGCAGCAGTGAGCAAATTGGCTTGATCGACCACGGGCTGATTCAATGTCGGCAAAGCACGGATAGATTCACCCTCTGCCATATCATTGGCAATTTGCGGTTGCTGAACGGGTGTTTCTACAGGTGCTTGCTGAGTGCTCGATGTAGACTGGCGTGAGTTTGCAAGATCTGGGATGGGGTTTGCATTTTGAGGATGCTGTTGCTGCACAATTTTACCCAGCACCACAGCTTCGGCGGTTTCATCGGTTGCTGTAGCAACTTCACTATATGCCAAGCAGCTGAAACACATAACTGCCATGAGCAGCAGCATCTGCACTAGATTTATGCGGGTCTTGCTGTGCGATTGCAGCATCCAGACATCCTCCTAGGCGTTATTCAAACGAAACTTTCGGTGCTGTTTGTGCGCTTTGCTCGGCACTGAAGTTTGGTTTGGTGTCCATACCAATCACTTTGGCGGTCATTACTTGCGGGAACTGGCGTGCATAGCTGTTAAAGTCTTGCACTGTGCTGATGTAACGGTTACGCGCCACGGCAATACGGTTTTCTGTGCCTTCTAGTTGTACTTGTAACTCACGGAATTGCTCATTGGCTTTTAAGTCTGGATAGTTTTCAGACACGGCAATTAAACGCGACAAGGCACTGGTCATTTGCGCCTGTGCTTCCTGATATTTCTGGAATAACGCAGGGTCTTCTAATACCGATTTATCCACTTTTAAGCCTGCGACATTGGCACGTGCCTGAGTGACTTCAGTCAAGACTTGTTCTTCATGTTTGGCATAGCCTTTAACCACATTCACCAAGTTTGGCACTAAATCGGCACGGCGTTGATATTGGTTTTGGACTTCTGACCAAGATGCTGTTACGGCTTCATCTTTCACTTGTAAGGTGTTATAGCCACAGCCGCTTAATGTCAAAGTACTGGTTAAAGCCACCGCAAGCATGGTTTTTTTTGTGAAATTCATACATTAACCTCTAAATTTTCTTTGTATTTGTTTGAAATGATTTCATTCTAACGTGAAATTCTGACCTGTTTGTGTATTTTGTTTAATCGAGCGAATCACCAAACTGTTTACATCCAACAATAACCTTGTACAGCAGATTGAATTGATATTGAAGTTTCAGTTCTTAAACCTTATATGAATCTGGGATGACAATATATTCCACAAGAAGATGAGCTGGATAAAATATCCAATAAAAAAGGACTGAATTCCTTAAAACTCAGCCCTTTCAAGATCTAAGCAAAACAAACTCGTTTAGACCTCTAAATAATCTAAAATACCTTCTGCCGCCTGACGACCTTCCCAAATTGCAGTCACGACCAAATCAGAACCACGCACCATATCGCCCCCTGCAAAAATTTTCGGGTTAGACGTTTGGAACTTAAATGTTTGCTGTTCTGCTGCCACTACACGACCTGAACCGTCTACCCCAACATTGGCAGAGGCAAACCAATCTGCAGGGCTGGCACGGAAACCAAAAGCAAGCAATACCGCATCGGCAGCTAAAACTTCTTCGGAACCCGGTACAGGCTCTGGGCTGCGACGACCACGACTGTCAGGCTCACCCAATTGCGTGGTGACCACTTTTACACCTGTGACTTTACCATTTTCACCCACAATTTCAATGGGTTGGCGGTTAAATAAGAAGTTCACCCCTTCTTCACGGGCGTTGGTCACTTCACGACGTGAACCTGGCATATTGGCTTCATCACGGCGATAAGCACAGGTCACTTCCTGCGCACCTTGACGAATTGATGTACGGTTACAGTCCATGGCAGTATCCCCACCACCCAGTACAATCACTTTTTTGCCTTCAACATTGATGTATTCTGCAAGGTCTTTTTCCCAGCCTTGGCAACGGTTGACATTGGCAATCAAGAAATCCAGCGCATCATAAACACCATCTAAATCTTCACCAGCAAATCCACCTTTCATATAGGTATAAGTGCCCATGCCCATGAATACAGCATCGTAATCTGCAAGCAATTGTTCAATCGTGATATCTGTACCAATTTCGGTATTTAAACGGAATTCAACCCCCATACCAGAAAAAATTTCTCGGCGGCGTTTCATTACGTCTTTTTCCATTTTAAATTCTGGAATACCAAAGGTGAGCAAGCCACCAATTTCAGGGCGTTTGTCAAAGACGATAGGCTTCACCCCGTTACGCACCAAAATATCGGCACAGCCTAAACCTGCAGGGCCTGCGCCAATAATCGCAACTTTTTTATCTGTCCATTTCACATGCGACATGTCTGGACGCCAACCCAAAGCAAAAGCTGTATCGTTAATGTACTTTTCGGCATTACCAATGGTCACTGCACCAAAACCATCATTTAAGGTACATGCGCCTTCACACAAACGATCTTGTGGACAAACCCGTCCACAAACTTCAGGCAAAGTATTGGTTTGATGACACAGTTCTGCTGCCTGAAAAATACGACCTTCCGAAATTAGTTTAAGCCAGTTTGGAATGTAGTTATGCACGGGGCATTTCCATTCACAGTACGGGTTACCACAGCCCAAACAACGATGGGTCTGATTGGCCGCCACTTCTGCAGTAAACGGTTTATAAATTTCCACAAACTCATTTTTGCGGACATCGAGATCTTTTTTCTCTGGATCTTGGCGTGCTACATCCAGAAATTGAAAGTCATTATGTAGGCGTTCTGCCATGTCTTTCTCCGTAGGTGGATGTGGATAACGCGACATTTACACTGGGTATAAGTCTAAAGTTATCCACATCTGCCGAATGCTGAGTCGTGGATTATTGTGGATCTGCTTGGGTTGTTTTCAACAAAGTCTGCAAGTTGGCAGCTTTTGGTTTTACCAACCAGAATTTACGGCTATAGAAATCAAACTCATGACGGATCTTATACGCCCACGCACTGCCTGTTTCGGCAATATGTTCATCTAAAATACGTCCTAAGAATGCTTTATGTTCTTCCATCGCTTCAGTCGAAATACGATTCAGCTCAATCAGTTCGTGGTTGTAACGGTCTACAAAGTCATTATCCAAATCCAGTACATAGGCAAACCCACCTGTCATGCCCGCACCAAAGTTGTGTCCCACTTTGCCCAATACCGTGACAATTCCGCCAGTCATATATTCACAGCAGTGGTCGCCTGCCCCTTCAATTACCGCAAACGCGCCCGAGTTACGCACCGCAAAACGCTCGCCCGCAGTGCCCGCAGCAAATAATTTACCACCAGTTGCACCATAGAGGCAGGTATTACCAATAATGGCTGTGTTTTGAGTTTGGAATGGCGAACCTTTTGGTGGGAAGATGGAAATACGTCCACCCGCCATGCCTTTACCCACATAGTCATTGGCATCTCCTTCAAGTTTGATATGCAAACCACCTGCATTCCAAACACCTAAAGACTGCCCTGCAGTACCTGTAAGATTCACTTTGACAGGATGATGTTCCATGCTCAAGTTACCATACCGACGCGCAATTTCACCTGAAATACGCGCACCAATTGAACGGTCACAGTTGCTCACATTAAAGTAATATTCGCCCCCTGTACCTGCTTCAATTGCAGGCAACATCTCTGCAATCATTTTTTCAGCCAAGATGCCTTTGTCAAATGGCTCATTGCCTTCAACTTGACAGTATTGCGCTTTGCCTTCTGCCGCAGGGTGGGATTCCAACAAGGCGCTTAAATCCAAGTGCGCATGTTTTTCGGTTTCACCCGGTAAAATTTCTAGCAAGTCGGTACGACCAATCAAGTCTTTCAAGCTCGCAACACCCAGTGCAGCTAACCATTCACGGGTTTCTTCCGCAATGAAAGTGAAGAAGTTGATCAGCATTTGTGGTTCACCAATATAGTGTTCCTCACGCAAATGATCTTGTTGAGTCGCTACTCCAGTTGCACAGTTATTTAAGTGGCAAATACGTAAGTATTTACAACCTAAGGCAATCATTGGGGTTGAACCAAAGCCGAAGCTTTCCGCACCTAAAATTGCCGCTTTCACTACATCTAAACCAGTTTTTAAGCCACCATCGGTTTGCACACGAACTTTGCCACGCAAGTCATTCACACGCAGTGCCTGATGCGCCTCGCTTAAACCCAACTCCCACGGCGAACCTGCATGGTGAATAGATGATAGTGGCGATGCTGCTGTACCCCCATCATAGCCCGAGATGGTAATGAAGTCGGCATAGGCTTTGGCTACACCTGCTGCAATGGTACCCACACCCGGTTCAGATACCAACTTGACCGATACCATAGCTTGCGGATTGACTTGTTTTAAATCAAAAATCAATTGTGACAAGTCTTCAATCGAATAAATATCGTGATGTGGTGGTGGTGAAATCAAAGTTACACCTGGCACAGAATAACGTAACCGTGCAATCAACCCATTCACTTTACCGCCTGGTAACTGACCACCCTCGCCTGGTTTTGCACCCTGTGCTACTTTAATCTGTAACACTTCTGCAGATGTTAAGTAAGCAGGAGTTACCCCAAAACGCCCTGAAGCAATCTGTTTAATTTTCGAGTTACGAATAGTGCCGTAACGCGCAGGGTCTTCACCACCCTCACCTGAGTTTGAACGTCCACCAATGGTGTTCATGGCTATCGCAATGGCTTCATGTGCTTCGGGCGACAAAGCCCCCAAAGACATCCCCGCAGAGTCAAAACGCGGCAAAATTTGCTCAACCGACTCCACTTGATCTAAGGCAATGGAATTGTCTGTTTTTAACTTGAATAGATCACGAATGGTTGCGATTGGGCGATTATTCACGATTTCTGCATATTCTTTAAAATCTGCATAATTGCCTGAACGCACCGCTTTATGTAAGGCATTGATCACATCTGGGTTAAAGGCATGGTATTCCTTGCCAAATACAAATTTCAGCAAACCGCCCTGATCAATTGGTTTACGTGATTTCCATGCAGTGTCTGCCAGTTTTTTCTGATCATTTTCAAGGTCGGAAAAGGTAGCCCCCTGAATACGGCTTGGCACACCAATAAAGCAAGTATTCACCACTTCAGCAGACAAACCCACCGCTTCAAACAACTGACCACCACGGTAAGACGCTACAGTTGAAATACCCATTTTAGACAGAACTTTGAGCAAGCCTTTTTCAATGCCTTTGCGGAAATTGCTTTGCGCATAGACTGGATCGCCCAATAACTCGCCTTTGGCAATCAAGTCATTGATCACATCATAAGCCAAATAAGGATACACCGCAGTTGCACCAAAACCGAGCAATACTGCAAATTGGTGCGGATCGCGGGCAAAACCTGTTTCCACAATAATGTTGGCATCGGTACGTAAACCGACTTGAATTAAGTGGTGATGCACCGCACCAGTCGCCATGACCGCATTCGCAGGCAAGTAACCTTCACGGATTTTTTTATCGGTGAGTACCAATAAAGTTTTACCCTCACGCACCGCTTGTGCAGCAGTTTCGCAAATCCGTTGAATTGCAGCTTGCAAACCTTCGCTTTCGGCATAGTTCAGGTCGATGTCGGCAATTTCATAGCCTTTACGGCCCAAAGTGCGAATTTGGTGCATTTTGGAGTTGGTCAACACAGGGCTTGAGATAATCAAGCGGTCTGCATGTTCTGGACCTTGCTCAAATACGTTTTGTTCACGCCCTAAACAGGTTTCCAAAGACATCACGATCGATTCACGCAATGGGTCAATCGGTGGATTGGTCACCTGCGCAAACTGCTGACGGAAATAATCCGACACATGGCGTACCTGACACGACAATACTGCCATTGGCGTATCATCACCCATGGAACCCACGGCTTCTTGACCGCTTTCTGCGATTGGACGCAATAATTGATCACGCTCTTCAAAGGTCACCATAAACATTTTTTGTGCAGCTTTTAAGGCATCACCTTTTAAACCCTGATCACACAAATATTCTTCAAGCTCTGGGCTACCTTGTAAACGGATTGAATTTTCACGTAACCATTCACGGTAAGGACGCATTCTTTTCAGATGGTTATTCACATCCTGCGTATCGAGCACTTTGCCAGTAAAGGTATCGACTACCAAAATTTGACCTGGGCCAACACGTCCTTTAGAGATCACATCTTCAGGCTCATAACCCCACACCCCAATTTCAGAGGCCAAGGTGATGTAGCCATTTTTAGTGATCACCCAACGTGCAGGACGTAAGCCATTACGGTCCAGCATACAGATTGCATGACGGCCATCCTGAATGACTAAACCTGCAGGGCCATCCCACGCTTCCATGTGTTTAGAGTTAAATTCATAGAAAGCACGTAAATCGGCATCAATGGTTTCGACGTTCTGCCATGCAGGCGGAACTAACATGCGCAAGGCGCGGAATAAATCCATTCCGCCACCCACCAGAATTTCCAGCATGTTGTCCAAGCTAGATGAGTCTGAACCTGTACGGTTTACAATTGGCGTAAGCTCAGTCAAACCCGGTAATAATGGATTTTCAAATTTAGGGGTACGTGCCATTGCCCAGTTACGGTTGGCGGTAATGGTGTTGATTTCACCATTGTGTGCCAAGTAACGGAAAGGCTGCGCCAACGGCCAACGTGGCAAAGTGTTGGTCGAGAAGCGCTGGTGGAACACCACAATATGTGATTCCAAACGTTCATCGGCAAGGTCGGTATAAAAGTCTGCAATCGCTGCAGGCATCATCAAACCTTTATAGCTGATCACGGTTGAGCATAGCGTGGTCACATAAAAATATGGATCGGCAGTCAATTGCTGCTCGGCACGGCGACGCGCCAAGAATAATTTGCGGTTAAATTCAACCTCAGTCACACCCAATGGGCAATTGACAATAATTTGCTCAAACGCAGGCAAAGACTGCATGGCGATTTCGCCCAATGCCTCATTATTGGTTGGCACCACACGCCAAGCCAATACTTTACAGCCTTCTGCTTCAATTTCTTTGGTCAGGATATTTTTAGCATGTGTCGCTAAGGCAGGGTCGAGGTTCAGAAAGACCGTACCCACTGCAAAAATTTCGCTCAGGGTAATGTCACTTAAGCGTTTTGCTTCTTCGCGGAAAAATTGCTTTGGCATCGCCAACAGCAAACCACATCCATCGCCCGTTTTACCGTCTGCGGCAATACCACCACGGTGGGTCATGCAACTTAAACTATGAATGGCAGTCTTGACGAGATCATGGCTTGCATCACCCTGCATATGGGCAATTAAACCGAAACCACAGTTATCTTTAAACTCATCTGGTTGGTATAAACCTTGAGTGGGAGCTACAGTATTAGGCGATGGCATGTGCATAGCGTACCCTTCTTTTACTTGCCCAATTGGGCCAATTAAACAATCTGTTTTTGCGATTTAACTCAATTTACAACTCTAAACATCAACCTTGGGTAAATGAAATGTCACACATTTATTTCAATCAATACCGATTAAAAAGCCTGAGTGACCGATTCATCATTTACGCAACTTTTACACTTTAATGTAGCAGGCAAATTTGACAGTTTCGCACAATCATTGAATTTTTTGCGCCAAAATAGGGACAACAACTCAATTCACGCACCAATAAAAGCAAAAACAATGCCAACTTTATTTTTTTATTCAACCATAACCAAATTTCAGCATTCACCGCATAAATGTAAAATAAAATCACATTTTTAAGTCAAATTCGCACTGTTTTTGTGCACTTCATTATTTTTATACACCATGCTGCGCCATTTTAGAACGCATTTATGTATGAGAAGAATAGTATTTTTAGATCAAATTGGTGCAACTGAGCCAGAATAGCTCAATGCGAATCATAGACAAAAAGAATAGAACAAATAAAGGCAAGCGATGGTTTGAATGACTAAAATGAAGCTAAAAGAATATTGGAAATGTTTATGATTAGTTAAAAGGATCGCGCACTTCAGGTTCAGGTGCATCTGGCTGAACAGGTGCAGTACCACTTTGTGATTTTTGTACATCCACGACATTACCCTCCTGATCACGGCGGGTAATCGTAGTACTGGTGGTACTATTTTGTGGGGCAACAGCCTGCGTAGTCGGTGCAGTCGTTGTGGTTGCAGGTGGACGCGCTAAAACACTTTCATCTATTTTAGGCACAGCTGCAGGACGTAAATTTACCGCATATAACTTGGTGCTCAGCCCCATTTCATCCGCCCCTAAATCATTGACATAAGGACGATAGTCAGCAAATTGCACCACAACAGGCTGAATCGTTTCAGGAAATTTAAATGGCAATGCGGTCAAGGTTTGTGCGGCTTCGCGTTTATTGCCAAAACTGCCATATAACATCACATATTGTTCAGCCTGCCCCTCACCGCTTAAACGAATATAAAACAGCTTGCTCCGATCTGTTTGCTTTTTAATAAAACTTTTAATGATGTTTTCATCATTGACCCGAAACAGTTCAATCGTGCTGTTATTTTTTTGTTCCTGAATAAATTTAGTACCGCGATATTCAGCCTCATGCAAACCAGAAGCTGTTAAACGCGTGGTGAGTTCCAAAGGGCGGACTTCTTCTTGCAAACCACCCAAATAGGTGGTTGCAGCAACCTTTTCGGGTTGAATTTGTAATTCAATTTCAGACTCTGGTTGTTTTTCAATTTCAACCAGTTCTTCACGGTCAGTCATCGCCCAAAAAATCAGTGCCGCCAATAAACACAGCACCGCGCCCAGCAACCAAATTGACTGTTGAATTTTTTGCCAGTGTGTACGCAGTGCTGTCATATGCTGCCTTTTATGCTTGATTGGCTAAAATCGCCTGTTTCATCAATTCTAAGTCAAACTCTTTGGTGATGATGGCTTGACCCAATTGCTTCATGAGCACCAAACGTAATTGACCATTCAGCACTTTTTTATCGTGTGCCATATAAGCCAAAAACTGGTCCAGCGGAATCTGTGGACATACTATCGGTAAATTGGCTCTAGCAATGATATTTTTTGTACGCAGCACATCTTCTGCAGAAATCCAGCCCATTCGCTGTGATAAATCGGCTGCCATCACCATCCCTGTAGCCACTGCTTCGCCATGCAACCATTCACCATAACCCAAATAAGATTCAATTGCGTGCCCAAAGGTGTGCCCAAGATTCAATAAAGCGCGTTCACCTTGCTCTTTTTCATCATTGGCAACAATACGTGCTTTATGTGCACATGAACGATATACCGCTTCTGCCAGTACAGCAGGATCACGCGCGACTAATGCTTCCATGTGCGTTTCAAGCCATTCTAGAAACTCGACATCACCCAAAAGCGCATATTTAATGACTTCGGCTAAGCCTGCAGACAACTCGCGCTCAGGTAAAGTATTCAGTTGCGACATATCGGCCAGCACCACTTGGGGTTGCTGAAACGCGCCAATCATGTTTTTACCCAATGGATGATTAATCCCTGTTTTGCCACCGACACTTGAATCGACCTGCGACAATAAAGTGGTCGGTACTTGAATGAAGTACACTCCACGCTGAAAACTTGCCGAAGCAAAACCTGCCATATCGCCAATCACGCCACCGCCCAAAGCCAGCACCGTACAATCACGGTTAAAACCAGCTTCCAGCAAGGCATCAAAAATAAGAGTGAGATGCTGAATATCTTTGTATTTTTCTCCATCAGGCAAAATACAGGTTGCCACTTTCTTACCAAGTGCTTCAACAGCCGTCACATAGTGACTTAAATACAAAGGTGCAACCGTGGTATTAGTCACTATCATGACTTGCTGACCTTTAATATAAAGTGCAAGTAATTCTTGGGGCTGAAGATCACTGCCAATAAAAATAGGGTAACGGCGATCGCCGAGTTCAACGTGTAAAGTCTGCATGAAAAAGTCGCTTTCTACCTAAGATATTTGCTCTGAAACAATCGTATTTAAGATTTTTTGCGCCAAATCTCGCGCAGCACCCTGATTGGTTTCAATAATATAATGCGCCACCTCACGATACAACGGATCACGCACTGCAAGCAAATCACGTAATCTTTGTTCGGGGTTTTCGACTTGAAGTAAAGGACGGTTTTTATCGCGATAAGTTCGCTGAAGTTGAATTTCGACAGGGGTATATAGATAAACAACAATACCACGTTGTTTTAAGAAGTCTCGATTCGGGGCTTGAGTCACCGCACCGCCACCTGTAGCAAGTACAAGTTTATGCCGTGTGGTTAACTCATCAATAACCGCTGTTTCACGACTACGAAACCCTTGTTCGCCTTCTTTTTCAAAGATCCAAGGGATCGTAGCGCCAGTTTTGCGTTCAATTTCATGATCACTATCTAGAAATTCACGCCCTAACAATTCCGCCAAATGGCGTCCTACAGTGGTCTTGCCTGCCCCCATCGGCCCTACCAAATAGATATTTGGTAGGGTGTCAAACTCTTTGCTTAGCAAGGAGTCACCTATAAATTTTGTTTAAATTGAAAATATATTAATGATTTCTTGAAACACTGTCATTAACAATTCGTGGTGTAACAAAAATCAGCAACTCACGTTTGTTGTCCGACTTGATATCTTTACGGAATAAACGTCCGATATAAGGAATATCGCCCAAGAATGGAACTTTGGTTTGTGAGTTAGCCGTTTGTTGCTCAAAAATACCACCCAAGACCACAGTTTCACCATTATCCACCAAAACGTTGGTATTCACGGCGTTCTTATTAATGGTGAGCTGACCTGTAGGCGTAGGTGCACCTGGTGAGTCACTGGTGATATTTAATTGCATTTGGACTTTACCGTCAGGCGTGATACTTGGGGTCACATCCAAACTTAAAGTCGCATCAATGAATTCTGTAGTAGATACGGCATTGACACCACCACCTTCAGAAGATTGATACGGAATTTGCGTACCCGATGCCACTTTGGCATTTTGCTTATCTGCAGTCAGGACTTTTGGTGTCGAAATCACTTCACCGTAACCATCTGCTTGTAATGCAGACAACTCCAAATCGAGCATAAAGTCAGACAAGCTGATTAAACCAAATGCAATACGGCTAGCACCAGGACTGGTCACACCCAAATCGACATTCAGGTTTTGTGGCCGTTCAATTTCGTACTTCCAACCACCTAAATCATCATTTTTTTCTGGTTCACGTAAGTTCCACAAAGTCGTATCGCTACCACCCACCAACAAGTGGTTATTGTTGGTAATCCCTTGTGACAAGATGCCCCACTTCACCCCCATTTCCTTGGTGAAATCTGTGGTTGCACGAACAATACGTGCTTCAATCATCACCTGCTTCACAGATACATCTAGCAAATCAATCATTTGACGAATCTGATCAATTTTTGCCGATGTATCGTTGATGATTAAGGTATTGGTACGTGGATCTACCGACACTGTACCGCGTGGACTCAACAAGCTACCAACGCTATCGCCTAATGGATCAGTACCTGTATTGGTATTTGAACCACCACGTGATGCATTCTTGCCTTGCGTAATTAGTTTTTCAATATCTGCCGCTTTGGCATAGTTCAATTGAATATATTCAGTTTGTAGTGGCGCCAGTTTCACACTTTGCGCAATCGCTTTGGCTTCTTCTTCTTCGGCTTTAATCAATTCAGAAACAGGTGCAATCCAAATCACGTTGCCATTACGACGCTTATCTAAGTTTTTGGTTTTCAGGATAATATCTAAAGCCTGATCCCAAGGTACATCTTTTAAACGTAAGGTAATGTTGCCTTGCACAGTGTCTGCTGCCACCATGTTAATGCCTGTGAAATCAGCCAATAACTGCAATACACGACGCACTTCGATGTCTTGGAAATCCAGTGAAATCTTTTTGCCTGTATAGCTTTGCGCTGCACGCGGTTTAAACGGGTTTTTATCGACAGGGCGTTTTAAGCTGATGGTTAGCTTGTCTTCTGCCTGATATGCCATATATTCATAGCTGCCCGCAGCCTGAATGGTAATCACGCCATTGCTGCCATCATTGTGTGCATCAATGGTCGACACAGGTGTTGCAAAATCATTTACATTTAAACGGCGTGCCAAATGTGTTGGTACTTTATTGCCTAAAGTACGCACCACAATTTTGCTGCCTTGCTGCTGCACATCTACAGGCGTATTGCTACCGAGTAGATCAATCACCACCTGACCTTCGCCTTCACCGCCACGCTGGAAACCAATATTGGATACACCTTGCGCACTACGTTGGGCAGTCACGGCAGCCACAGGGGTTGCCGTTGTTGAGTTGATTTTTAAAATAAAGGTGTTGCCTTCAACACGCGTGGTAAATGCGCCCGCATCGGCCAAGTTCACAGTTAAACGTGAACGCTGTGCATCTGAGCTTACCTCTACAGAGCTGGCTTCTTTGGTCGCGACTGCAACGCTGTTTTGCTTCAGCGTTTGTTGCGCTTTATCAAAATCTAAAATCAAGCGGGAAGGTTGTTCCAGCTGATATGCTGCAGGTTGAGGTGGCAAACCATTAAACATGACACGAATTTCGGTGCCCTGTCCCGGAATTTGCATGGGTACGATGTTGGTAATGCTGACTTGGGCATTGGCAACTTGCATCACTGCCATTGCGACTGCGCCCATTGAAAACTGACGGAACAAATTGTTCATTGTATTACCATCCCCAAAAATAAAATCTTTCACACTGTTATTCATTTTTATTCCTTTAATTTATGGCGCAGGCCCAATTAAAACTAAACTTCTTGGACGTTCTACATAACCTTCACGACCATCTGGAATAATTTCGATTAAATCAATTTGTGTAGGTGTAATATTCACCACACGACCATGATTTACCCCCATATAGCTACCACGCTGGATACGCTCAATTTCACCATCAGGTGTTTGAATCAATGCCAAAATTTGACCATTTTGACGCATACTGCCTTTCATAGTCAGTGACTCAAGTGCGTAATTTTCCAGTGGTTGTAACTGGCGAGCAAGGTTCGGATAAACGCGCTTCCCTGCCATAATTTTAAGCTCTGCCGCCAATGAACTTGGCATAAATGGGCTTTTGAGCTGGTGTGCTGCATAGTTAAAGGTTGGTGCAGGCTCAAACACAGGTGCAGGTTCAATGGGTAGTGGTGGCTGATTACGAATTTCAGCCATTTGTGCATTGACTGCATCAATCCGTGAATCACATCCCACCATCAACAAAGTTGCCATCAGAGCCAACGAAAGCTTTTCAATTTTCATTATTTCGCTCCTCCAGCATTACCCGCGGTTTGTGCATCTGCACTGCCGACATAACGATAAGTTTTTGCTTGTGCTTTATAGGTCACTTGCGGAATATCGGTTTTCTTGTCTTTATTTTCAGTCGCCACAATTTCAAAGTCGTGCATGGTCACAATACGTGGCAATGCTGCTGTACCGCTTACGAATGAACCAAAGGCATGATAATCGCCTGTCGCTTCAATTGAAATTGGCTGTTCAATAAAGAACTCTTGTTTAATTTCGTTCTCTAAACGAATGTTTTTAAACTTCAAACCTGAATTCACGCCTGTGACGTTAATATCTTCAACTAAACCTGGAATTTCAGTTTCTTTTGGCAATTGTTCAAGTTGTTGGTTAAAGTTCGCTTCCATTTCTTGTAATTGCGCTTGGTATTGCTGCAAATTACGCAATTTAGAATCTTTTTCACGGAACTCATTTAACAAGTTTTGTTCTTGTGTATGTGCTGCTGCAATGGCATCTAACTTTGGCTTGATTACGACAAAGTAACCTAAAGCTAGAATCAGGAAAATAATAAAAATCCAGCAGGTAATTTTGACCGAAAGTGGCCAAGCACCATAATTGTTAGGATCTAGGGTATTGAACTGTTGAAAAAACTTTTCAACTGTCATTTTCTTTTTCGGAGCAACAGCAGCATCCTGATTTACTTCATCAAATTCATCGAGACTCATTGTGCTGCCCCCGCTGCTGATGTTGAATTAGATTCTGTTGGTGTTACTGGAATTGCAATTTCTTCTAAATCTGAAGTTACTACAAAAGTACCGTAACTTTCCTCTACACGAGGAACCACAGAGCTTGGTGCTTTATCTTTATTTTCTTCTTTAGCTAAGAATGAATTCATAAATGCATTGCGATACCACGGCGATGCTTCCAAATTACGCAAGAATTCAGCCACCGTATTTGGACTTTCAGCCTTGCCCTCAAAAGTGAATTTATTGCCTGTACGGCTCACTTTGGTTAAGTACATATTGCTTGGTGTCACACGCACCAATTCATCCACCAAACGCACGGCAATTGGACGCTGACTTTGTAGACCCTGAATAAGCTTCATGCGCTCAACAATGGCATTACGCTGTTCTTGCAAGCCTTCTAAAGATTTTAATTGTACATCTAGGTTTTGGTTGGTACTGATCACCAATTGATTGGCTTGTTCTTGATCTTGTAACTTCGCGTTGTAGAAGAACCACGCCAAAGCCACCAATAACATCCCAACAGCAGCCGCTGCAATACAAAATACAATAAATTCTTTTTTACGTTTTTCTCTTAGCTCATCGCGCCAAGGGAGTAAGTTAATCTTTGCCATTAATCAAAACTCCTCATTGCTAAACCACATGCCACCATCAATGACGGTGCATCACTTTCAATTCTTTTAATGTCGATTTGTGGAGAGAAGCCCATTTGCAAGAATGGATTGGCAATGGTCACACGGTAGCCCAGTTTTTGCTGCAACAATTTCGCAAGACCTGGAATATTGGCATTCCCCCCTGCCAATAAAATGTGATCAATTTCGTTAAATTGTGAAGATGAGAAAAAGAACTGCAATGAACGTGCAGCTTGTTGCACCACCGCTTCTAAGAACGGTTCGAGCACTTCTACATCGTAGTCATCTGGCAAAGTACGGCTTTTTTTCGCACGCCCTGCTTCTTCATACGACAAACCATAACGGTTTTGAATTTCTTGTGTCAGCTGCTTACCGCCAAAGGTTTGCTCGCGGGTATAAATAATTTTGTTATTTTGCAGTACCGACAAGGTGGTCATGGTGTGACCAATGTCTAGAATACCAATTGTGTTCACACCCATTGGCAGGGTATCGGAGAACACTTTAAAGGCATTTTCGATGGCAAAACTTTCGACATCGGCAATTTTGGCTGTCAAGCCGCCCAACTCCAATGCTTCTACTCGTGCTTCTACGTTTTCTAAACGTGTTGCAACCAGTAACACATTGACTCGGTTTGGATTGGCTAAACGGTCTGGTTGGACTTCAAAGTCTAGGCTGACTTCATCTAATGGGAATGGAATATATTGCTCGGCGTCCATACGAATTTGAACTTCACGCTCATCGCTAGTCATATCTGCATCCATTTCAATGATTTTGGTAATCACCATTGAGGTTGGAATTGCTAATGCTGCAGATGTAGATTGCGTGTTTGCTAAGTTCAATGCACGTTCAAGCGCATCCCCGACTGCTTCTGGATTGAGAATGTTTTTTTCAACCACACTGCCTTCTGGAAGTGGGACCAGCGCATAGCTCTCGACCCAGTATCTACCATTCTTAACAGAGAGTTCTAATAACTTAACAGAAGTAGAACTAATATCTACACCTATTAACCCCTTACTTGGCTTACGATATAACCTACGCACAATAGTACCATTCCTATTATTTTTTTATCCCCAAAAAAATTTAACCTACTAATCCACGCTGGTCTATAATTTTTTACGGATACAATAATTCATCTAACAATCCGTAAATCTACTCGCTATACTGACCAGCAATTAGTTTGCTATTAGCGCTTATTAAAACGCACTTGTTATGAAAAAGCTATCTTGTTCGGGTCGTGTTCATCCATTTTTTTTGATCATAATTATAATTTTGGTCGCAATACCGATGGGTTTCTATGGCATGTATCTCTATATTGCCCCATCTTTGCCAGAAATGACCACCTTAAAAAAAGCGCCATTATTAAAACCATTGCAGGTTTATAGTGCCGATAATGAGCTAATTGCCGAGTATGGCGGCAAGCTTTCTGTGCCTGTCGATTATGAACATATTCCTGAAAAATTCATTTTTGCGTTCTTAGCAGCCGAAGATTCTGCTTTTTTTGAACACAGTGGGATTAGCTTCAAAGGCTTGGGGCGCGCGGTGAGCGAGGCGGTAACAGGCTCCAATGTGCAAACTGGCGGCTCGACCATTACTATGCAAGTGGCAAAAAACTATTATCTCAGCCCTGATCGCACTTTAAAGCGTAAACTCACCGAAATCTTTTTAGCGCGTAAAATTGAACAAAACCTGAGCAAAGAAGAAATTTTGACCTTATACGTCAATAAAATCTTTTTGGGTAAAAATGCCTATGGCATCGCGGCAGCTGCCAAAATTTATTACAACAAAAGCCTAGAAGAACTGTCGATTGCACAAATGGCGATGATTGCAGGCCTACCTAAAGCACCTTCGCGCTACAATCCCGTGGTAAATCCTGAGCGTGCTTTGGAGCGTCGCAACTGGATTTTGGGACGTATGCTGCAACTGGGCTATATCAACCAAAATGAATACCAAAAAGCCATTGCTGAACCGATTAATTTAGATATGCCAGACCGCAGCATCAGCAATAAACATCCGTATATTGGTGAAATGGTGCGTGCTGAACTGGTCAGTAAATTTGGTGAACAAGCGGTTGATTCGGGCTATAAAGTTTACACCACGGTAGACAGCAAACGTCAAATGTACGCAGAACAGGCGGTACAAGAAGGCTTAGAAGCCTATGACCGTCGCCACGGCTGGCGTGGTGCAGAGGCACACGACAAACCGCTGAATGAGTTTCGTGCTTATGCCAACACCTACCCTGCGCAAGTCAGCAAAGTGCTGAATAATTCTTTTGAAGCGTTAATGCAAGATGGTACAACAGTTACTGTACCATGGTCAGGTATGTCTTGGGCGCGCCCCTATCGCAATGCCAACAGTGTAGGCAATGCGCCAAGTCGTGCGGCACAGATTGTAAAAGTCAAAGATATTGTCCGTTTACGTCCAAATGAAAATAAAACCGCTTGGTCATTGGTACAAGTCCCAAAAGTACAAGGTCAATTGGTCGCAATTAACCCGAATAATGGCGCCATTGAAGCGTTGGTTGGTGGCTATAACTTCTATCAATCTAAGTTCAACCGTACTTTACAAGGTTGGCGTCAACCGGGTTCTACCATTAAACCTTTTGTGTATGCACTGGCTTTAGAGCGTGGTATGACGCCACACACCATGGTCAATGACAGTCCAATCACCATTGGCAAATGGACGCCACGTAACTCCGATGGTCGTCATTTAGGTATGATTCCATTGCGTCGTGCGCTGTATTTATCTCGTAACACGGTTTCGGTGCGTTTATTGCAAAATGTGGGAATTGAGCGTACCCGCCAACTGTTCATGGATTTTGGATTACAGGAAGATCAGATTCCACGTAACTACACTATTGCATTGGGTACGCCACAAGTTCTTCCTATTCAAATGGCCACGGGCTATGCCACTTTTGCCAATGGGGGTTACCGTATCCAACCGCACTTCATTAACCGTATTGAAGATGCTTATGGCAAAGTGATTTATCAAGCTAATCCTGAATATGCGTGTATTGCTTGTATTAATGCCAAAGAACAAACGCTTGAAAGTGCCGAAGCCACTACACCAGATGATGAAGTGATTGAAGTCACCAATAAAAAACTGGCACAAGCTGAACAATATCCGAACTTATTGGCAGAGCGTAGTCAGTACAAACAGGCACAGCGTATTTTAAAATCTAGCTCGGCGTATGATATGTCCAATATTTTACGTGACGTAATTCAACACGGTACTGGACGTGCTGCACTTAGAATTGGTCGTGGTGATATTGGTGGCAAAACGGGAACCACCAACGATGCCAAAGACGCTTGGTTCGCAGGTTTCAACGGCAAACTGGTGACTGTGGCTTGGGTGGGCTTTGACCAACCTACCACTTTAGGACGTCGTGAATATGGGGGTGTCGCAGCGCTACCAATTTGGACAAACTTTATGGGCAATGCACTGAAAGGCACACCTGAAGCATGGGTGAGTTTAGACAGCAAAGCCAAAGCGCCACAACGTGAACTCAATCAAATGAATGCAGAACAGCAACAGGATTATCGTGCTTCACCGCCATTGGCACGTCCACTGTATCGACCTACACCTGTTGCGCCAGCACGTGCGCCTGAGCGAGATTTTGACGATTTACCAGGCGAGGAAGTGTTAATTCCTGAAAACGCTGCACCGCCTGCCATGCAAGCGCCAAACAACAGCCCTGCCAAACCTAATGCGGCCCCCAAACCTGCTCCCGATGCATTAGAAAACTTAATTGACGAAGTCTTATAACTACACAGACAAGCAGTCAGAAAAAGCCCTCTTACGCAAAGATGAGGGCTTTTTTATGGGCTATTTAAACTTACTTTTTCTGAAACAGATAAATTTGATGCTGTGCTGTCACGTCAAACTGGGTTTGCTGTTCCAAAGCCTGGCGACGCTCTGCTTTGGCTTTGTAAGCATAAGGTGTCATAGCAATTAAATGATTTAAATCGTTTTGATTGAGCTGTAACGGCGTTTCCACCACGCTAGCATCGACTAAATCAAAGTCATCTTGCAATTGAGCGATAAATTTTTCAGGTTCATGCGGCTTCACTTCTTCAAACAAAGCTTGACGCATCGCCAATAAATGCTCAGACGCAGGCGTTACTACCAACAAATAGCCTTGTGGTTTTAAAACCCGCAAAATTTCCTGTTGTGGAATTGGGCTAAACAAGCTGGTACATAAATCAATACAATGTTCTAAAACAGGCAAAGTTGCCCCTGTCCCCACCACCCAAGTCACTGCGGGATTCAGTTTCGCCGCCACTTGTACGGCATTCTTGGCAATATCCACCCCGACACACTGCAACACTTCGCCTTGCATGGCTGCGGTGTAATAGCCTTCACCACAGCCAATATCCAACAAATTTTCGATGCGTAAGGTGCGAATTTTTTGCACCACTACCTGTTGCAAGGGCGCATAATGCCCTGCACTTAAAAATGCGCGACGTGCCTGCACCGAAGCAGGTGTATCCCCCGGATTTTTACTGTGCTTATGCTGCACCACATGCAAATTGACGTAGCCTTGTTTCGCAACATCATAGCTGTGATTGCTGGCACAACGCCACGTTCGATCATGCAGTTGCAATACCTGACGACACACAGGACACATCAGCAAATTCATCATTTTCTCCAGAGTGAACCACATAAAAAAGTCGGCGAGTGCCGACTTTTAAAATTTTCGGTTGGATAGGCTTAACGTAATTTTAAAGTCATTAAACCTAAAACCACCAGCATAATTGTGATAATCCAGAAACGAATCACCACTTGAGTTTCACGCCAGCCTTTCTTTTCATAGTGGTGATGCAACGGCGCCATTAAGAATACCCGTTTATTGCGCATACGTAGTGAGCCAATTTGCAGGAATACCGAAATCGCTTCAACCACAAACACTCCGCCCATAATCGCAAACACGATTTCCTGACGTACCATCACGGCAATCGTACCCAGCATTGCCCCCAAAGACAGTGCACCGACATCGCCCATAAAGACTTGTGCAGGATGCGCGTTATACCACAGGAAGGCTAAGCCTGCTCCAATCATCGCGGCACAGATTACCACCAACTCAGACGCATATTTCACATAAGGGATATGCAAATAATCAGCAAAACGAACATCCCCCGCCAAGTAGGCAAAGACGCCCAAACCTGCCGCAACCAACACGATTGGCATAATTGCCAAACCATCTAAACCATCAGTCAGGTTCACCGCATTTGAGGCACCGTTAATTACCAAATAGGTAAAGATAATGAAGCCAATACCGAGTGGAATCAAAGACAAAGGAATGCTGAAATCTTTAAAGAATGGAATCAACACATCCAACATATCTGCAGTTTGTGCAGGATTTGGCTGTTGGGTTGCAATCACATACAACGCAATACCTGCACCCAATGATGCCACCGAAGTCCAAAAGAACTTTTTACGCGCAGGCAAACCCGCATTGTCTTTGTAGCGAATTTTAATCCAGTCATCTGCCCAGCCTACAGCGCCAAAAATGACCATGACCGCCAGTACAATCCAGACATAAGGGTTAGATAAATCTGCCCATAATAGGGTCGAAATACCAATGGAAAGCAGGATTAATACCCCGCCCATGGTTGGCGTACCCATTTTTTTTGCATGCCCTTCAGGTGCATAAGAGCTGACTGCTTGACCGTATTTTAATGCTTGCAGTTTACGAATCATCACAGGGCCAAGCACCAAGCCAATGCCAAGCGCAGTCAATACACTCAGTAATGAACGTAATGTTAAATAACGAACCACCTGAAACGAGCTGTTATAGCCCGCCAGCTGTTCAAATAACCATAACAGCATTTAAATTTTCTCCATCAATGCAGCCATCAACGTTTCCATATGGGTATAACGAGAACCTTTAAATAGGAAACTCATGGACTGAGGTTGATGTGTTTTTACCAGATCAATTAAAAACGGCAAGGCTTGTTCTTGAGTGACAAAAGCCTGTAATTTTTTTCCATATTGGGTACTGCGCGCACCTTCTTGGGTCGCAGGTGCAAATTCACCGACTGCCACCACAAAGTTGATGCCACGAATAGACACCAAGTCACGCCCCAACATATAGTGCTGTTGTGCTGCACTATTGCCCAACTCGCCAATATCACCAATGACCATAACCCGCACGCCTGTTTGCTGTGCAAGGACTTCGCCTGCAGCACGCATAGAGGTTGGATTGGCATTATAGGTGTCATCAATAAATAAATGCGTGCCTTGCTGAATAAAGTTCAAACGACCTTTTGCCCCTTGTGCCTGCTCCAAGCCTGCGACAATATCATCTAAACTTACACCAATTGCCAGTGCAAAAGCGGCAGCAGCCATAGCATTTTGTACATTGTGTTCACCTGCAAATGGCAAATGAATCTGACGCACACCATGCGTGGTATTTAAACAAAAACTTGCCGATTGTGGCTGCAACTGAATGTCTGTCGCAAACACATCACCGCCTTCACCAAAACTTAGACGCTGTTCTGACTGAACCGCTTGCTGAATCTGTTCGGCAAAATCATCGGCAGCAGGGACAATCGCTGTACCTTGCGAGGCAATATGTGCATAAATTTCAGACTTGGCCCGACAAATACCATCACGCCCACCAAACTCACCCAAATGCGCAGTACCAATATTGATAATGCCTGCCACCTGCGGCTGCACCAAGTTTGAGGTGTAATCGATTTCACCTTGATGACTGGCGCCCAATTCCATCACTGCATATTGATGGCTAGCATTCAACTCCAATAACATCATCGGCACACCCAAGTCATTATTCAGGTTGCCACGGGTAATTAAAGTCGATGCCAAACGTGACAAAATACTACCGAGCATTTCTTTAGTGGTGGTTTTACCGCTACTGCCTGTTAACGCAATCACTTTTAATTGAGGATGTTGCTGACGACGAAATGCGCCCAAGTGTCCTAAAGCTAAACGGGTATCAGGCACGACCAATTGGCAAATATCTGCGTCTACAGGCTGGCTGACAATTGCCATAGAACAGCCCTGAGTCGCTACTTGTGCCACAAAATCATGCGCATCAAAACGCTCACCTTTTAAAGCCAAAAAGGCATCGCCTGCTTCGGCATGACGTGAATCGGTTAAAATACGTTTAATCTCGCCTTGCGGTGCTTGCCCATTGAACCAATAACCCTGTGTTGCCTGTTTGAGTTGTTCGGCAGTCCAAGGTTCTAAAATTGCGGTACTGGTGGTGGAAGTGTGCATACAAATTCCTTATTGGGCAGGATAAGCAGAAGGTGAACAATGCTGTGCATCTATCGCAGATTGCACTTCAACCACATCGTCAAACCAGTGTCTTACCCCATCTATTTCTTGATAGTTTTCATGACCTTTGCCTGCAATCAAGACAATATCGCCTGACTGTGCATGTTTGACTGCATATTTAATCGCTTCACGACGATCATGAATTTCATGGCTCTGTGCCACCGACAAATCGACACCTGTCTGCATATCGGCAAAAATTTGCAAAGGATCTTCTGTACGCGGGTTATCAGAAGTCAAAAGCACAACATTGGCATAGTCCAATGCCGCTTGGGTCATCAGTGGGCGTTTACCACGATCCCGATCTCCACCGCAGCCAAACACCGCCCAAAGCTGTGCGCTAACATGGCGTTTTAAGGTTTGCAACACTTGAATTAGGGCATCTGGCGTGTGTGCATAATCCACCACAAATAAACGCTCTGCATCACGCAACACTTGCATACGCCCCGGTGCGCCTTTAAGTTGTGCAGTCGTGTGTATTAAATCCTGTAATGCAAAACCTGCTTGCTCTGCTGCGATTAAACTCGCGACCAAGTTTTCAACATTAAAATGTCCGAGCAACGGACTTTGCACCACATATTCTGCCGTAGCAGTTTGTAGATGGAAACGTACACCATTCAGACTGTATTCAATCTGCTGTACTTGATAGTCTGCCGCTTGCTGCATGGAATAAGTCAAAATTTTCGGTTGCGCAGGGTTCTGTTGCGCCGCTTGCAACATGATCCCAGCATATTCATCATCTAAATTGACAATTGCAACTTTTAAACTGGCAAACTGAAACAGCATGGCTTTGGCTGCAGCATACGCCTCTAAAGTACCGTGATAATCCAAATGATCACGGCTCAGGTTGCTATATACCGCAATTTCAATATCGCAGCCATTTAAGCGCCCTTGCTCCAAACCATGTGAACTGGCTTCAATTGCGGCAAATTTTGCCCCCTGTTGTGCATAGCTGTATAAAGCATTTTGCAGTTGCAAGGCATCTAAAGTGGTATGTGTTGAAGCTTCCAAATTAGGCAAAATTCCGTTGCCTGTGGTGCCCATTACCGCACAGCGTTGGGCTTGTAACATTAACAACTCAGCAATTAAGCGGGAAATCGTGGTTTTACCATTGGTGCCCGTGACTGCAAGCATACGCGCTAAAGGTACAGGCTGTCGTGCTTGTAAATATTGTTTTTGCCACTGTCCCATGCGCTGACGCACATCTGGCACCACCAAATTATTGGCAACTGCCAGTTCAGTTTCCGAAATCACCGCCAAAGCACCTTGATCTAAAGCTGCTTGTGCAAATTGTGCGGTTTTTTCAGGCTGCGACAAACTGGTCAGGGCAATAAAAATTTGCCCTGCTGTCACATGGCGGCTGTCGAGTTGAAAGCCCTGAAAGTCTTGTATCATCCAATCTGCAACGCGGGAACTGCGATAAATATTTTGAAAGCTGATAGACATGCGTCACCTGTTATTGGATGTTGGGAGTTTCTAAAGGTTTATCTAAAGGTACGTTCATTAAACGTAAAGATTCTTGCATCACACGAGCAAATACAGGCGCTGCCACCAAACCACCATAATACTGTCCTGTTGGATTTTCCACCACGACAACCATGGCTAAACGCGGATCACTGACTGGCGCAACCCCAGCAAACAAGGCACGATATTCAGTCTGTGAATAGCCTTTGCGGTCTGCACGAAGTTTATGCGCTGTTCCCGTTTTACCTGCAACCCGATAGCCTGGAATATTGGCTTGACGTGCCGTACCACCGGGTAACGTTACGGCTTCCATCATCAGTAGAACTTGATCGGCAATTTTAGCATCAACAATTTGTTCGCCTTTAGGCTGTTCTTCTAATTTGTATAAACTCAGCGGCATTTTTACGCCTTTATTGGCAAGCATGGCATAGGCATCTGCCAATTGCAGCACAGTGGCGTTCAAACCATAACCATAAGACATGGTCGCCACTTCCGACACATTCCACTTGCTTGGCGGCAAAATTAAACCTGCACTTTCACCCGGAAATTTCACTGCAGAACGCGCACCAAACCCTAAACGCTTATAAAAAGTCGGTAAGGTTGCATACGGTAAAGATAAAGCAATTTTCGCCACACCCACGTTTGACGATTTTTGGATAATTCCCGCCAAAGTCAGTGAGCCATAATTGTGGGTATCACGAATGGTGTGATTACCCACCCGCATTGAACCACCACTTAAATTGACCACGGTATTCGGTGAATATTTGCCACTTTCCAGTGCCATTGCCACCGTCATAGGCTTCATGGTCGAACCCGGTTCAAAAGAATCCACCGCACCACGGTTACGCATGGCATCTTTATTGGACAAACTTTTTTTGTCATTCGGGTTATACGACGGCCAACTGGTCATCGCCAAAATTTCACCCGTTTTCACATCTACCGCAATTGCTGTGGCTGAACGGGCATTATTTGCCACCCCTGCTGCAGTCAATTCACGATACATAATGTATTGCAAACGTGAATCGATACTCAGGGTAATATTTTCGCCCGGTTCAACCTCTCTCACCACTTCTGGGTCTTTGACACGGTTACCCTTTTTATCGCGCACGATTTGCTGTTCGCCATCCACGCCTGCCAAGCGGGTATTTAGCTGCATTTCCAAGCCTTCAATGCCTGTGCCTTCACTATTGGTCAAACCAATAATTTGTGCATTCGGCTGTGGCTGCGGGTAATAACGCTTATAGTTTTTCTCGGTATATACCCCTTGGAAATTACGTTTTAGAATCAGCTCTGCCTGTTGCGGCGGCACTTCTTTTTGTAAAACCAAATAACGTGAACGCGGACGCTCGTTCATTTTATTTTTCAGTTCTTGGCGATCCATCCCAACTGCATCGGCAAGTTCATCTAAATTCAAGTTTTTATCTGGCAATTGACGCTGCAATTTACGACTGGTCGGATTTTTTTCCAACTCGGCTGTAATTTCTTCAAACAGTTTTTTATTGTCAAAATAATCACGTGGATCAATCACCACTTTCATTACAGGGGTACTAATTGCCAAAGGCACACCGTGGCGATCATAAATCACCCCGCGCATAGCTTTGAGCTTTTCTGTTCTTAAAATATTGGCATTGGCTTTGTTTTGTAAAAAGTCATGGTTCACAATTTGCACATAAAAAGCACGTCCCACCAGTGCCACGAACACCAGCAGTACCACAGCCCACATTAAGTAAAAACGCCACATTTCTACATGAATGGCATTTTTTCCAGTTACCGATTGCTGTTTCTTTCGGGTTTGCTTTTTACGCGTATCGACCATGTGCAACTCGCCTTATTGTTGTTCTGAGGTTGTAGGCAAAGAAATCACCACAGTTTGCGGTGCGGGCGGTGAATACATACGCAGTTGCGTCACCGCACGGGTGCCAATTTGTGCAGTTGCACCAAAGGTCTGCTGTTCAATTAACAAACGTCCCCATTCGGCATTTAAGTCATCTCGCTCGCGCATATAAGAACTCAGCTCACGATAATCATGGCGATATTCAAACACTTGAAACACCACCATAATCGCGCTGATAAACACCAGCGCCAATAAAATAAAATAGGCGACCATTTTTTTCAGTCGCACTTGAGATTGATTTTTTTTAACGGTTTCAGTTTTCATTATTGGCCTTTTCAAGCTAATCTTTCTGCAACACGTAGCCATGCGCTGCGTGAGCGTGGATTGGCTTTGACTTCTTCATCACTGGCACGCACACGTGAGATTTTTTTCAATCGACGTGTATCTTGTTGCTGTTGTGGCAAGCCCCAACCTGAATCTTCAGGCAGGCTCGATTCTTTTTGAATAAACTGTTTAATTAAACGATCTTCCAAAGAGTGGAAGCTAATTACAGCCAAACGACCTTCGGGTTTTAATACCTCAACCGCCTGCGGTAAGAAGTTTTCAATATCTTCTAATTCTTTATTAATCGCAATACGAATTGCCTGAAAAGTACGCGTTGCAGCGTGTTTGTTTTTTTCCCACTTCGGATGGGCAACTTTTACAATTTCAGCCAATTGTGCGGTGGTTTCAATATAACCCGCCTGTTTAATGGCTTTGGCAATACGGCGGCTATAACGTTCTTCACCATATTGAAAAATCACATTGGCTAAGGCTTCTTCTTCAATATCCACCAGCCATTCTGCTGCAGTCGGGCCTTGTGAATTGTCCATACGCATATCAAGCGGGCCGTCTTTCATAAAGCTAAAACCGCGTTCTGCCTGATCTAGCTGTGGTGACGACACGCCTAAATCGGCCATCACACCATCGACCTGAGTGACGCCCAAATCATTCAACGCTTGCTGCATATCAGCAAAACTGGCATGAATAATTTGAAAGCGCGAATCTTGCTGCGCCAATTCTGCTGCCACGGCCAAAGCTTGTGGATCTTTATCAAAGGCATAAACTCGCGCCTGCGCATCCAATTTGGATAACAACAAACGCGTGTGTCCACCTCGTCCAAAGGTGGCATCGACATAAATTCCTGTATTGCGATCTGCCAACACGGCATCAACAGTTTCATGAAGTAATACAGAAATATGCGACATAAGGTTCAATCAATACAGCTAAAATGTAACTGCACATTATTACCTTGTTTTGGCAAAGCTCCAAACGTCTTTTTGTAGATAAATATTACTTTCCATAGGGAAAACCGTTTTTGACTTTTTTAAAGCACAAAAAAATCTCCGTAGAGATTTTTTTGTGTGCCAATCCAATAAAAGATTAGCCGAAAATGGATATCTGTTTAACGCTTAGTATTATAAATTTGGTCGAAAATCGCACCATTCACAAAATGTGTTTTTTGTGCATTTTCCCAGCCACCGAACACTTCATCAATCGTGAAGGTTTTTAATTTCGGGAATTGTGCTGCATATTTTGCAAGGACTTTTTCATTACGTGGACGGTAGAAATGCTTAGCCGCCATTTCCTGACCTAAAGGTGAATATAAATAGTTGATATAGCCTGTCGCTAACCATTTATTGCCATTTTTTTCTACTGTGCGGTCTACGATTGCCACCGAAGGTTCAGTCAAAATAGAAATAGATGGATAAACAATATCAAACTTGTCTTTGCCTAAGGTTTTTAAAGTTACAAGGGCTTCATTTTCCCAAGTCAACAACACATCACCAATGCCACGTTCAGCAAATGTAGTCATCGACGCACGTGCTGCCGAATCCATCACTTTTACATTGTGGTACATCTTGCCCACAAATTCTTGCGCTTTGGCCTTAGAGCCGCCCGGCTGCTTTTCTGCATAACCCCAAGCCGATAAATACACCCAACGTGGCAAACCACCTGTTTTCGGGTTAGGGGTAATAATTTGTACGCCTGGTTTGGTTAAGTCATTCCAGTCTTTAATGTTTTTCGGATTGCCTTTACGCACCATAAAGACGATGGTCGAGGTATAAGGCGCAGAGTTATGAGGAAATTCTTTTTGCCAACCTGCTTGGATTTGACCTGACTTTACAATTTCTTCAATGTCATTCGCCAATGCCAAAGTGACGACATCGCCCTTTAAACCATCGACCACAGAACGCGCTTGCTTGCCTGAACCACCATGTGATTGTTTAAAGTTGACGTCTAAACCTGTACGTTTTTTCCAGTACTGACCAAACGACTTGTTAAATTCATCATAAAATTCGCGGGTCGCATCATACGATACATTTAAAAACTGACGATCTGCAGCCTGAGCAGTCGTTGCAGCAAAACCTGTTGCCAATAGCGCAGCAGCCAATAAAGCTTTCAATTGAGTTTTCATTACAGCACACATCACCTTTAATCTGTCGCTCAATATATGCAATGCTCAGGCGCTGCGCAATTTGTAAAAAACATGCAAAAAATGATTAAATTCAAATAATTTAGCTTTAATTAATTGTTTTTAATCAATTTAATTCAAGATGCGGCGTTTATTCCAAATTTATACCTTTTTATGGATTAGATATATAAAAAGTGAATAAAACTTTGATCCGTTTTTAGACTCAACGGTAAAATAAGCGACATCACAGCAATCAAACCCGCTTCAAAACTATTTTATTGTGACTTTTGTAACAATCTTCACGATATCTCCACAGTTGTTTGTTACAACATGTTCTAAATCAAAGATCATCTGAAAAATCGGTATATAGTGAGTAAATGATGATAAAGATCTTATTAAGAGTGTGACGCAAATCTACTTTTGTTATGATTTTTGTGATTAAATATTAAAGTGATTAAAACAATTTATAAATTGTGAGTTCATTCATAAAGGAAAGGGGGAATCAAGATGAAATCTAAACTCATATGCGCAGCATTACTCACTTTAAGCACAGTCAGTCACAGTGCTGTGATCAAGTCTACTGAAAGTAAAACCCATTTAACTGCGGAAAAGGGGTCTTTAATTGAAAAAGCCCTTACCCAACAAAAACAGGCAGACAAGCAAAAGTTTGAATCAAATAATGATTTAAAAGTGCTGACTTCAATTAATCTTGCCCCAACTCAAAATTTCTTTGCCTTGCAAAATCAGCGTTTTAGCCGTTTCGTACAAGCCTTATTCCCGCAAGGTAACTCATAAGTCTGCATCAAACTCACTGCCTTTAATCCCCTTTTCAAATGCAGTTGAAACGCCCAAGTACAGAATGTTGAATTTAACATTAAGTACTTGGGCTTTTTCGTTATAATGGTTGCAATTTACATTTTGAATTAATTTTTGCTTATGACTGTTCGTACTCGTATCGCGCCTTCTCCTACTGGTTTCCCGCACGTGGGAACAGCGTATATCGCCTTGTTTAACTTATGTTTTGCCAAACAACACGGTGGTGAATTTATTCTTCGTATTGAAGATACTGACCAACTGCGCTCAACCCCTGAATCTGAAAAAATGATTTTGGATTCATTGCGTTGGTTAGGCTTAAATTGGGCAGAAGGTCCAGATATCGGCGGCCCACATGCACCGTATCGCCAATCTGAACGTATGGATATTTATAAGCAATACGCCTTGCAATTGGTTGAACAAGGGCATGCTTTCTATTGCTTCGCTACTAGCGAAGAACTAGATCAAATGCGTGCAGAACAACAAGCACGTGGTGAAAGCCCGCGCTACGATGGTCGTGGTTTAAACTTGTCTGCAGATGAAGTGCAGCGTCGTTTAGCGGCAGGCGAAGCGCATGTTATTCGTATGAAAGTGCCAACCGAAGGCGTATGTAAATTTAATGACATGCTGCGCGGTGAAGTGGAAATTCCATGGGCGCAAGTCGATATGCAAATTTTGCTGAAAACAGATGGCTTGCCAACTTACCATTTGGCCAACGTGGTCGATGACCATTTGATGCAAATCACTCACGTGATTCGTGGTGAAGAATGGATTCCATCGGCACCGAAACACCAATTGCTTTATCAATATTTTGGTTGGGATATGCCTGTGTTATGCCACATGCCATTGTTGCGTAACCCAGACAAATCAAAATTATCTAAACGTAAAAACCCAACTTCAATCAACTACTACAAAGACATTGGCGTATTACCTGAAGCTTTGCTGAACTATTTAGGTCGCATGGGTTGGTCAATGCCAGATGAAAGTGAAAAATTCACCTTAGCCGAAATGATTGAACACTTTGATATTCAACGTGTTTCACTAGGCGGCCCTATCTTTGATGTGGAAAAACTCAATTGGCTGAATGGTCAATGGATTAAAGCGCTTTCACCTGCTGAGCTGCTAGATACCTTATTGGCTTGGAAAGCAGATCGTGCCAAATTGGAAGAGATTGCTGCCGCGATTCAACCGCGTATTCATTTACTCTCAGAAGCGGTCAATTGGTCTGCACATTACTTCAACCATTTCCCAAGCTTGAGCAAGGAACAGTTTGAAAGTAAAAAACTGTCTGAAGAACAAGTGCGTCAAAGCCTACAATTTGCAATTTGGCGTTTAGAAAGTCTATTTACTTGGAACCACGACACGGTGAGCCAAACCCTAATGGATTTAGCCAACCAAATGGAAATCAAATTGCGTGATTTCATGCCTGCGTTCTTTATTGCAATTGCAGGTTCAACCGCATCTACACCTGTGATGCAAACCATGGTCACCATTGGTCCTGACCTGACCTTTGCGCGTTTGCGTCATGCCTTAGAAGTGGTTGGCGGACCAAGCAAAAAAGAAGTTAAAGTCTGGGAAAAACTGAATGAAAGCATCAAATTGCCGAAAAATGATGCAATTGATCCAGCTTAATTCATTTTTTTGTTGACGTGTGCGCGCAATAGCCCTAATATTGCGCTCACACAGACTGGGGTCATAGCTCAGTTGGTAGAGCGCTACAATGGCATTGTAGAGGTCAGCGGTTCGATCCCGCTTGACTCCACCAAGTTTAAATAAGGCTTTACCTGTGTTGCCTCATCAAGTCCCTATCGTCTAGAGGCCTAGGACATCGCCCTTTCACGGCGGTAACCGGGGTTCGAATCCCCGTAGGGACGCCATATTCAAGATGAATATAAATTCACTTATCTTCATCTTATAATAAAGCTCAAGCAATGACTTGGGCTTTTTTATTGCCCTGTTTTCTGACAGACTGTTTTTGATTTGCCGTACATTTGGTTAGAATAACGATCAGATTAGAATTTTGGAGTTGTAATGCAATACCGATGCCCTAAATGTCAAAGCCCAAAAATCATGCCTGTTGCACAGGCAGGTCAAGCAACGCCACGTCCTGTTGTGCCTAAAAGCTTGGTGATGCTTATTCCAGCGGTATTTGTCTTATTACTTCTTGTCTTGATCAGTATCGCCATGTGGATTTTTGGTGATGGTGCAGGCACAACCTTACAAAGCATTACTGTGGCGGTATTTGTGCTGTGTGTAATTGCAGGTTTCTTGTTTTATCGTGATTTGCCTGATTTCAAAATTTCTATGCAAGCCTTTATGCAGTCACAAAAAAAATGGAAGTGCCGTGAATGTGCACATGAGTGGGAAGTTTAAACCTCACTGGTCTACATCTAGATTAAGAAAAATGTTGCTAGGTTGATCACAAGACCACATCATCGAGCAAATATAAAAAAACCAGCCTTCTCGGCTGGTTTTTTTAATGAGAACTCAAGTTTTTAGACTTAAGCGCCAATTTTACGGTATTTGCTACGTTTGGTTGC
This sequence comes from Acinetobacter sp. YH01011, assembly GCF_013420785.1. NCBI lineage: Bacteria > Pseudomonadati > Pseudomonadota > Gammaproteobacteria > Moraxellales > Moraxellaceae > Acinetobacter > Acinetobacter sp. YH01011. The sequence goes on from NZ_VOYG01000002.1 coordinate 88,966, forward strand.
CAGATCATCACCATATTTCTTGCGGCGATATTCTTCAAACTCAGTATAGTTACCTGTAAAGAATTCTGGTTGCTCATCTTCGAATGACAAGATGTGCGTTGCAATACGGTCTAGGAACCAACGGTCGTGCGATACCACCATCACTGTACCTGGGAAGACTAAAATTGCATCTTCCAGTGCACGTAAAGTTTCAATATCCAAGTCGTTTGATGGCTCATCCAGCAAGATCACGTTTGCGCCCTGCTGTAGAATTTTTGCCAGTTGTAAACGGTTACGCTCACCACCCGACAATTCACCAACGCGTTTTTGCTGATCCTGACCTTTAAAGTTAAAGCGACCAATATAAGCACGCGATGCAATTTCATAATCGCCCACTTTCAAAATGTCTAAACCGCCAGAAACTTCTTCCCAAACAGTTTTGTCATCATCTAGAGTGTCACGAATCTGACCGACATAAGCCACTTTTACCGAGTCACCTAAAGTCACGCTGCCCGTATCAGGTTGCTGCTCGCCAGTCATCATACGGAATAAAGTCGTTTTACCCGCACCGTTTGGACCGACAATCCCCACAATCGCTGCAGGCGGCACAGTAAAGGAAAGGTTTTCGTAAAGTAAGCGATCACCAAATGACTTGCTGATGTTTTCCACTTCCACCACTTTGTTCCCTAAACGTGGGCCAGGTGGAATATAAATTTCAGAAGTTTCGTTACGCTGTTGGAATTCACGCGAGTTAAGCTCTTCAAAACGCTCCATACGCGCTTTGTTTTTCTTTTGCTGGCCTTTCGCATTGGAACGTACCCATTCCAATTCTTTTTTCAAGGCTTTAGCAAAAGATTCTTCTTGCTTCTGTTCTTGCTCTAAACGGTTATTTTTCTGCTCTAACCATGAAGAGTAGTTACCTTGATATGGAATACCATGTCCACGGTCAAGTTCTAAAATCCATTCTGCAACGTTATCCAAGAAGTAACGGTCGTGGGTAATTGCCACAATCGTACCTGGGAAGTCTTTTAAGAAACGCTCTAACCAAGATACAGATTCTGCATCCAAGTGGTTCGTCGGCTCGTCTAGAAGCAGCATGTCTGGTTTAGACAATAACAAACGGCATAAAGCCACACGACGACGCTCACCACCCGATAATTTGTTAACATCAGCATCCCAAGCTGGCAAATTTAATGCTGCCGCTGCTTGTTCAAGCTGATTGTTCAGGTTGTGTGCATCCCAAGTTTGGATAATCGCTTCTAACTTCTCTTGCTCTTTTGCAAGTTTGTCGAAATCTGCATCTGGATCTGCATATTCTGCAAAAACTTGGTCTAAACGCTCTAAAGCATCTAAAGCTTCACGCACACCATCTTCCACGTTGCCGCGTACATCTTTGCTCGGGTCTAGTGGTGGTTCTTGCTCAAGATAACCAATTTTGATGCCTGGCTGTGCACGAGCTTCACCAGAGAAATCTTTATCTACGCCCGCCATAATACGGAGCAAAGTCGATTTACCTGCACCGTTTAAACCAAGCACACCAATTTTCGCACCTGGGAAAAATGATAAGGAGATGTCTTTCAAGATTTCGCGCTTAGGCGGAACCATTTTCGACACTCGGTTCATCGTATAAATATATTGGGCCACGTAGGACTCCTCAATAGAAAACCAAATCTGGGGCTCAGATGAGCAGCCCCTGCTCTAATGAGCGAAAAAATAATCGGGTATTATACCTGAATACGGAGAAAAAATAAGACACCACAAACATCTTGCATGCTTTGTTACAACTCTAGCGATCAGCGGATAAGCACAGGACTTTTTGCCTGCTATATCAAATTTACAGCTAAATATTGCAGCATTTTTACACTTTCTTTCATATTTAAAAGTGCTAGACTCAAACCAATTTAACTCACGAAGATGAAGTAAACATGACCTATAAAGACGAAACTTTGGCCATTCATGCAGGCTATAGCCCAGAACCAACCACCAAAGCCGTGGCTGTGCCTATTTACCAAACCACTTCTTATGCCTTTGATAATACGCAACATGGTGCCGATTTATTTGATTTAAAAGTACAAGGCAATATTTACACCCGTATTATGAACCCAACCACTGCAGTATTGGAGCAACGTGTTGCAGCACTTGAAGGCGGGATTGGCGCATTGGCTTTAGCATCGGGTATGGCTGCAATTACCTACGCAATTCAGACCATTACCGAAGCAGGCGATAACATTGCTTCAGTATCAACTTTATACGGCGGTACTTACAACTTATTTGCCCACACCTTGCCTAAACAAGGCATTGAAGTACGTTTCTTCGATTATCAACAGCCTGAAAGCTTACGCGACCTGATTGATGACAAAACCAAACTGGTCTTTGTAGAATCCATTGGTAACCCATTGGGCAATATTATTGACCTTGAAGCGATTGCGAAAATTGCGCACGAATACGGCATTCCAGTGGTGGTGGATAACACTGTAGCCACGCCTGTCTTGCAAAAATCATTTGATTTTGGCGCAGACATCATCATTCACTCACTGACCAAATATATTGGTGGTCACGGTACGTCTATTGGCGGCATTATTGTCGATAGCGGTAAATTCCCTTGGGGCAAATATCCTGAGCGTTTTAAAGCCTTAAATACACCTGACCCAAGTTACCATGGTGTGAACTATGTAGAAGCCTTAGGCGCTGCAGCATTTATTGCACGTGCACGTGTAGTACCACTACGCAATACAGGTGCAGCGATTAGCCCGCATAACGTATTCCTAATTTTACAAGGTTTAGAAACCTTAAGCCTGCGTATGGAACGCCATACTGAAAACGCGCAAAAAGTAGCGGAATATTTACAGGCACATCCAAAAGTGAAATGGGTCAATTACGCAGGTTTGAAAGATCACCCGCAACATGCGTTGGCACAAAAATATGTGAAAGGCAAACCTTCTGCAATTCTGTCTTTTGGTGTGCAAGATGGCCGTGAAGGCGGAACCCGCTTTATTGATGCACTGCAATTATTCACACGCTTGGTCAATATTGGCGATGCCAAGAGTCTGGCTTGCCACCCTGCAACCACCACTCACCGTCAGTTGAGTGCAGATGAACTCAAAGCGGCTGGTGTGAGTGAAGATATGGTGCGTTTATCCATCGGGATTGAACATGCCGATGACTTAATTGCCGATTTAGAGCAAGCTTTAGCAGCCGTATAAAAACTCATCAGTTCAAACTTTGTACTGGCATCCTGCTGATTAATTTCAACAGGATGCTTTTTTATTTTAATTTTTCTTTGTATGTCTTTGCATTAGCTTTATTTCATGGTAAAAATAAAGATATACAGCTCACAAAAATAGAGCAATTACTCTAAATTCATTTTTAAATTCAACCACTTATTCCATAGCTTTTTTTGTGCAATCGGCTATCATAAAGCCAAGTAAAACAGTTCAAATTCAGTCTGAAATTTGAATCGTCAATCTCAATAAAAATGACAACTCAGGAATCTAAATCAGGAATATTAGCGTGAAGCCAAAATTAGAGAAACTTTTTCAACAGCGTGTAAATGGTAAAGTTGCCCTTATTACAGGTGCATCGAGTGGTATTGGTTTAACCGTGGCACATAAGCTAGCCGATGCAGGTGCGCATGTGCTTTTGGTGGCACGTACTCAGGAAACGCTCGAACAAGTCAAAGCTGAAATTGAAGCACGTGGTGGCAAGGCTTCAGTTTTCCCTTGTGATCTAAACGATATGGACTCTATTGATGCTGTATCGCAACAAATTCTTGCCTCTGTCGATCATATTGATATTTTAATTAACAACGCAGGCCGCTCAATCCGTCGTGCAGTACATGAGTCGGTTGATCGTTTCCACGACTTTGAACGTACCATGCAGCTCAACTATTTTGGTGCTGTGCGTTTGGTACTCAATATTTTGCCGCAGATGATGCACCGTAAAGATGGTCACATCATCAACATCAGCTCGATTGGTGTATTAGCCAACGCAACGCGTTTCTCGGCTTATGTGGCATCTAAAGCCGCATTGGATGCGTTTAGTCGCTGTCTATCTGCAGAAGCGCATACACACAAAATTGCGATTACTTCGGTGTATATGCCATTGGTTCGTACCCCAATGATCGCACCAACCAAAATTTATAAGTACGTGCCCACCCTTTCACCTGAGCAAGCGGCAGATTTAATTGCTTATGCGATTGTGAAACGTCCGAAGAAAATTGCGACACATTTGGGTCGTTTGGCTTCAATCACTTATGCGATTGCACCAGACATTAACAACAAACTCATGTCGATTGGTTATAACTTATTCCCAAGCTCTACCGCTTCTGTGGGCGAGCAGCAAAAACTGAACTGGGTACAAAAAGCGTATGCGCGCTTGTTCCCAGGTGAACACTGGTAATTTATACACAATTCAAGTTTTGCTTTAGGCGACCTACGGGTCGCCTATTTGTTTTTACAGCTTAGGTTGAACAGCGCACAACAATACAACATCACTTCAACAATTTTTAAATTGTGCAGCCGCAACTTTTCATGTGATTTTAATATTGGTTTAAAAAATAGCATTCAAAATGACATTACAATAATGAAAGGTACAACACATGAAAACTCTGTATCTGTTTAAGCTATTTTGTTTTTCTGCTGCGGCTTTGAGCGCCTACCACTTATATGCTGAGCTGATGCACAATCCTATAAATATTTTCCAAGTGATTACTTTGGCAGGTTTAATTGTGGTGCTATCGGAGCTCGGCTATCGCAGTCGACTTACAACTTCTGTTCCTGCAAGCTCTGCAACACAAGCAGATGCTCCAACAGACTATGCTTATCTGTGTTCTAAATTGGCAGCAAGCAGTATTGCTACCTGTTTTATTGTGCAAAGCTGGATGGCTTAAAACATTCCTCCAACAATCTAAACCACCACGTGTAATCCGACAAAACATTCAATTGATGGATTGTTTTATGCTATAACACAGCTGTTTTAAGTCGTTTGAATGAATTATGCGAGCCCTAGCCCTCATTTTACAATATGGCTGTTTTGCCTTTGCCTTGTTTCTGAGTTATCAGGTTGCAACGGCGCTTTATCAGCAAGAATATGAACTTTTAGAGGTTGTTGCCGATGTCGGCACGATTTTAATTTGTATTGATTTGGGCGTATTTTTATTTAGCAGCAAAGCCTCACAAGGTTTAAATCTTCAGGAATATGCTCGCCAACTTGAAGCACCACCGTCAAAACTAGTCGCAGTGACTCGTAAACTTGGACATTTGGGAATTATGCTGATTTTGGTGAGTTGGATTGTACCGTTGATTTAAAATCCATCAAAAAATCTGTATATAAAAATGTTCCTGCAAAACAAAAAGCTCCCGAATTTCGGGAGCTTTTTGTTAGAGCAATTCAAAATTACTTCGAACCTTTAATCCCTGCTTGTAACAACAATGCACCTAAACCACCAATTTTATTTTCTTGTGGTTTAGCGGCTTGTGGTTTTTTCGCTTGTGGACGCTCAGTCTGAGGACGTGACTGCTGTGGACGTTTCGCTTGTGGCTTACGCTCTGTACGCTGTTCTTGATCACGACGTGGTGCACGCGCTGCTTTTGCAGGTGCAGCCGAACCTTCAGGACGCATCGATAAATTCACACGGTTACGCTCTACATCAACCTGCAACACACGCACTTGAACAATTTGACCTGGTTTCACCACTTTATGCGGATCAGCCACAAATTCATTGGCCAACTCAGAAATATGCACCAAACCATCCTGATGTACGCCCACATCCACGAAAGCACCAAAGTTGGTCACGTTGGTTACAACACCTTCAAGCTGCATGCCTTCAGTCAACTGCGCCACTTCAGTAATATCTTCACGGAATTTAGCCGTACGGAATTCAGGACGTGGGTCACGACCTGGTTTTTCCAATTCAGACAAAACATCCTGAATAGTTGGTAAGCCGACTTGCTCATCCACAAATTCTTCAGCATTCACCGAACGGATAATTTCAGTATTACCAATAATATCTTTAACCGTGGTCGCTTTGGCAGCCACAATTTTTTCTACTAAACCATAAGATTCAGGGTGCACTGCAGAAGCATCCAAAGGCTCAGAACCTGCCTGAATACGTAAGAAACCTGCTGCTTGTTCAAAAGTACGTTCGCCTAAACGCGGTACGTTTTTCAAAGCTTGGCGATTGTCAAAACGGCCATGTTCTTTACGGTATTCAACAATTTGCTGTGCAATGGCTTTATTCAAACCTGCGATATAACCCAAAATTGCTGAAGATGCCGTGTTGACATCGACACCGACCGAGTTCACACAGTCTTCTACCACAGCTTCTAAGGTTTTTGCTAAACCTGCCTGATTCACGTCATGTTGATACTGACCCACACCGATTGATTTTGGATCAATTTTTACCAACTCTGCCAATGGGTCTTGCAAACGACGTGCAATCGACACTGCACCACGAATCGACACATCTAGTTCTGGCAACTCTTGCGATGCCAATTCAGAAGCTGAATACACAGATGCACCCGCTTCAGATACAGACACACGTGTTAATTTCAAGTCACTGTGCGCCGCCATCATTTCTGCCACAACCGCTTCAGTTTCACGGCTTGCAGTCCCGTTACCAATCGCGATTAAATCAACATTGTGCTCACGGCATAAACGTGCAAGTTCTTCAATCGCGCCTGCTTTGTCTTCTTTAGGTGCAAATGGATAAACCGTGCTATGTGCAACCACATCGCCAGATTGGTTCACCACAGCCAGTTTGACACCTGTACGGATGCCAGGGTCTACGCCCAGCGTACAACGCGCACCTGCAGGTGCAGAGAGCAATAAATGACGCAAGTTTTCTGCAAAGACATCCATCGCTTCAGCTTCGGCAGCCAAACGCTTTTCAGTCAATAATGAATGTTCGATTTGTGGACGCACTTTGCCCAACCAAAACAATTTTGCCGTTTGCTTTAAAAAGTCCTGACGTGCTTGCGGCTGAATTTGATCTAAATTGTATTCAGTTTCAATACGTGCCAAAGGTGCACTGTCTTCACCATCAACTTTTAAACCCAAGACGTTTTCTTGGCGACCACGCAACATCGCCAATAGGCGATGTGAAGGCACTTTGTTGAGGTTTTCTGAAAAATCGAAGTAATCACGGAATTTTTTGCCCACTTCTTTTTTCTCTTCAGAAGCAACCAAGCTTTTTAATACCGCTGTTTTGGCAAAAATTTCTTTTAATTCTGTGGTTAAGGCAATATTTTGTGCCCATTCATCAATCAGAATGTGTTGTACCGCATCTAGCTGACTGTCTGCATCAGGATAGTCTGCATGACTAAAGCCTGCTAAAGCTTCGCTTGGCTCAACCTGTTCTGCAAAAATTTGCGCTGCAATTGGGCCTAAACCTGCTTCTTTAGCTTTAAACGATTTACTAGTGCGTTTTGGACGGTAAGGCGCGTAAATTTCTTCTAAAGCATTTTTGGTTTCAGCAGCGTTAACCCGTGCCAATAAATCATCAGATAATTTATCTTGTTCTTTGAGTGATTCTATTACTTTTTCGCGACGCTCATATAAATCACGTAAATACGATAAACGTGTATCGAGCTGACGTAGCTGCGTGTCATCTAAACCTTGCGTCACTTCTTTACGGTAACGTGCAATAAATGGAACGCTAGCACCTTCATCAATAAGTTTGATGGCAGCTTCTACTTGATTTGGTCGTACGGCAAGTTCTTTTGCTAACTGCTGAACTAAGTCAGTCATCGTGTGTGATCCTACAAGGATAAGTACTAAAAGCCATGATTATAAAGACCAAGACTATAAAATCCACAATTGTTTTATGAATTTTATAAATGGTGGTTTTTTGGCGATTTTTGCCAATTCGGCTAAATTTTATAAATCTAAATAAAATTCAGGCTTATGTTAGACTCAAACGGACAAATATGTCAGTTTTTCGCATGGGAATGCTGTATATATTTGGTATCTATGTCTTGATTTTATCTGCAATATTTGTTGCTTTAGAGCATAGGCAATAGATACCAATGAATCGTATACTCAAAGCCAACTCAACTTTTTGTTTACGATGACAATAAAGAATAAAGGAGCACATCATGAGTTTAGTTGTACCTGCTGAAAAAACAGATACCGTACACAGCGAAACTGACCGCGTTGAACGCATTCTCGTTGTCGATGATGATGTGCGTTTACGTACCCTGTTACAGCGTTTCTTGGAAGATAAGGGCTTTGTGGTCAAAACTGCCCACGACGCGACACAAATGGATCGTTTGTTACAGCGTGAACTGTTCTCTTTAATCGTGCTTGATTTTATGCTGCCTGTTGAAGATGGTTTAAGTATTTGCCGTCGTTTACGTCAATCTAACATCGACACGCCAATTATTATGCTGACGGCTCGCGGCAGTGACTCTGACCGTATTGCAGGACTTGAAGCAGGTGCAGATGATTATTTACCAAAACCGTTTAATCCAAATGAGCTGTTAGCGCGTATTCGTGCTGTATTGCGTCGTCAAGTGCGCGAGGTACCAGGTGCACCAAGTCAGCAAATGGAAGTGGTTGGTTTTGGCCCATGGTCACTAGATTTATCGACCCGTACTTTGACACGTGAAGGTCAGGTCGTGACCCTAACTACAGGTGAATTTGCAGTACTCAAAGCGTTGGTACAACATCCTCGTGAGCCTTTAACCCGTGACAAGTTAATGAATTTGGCGCGTGGTCGTGAATGGGGTGCGATGGAGCGTTCGATTGATGTTCAGGTTTCACGTTTACGTCGTTTAATTGAAGAAAACCCTGCCCGTGCACGTTATATTCAAACGGTTTGGGGTGTCGGTTATGTATTTGTTCCAGATGGTGCGGAATAAGTTGAAAATGATGTGAGGCTTCAGCCTCACATCTTCATGCAATGATCAACATTTATGCACACCGATCATTGTGCTAGATTTAAAGAACAGACATTCCAATAACAAGTATATTCATCATAAAATTTCACTCACTAAATTCGCTTTACAACCTCTGCCACAGGACAAGATGTGAAACTCGAACCCATCGACCCACAAGAATTTACCGACTATGTGGCGTATTCTGAAAAGAAACGTACCCGCTGGGAGCGTTTTCTGGACAAAATCAAACCACGCTCTGCAGCCATGCGCACCACGGTACTGGTGGTTTTTGTGGTGTTGTTTAGCCTGTTTATGTCGTTGTGGTTCTTTTGGCGCACCTTGTATTTACCTGAAATTCAACAACACGCCCGCTATTTAGCGGTTGAACTGGAAATTTTAAACAATCCAGATTTGCGCATTTTTCACAATGAAGCCGAAGTCGATGTCGATGCGTGGCTTAAAAATCGGGTCGGCATTGAATATGTAACCGATCCACGTGAGTTTCCTAATGTACGGGAAAAAGTCATTGCAGAGTTTTTTACCCAACAAATAGAAAAGAAACTGGCAACTGAATTAAAAATGCAGGATGTCACGGTCTATTTCCAGTTCAAACCAAGCCCGCGTATTTGGATTCAAACCCCAGAAATGAATGGCAACTGGGTACGTGAACCCCTTAAAACCTATGCCAACTACAGCCCTGAATTGGTCTTTGGCTGGCTTTTGGGTATTCCACTGTTAGCTGCAGCAATTATTTTAACTCTAGTACGTCAGCTGAATCGTCCTTTGCGTCGTCTGCAAAATGCCGCCAATAGCTACAGTAAAACAGGCAAAGCACCTTATTTAGAAACCAATCACGGTCCGCAGGAAATTCGTGAGGTCAACCAAGCCTTTAATCACATGATTTATACCTTGGAACAGACTGAACGTGACCGTCGTATCATGTTGGCGGGTATTTCACATGACCTGCGCACGCCACTGACACGGATTCGTTTAAGTGCTGAAATGATGCCTGATGATGATTTTTTAAAAGAAGGCTTAATTTACGATGTAGAAGATATGGATGCGATTTTGAATCAATTCATTTCTTATATGCGTGATGGTTCTGATGAAGAATTACAAGAAACCGATCTAAATGTTTTGCTGCAGGAATTGATTATTCAATTTAAACCGTTGGATATTCGCTTTAACGCACAAGAATTACCTCTAATTCAGGCGCGTAGTTTGTCACTGAAACGTCTGATTGGTAACTTGATTAACAACTCCAAACGCTATGGGGCAGAACCAATTGAACTTTCAGCAGAAGTGCTAGAGGATCAGATTCGGATTAGTGTTGCCGACAACGGCACAGGAATTCCTGAAGACCAGATTGCAGATTTAATGCAGCCGTTTGTACGTGGCAATGAAGCGCGCACCGTACAAGGCAGTGGTTTAGGCTTGGCAATTGTAAAACGTATTGTCGATATTCATCAGGGCGAGCTCACCATTCAAAACCGCGAACAAGGCGGATTAGAAGCCATTATTACCCTACCACTACAACACGAGCAGGTTGAGGAAAAAAATAGCCTTGGCACACTGGAAAAAATAAAGCAAAGCCTGAGCGAGCACTTTTAATTGCCCTCAGCTTTGTATGCTGTTGAAATGGCTATATACCAAATTCAGACCAACAGCAAATCTAAAGTGCAATCAAAGCAAAAACTTCTCACAGCGCATATCAAAATTGTATAAAAATATATCAAATAAATTTTTACATTTATCAAGTGATATATAAATAAACTATTAAATTCAACTATTTATATATTATTTAATATTTTTATACCACCATTTAGGCAAAAAATTAGACCTTAGCCTAACACCTATGCAAAATACCTTTTTTGATCGGTACAATCGGTATCAGTTTAGTATTTTACGAGAGTTCACCATGTCTTTAGATCGCATTCGTTTAGCCTCCCTCCACGACAAAGTAATCAGCGCAGAACAAGCTGCTGAATTCGTTCAAGATGGTATGACCGTAGGTATGAGTGGCTTTACTCGTGCGGGTGAAGCAAAAGCAGTTCCACTTGCATTGGTTGCACGTGCAAAAACCAATCCTTTAAAAATTGATTTAATTACAGGTGCAAGTCTAGGTAACGATTTAGACAAGCAATTGACTGAAGCGGGTGTGTTGGCACGTCGTATGCCGTTCCAAGTAGACAACACTTTGCGTAAAGCAATTAACCAAGGTCAAGTTATGTTTATTGACCAGCACTTGTCTGAAACTGTTGAGCAAATGCGTAACAATACGCTTAAACGCCCAGACATCGCTATTGTTGAAGCCGTAGCAATTACTGAAGACAGCTTAATCATTCCAACAACTTCTGTAGGTAACTCTGCAAGCTTTGTTGAATTTGCAGATAAAGTCATTATTGAAATCAACACTACGGTAAGCACAGAATTTGAAGGTCTACACGACATTTACATTCCTGAAGCACGCCCAACACGTGGTCCAGTACCGTTAACTCACGTTGACCAACGTATCGGTACCAAAGGTATTCAGTTAGACCCAGCGAAAGTTGTAGGTATTGTATTTAACGATACTTTGCTTGACTCTCCATCTAACGTGACTGATCCAGATGACGAAACTCAAGCTATTGCAGATCACTTGATCGCATTCTTTGAAAATGAAGTTGCACAAGGTCGTTTACCGAAAAACCTAGCGCCATTACAAGCAGGTATCGGTTCAATTGCAAACGCAGTATTAACAGGCTTCAAACACTCTAACTTTGAAGACTTGGTCATGTACTCAGAAGTACTTCAAGACTGTACCTTTGAATTAATTGATGCAGGCAAAATGAAGTTCGCTTCTGGCTGTTCAATGACTTTGTCTGAAAAATGTGGTGATCGCGTATTTGGCAATCTTGCACACTACAAAGACAAATTCATTTTACGCCCACAAGAAATTTCTAACTTCCCAGAGTTAGTTCGTCGTTTAGGCATCATTGGTATTAACACTGCACTTGAGTTTGATATTTACGGTAACGTGAACTCAACACACGTATGCGGTACCAAAATGATGAACGGTATTGGTGGTTCAGGTGACTTCGCGCGTAACGCACACTTGGCGATTTTCGTGACTAAATCGATTGCGAAAGGCGGTGACATTTCATCTATCGTTCCAATGGCTGCGCATGTAGACCACAACGAACACGACGTTGACATCTTAGTCACTGAGCAAGGTTTAGCAGATTTACGCGGTCTTGCACCACGTGAACGCGCTCGTGCGATTATCGACAACTGTGTACACCCAATGTACCGCAATGCATTGAATGATTACTTTGAGCGTGCATGTGCAAAAGGTGGTCACACTCCTCACCTACTTCGTGAAGCATTATCTTGGCATGCAAACTTCGAAGAACACGGTCACATGTTGACTCCTGCACAACAAGAATCTGCGCAACCAGCATAATTCGCGTGCAATAAAAAACGCCCTGATTTTTCAGGGCGTTTTTTTATGTCTTAAGTTTTTATGTCTTAGATTGTCACAAGGTCATTTGCGACAACGCACTCCATTTTACTCAAATGCCAAAGCTTTAAATTCATCTATAAAATGCTGCCCTAACTGGCGTAAACCATCCACACTGAGTGTGGTTTCAATCACACCCAAAGACACCACATCACGTTGAATTTGCAGCACAGTTTGACCTTGCGGGTTGATATAAAAACGAGAACCCAAAGTTGCAAATTTGCTTGCTAAGTCTAGGTTTTGTTCAGCTCGAACTTGATTCACCACATCTTGCGCGGTAAAACGGTATTGATCATGCAGCAAATTTAAGCTGTTGGATTGCCCATATTCTGCACTTAATGCACAATCATCCAAGACCTGTAAAGGCTGATCAAGATTGGCAAAAGCAGTCGCAGGGAGACTCAGCGCAAGACTGAATAAAATAGGGAGAGAAAATTTTAACATTGGACACCTCGCACATAGGTAAATTACACCTGTGGAGAAACATCCTTTTTTCACCAACTTATATTTTAAGTTCAAAAATCACTCAATACATTGACTTTTTATACCAAGCGACCTAAACGCAGCAAAACTGGAAACTGAATTTCCAAGCCCTGAGCAGGTTGCTGCTGCAACAATTGCTGTAATTCAAGCAAGGGCGTATCAGTATGTTGCTTTAAATAATGCTGCAGTCCCGACCAAGTGTTTAAATAATTCAGCAATTGTGCTGCCGACCAACGATATTTCAGGCAAAGTTCGGGTGTCACGATTTCTTGAAATGGGAAAGGAATCGTGCGATATAAGTCATCAATATAACGACGTTCAGCATCCCAACAACCTTTTAAGGTCTGAAAATACAAGCGTTGAATTGCGGTATTCACCTCAGGATCTACAGCTTGAATCAGACCGTAGCCCACCGCAGCAAATATTCCACTCGGTTTTAGCACCCGATGCACTTCGGCATAAAAGGCATCAAACTTGAACCAGTGAATCGCTTGTGCAACGGTAATTAAATCCACACTCGCATCTGCCAATCCGCTGTCTTGCGCCAAACAAGCGCGATAACGCACATTTTCCCACTGTGGTGCTTGATCCAGCTGTGCCTGACTTAAATCCGTGGCTAAAATCTGCTGAAAATGTGGCGTTAATAACTGGGTAAACTGCCCTGAACCTGCACCGCAGTCCCATGTCAAACCGCGCTCTGGCACATGTTGTAAAATCGTATCGACAATCGCGGTTGAATACTGCGGACGTGCCTGACGATATAAATCGCTGCCCTGCGAAAACAAATCTTTCATGCTGCATTCCCTGACCATGATCGCTTGATTTTAATTCAGCTTGTTTAATACGTATTGTGGACTTTAGATGAAGATGCAAAGCGGGTTTGAATACAAGATTTTATTTTAGACATAAAAAATTTTGCGCATAAAAAAGCCCCAAACATTGTTTGAGGCTTTTTGAATATGGTGGCGAGACCCAGGATCGAACTGGGGACACACGGATTTTCAATCCGTTGCTCTACCGACTGAGCTATCACGCCAATGCCGTGTATTAAGCCGTATCTCGGCTGAATAGTCAATAAAAATCATCACTTTTTTATTTGATCGCATAAATTTTATGCAAAAAAAATCCCTGATGGGATCAGGGATTGAAAACGTTTAACCGTTTTGAATATGGTGGCGAGACCCAGGATCGAACTGGGGACACACGGATTTTCAATCCGTTGCTCTACCGACTGAGCTATCACGCCAATGACGCGTATTAAACAGTTTCAGCTGTAAATCGTCAATAGTCTTTTTCGCTTTTCAGTGCAAATGTTTACTTTTACAGCAACCTCATTCTATTTCTGCTGAAATATCACCCAAAAATTTAAAAATGAGTTCTTTTCCAATTAAATTTTGACAAACTTCCGATACGCGAATGTGGGGCACGGATGCCCCACGTTACCCATCACGACAAGGATGTCGTGTATGGGTAACAAAAGACTTTTGCCTACTTTGGGTCTTGCCAAAGTAGGAAGATGCCTACGCAAAGCTATTTAAACCTTAGCTAAAAATTGTGGCTGTGCAAGCACAAAAAACAATATAGGATTTAGATAAACTTCTTTCACAAATCCGATTAAAACCATACTTCAATCCCCCATCATCCTCTTACGGAAGATATTCCTCATCCCTGAGCCATATATGGCGCAAGAGAAGGGATTTTCGATACTAATTTAATTTTGACCTATACGGATAAACTGAAAAGACAGACACAACGTCAGCTTTTTAAAAACTCACAACTTACCCAAATGCGCCAAACAACGATGAATCGCACCACAACCCGGCTGAAAGTGCTGCACACCTTTGGCTTCTTCCATACGGCACACCTCACTCACCAAACGATCTGCCACACCTCGACCACGGTTTGCAGGATGCACCACAATATATTCAAGCGTACGATGATCATCTTGCCCTGTGCACCAAATCGCACCAATCACTTTAGTATTAAATTCTGCCGTGTAAAGTAGGGTATACTGAGCCAAGTTCTGCTCAAGTTGGCTTACCGCATCTTGCCCATCGCCAAATTCAGGGCTGGTATCATACAGTCGCTCAAGCTGGCTGCGCACTTCGGTATTTTCCAGTGAAGTATAGGCATGTACGGTAATAGGCATTGATTAACCCTCCTGAGCAATCTAATATGCTGAGACTTCGTCACAGCGAAAACATTTTACATCAATCATTTTTGACGTTTTTTGAGGAACGTGTCTATGACCCAACGTATCAGTGAAGTGGTGAGAAATACCAACGAAACTAAAATTCGAGTTCGTGTGAATCTGGACGGTACGGGTCAAGGCACACTCAACACTGGAGTTCCATTTTTAGACCATATGATTGATCAAATCAAGCGACACGGTTTGTTTGATATTGATATTCATTGTGATGGCGACTTGGAAATTGATGATCACCACACTGTAGAAGACTGTGGTATCACGCTTGGACAAGCTTTTGCTCAAGCTTTGGGCGATAAAAAAGGTTTACGACGCTACGGTCACTTTTACGCACCACTTGATGAATCTTTAAGCCGTGTGATTGTCGATTTATCGGGTCGTCCGGGTTTATTTATGGATATTCCATTTACCCGCGCACGTATTGGTACTTTTGATGTGGATTTATTCTCAGAATTCTTCCAAGGCTTTGTCAACCATGCATTAATGACACTGCACATCGACAACCTCAAAGGTAAAAACAGCCACCACCAAATTGAAAGCGTATTTAAAGCATTTGCACGTGCTTTACGCATGGCATGTGAAGTCGATCCGCGTGCTGAAAATACAGTGGCATCAACCAAAGGAACACTCTAATGACCCGAATTGCCCTTCTTGACTATGGCATGGGAAATTTACACTCTGCAGCGAAAGCTTTAGAGCATGTGGGTGCAACGGTAGATGTGACCAATGACCCAAAACTGATTGCACAAGCCGATAAAATTGTGTTTCCAGGTGTGGGTGCTATGCGTGATTGTATGCAAGGCATGCATGAAGCTGGCATTGATGACGTGGTACGCAACGCGGTCTTTAATAAACCTGTACTTGCAATTTGTGTAGGCATGCAGGCGCTGATGCAACATTCCGAAGAAAATGGCGGAGCAGATGCACTGGGCATTTTTGCAGGTACAGTCAAACGCTTTCCTGAAGTAGCAGGTTTAAAAGTGCCACACATGGGTTGGAATCAGGTACATCAACGTGACCCGAGCCACCCTATGTGGAACAACATTGAACAAGATGCGCGTTTTTACTTCGTGCATAGTTTTTATGTTGAACCGCAAGATGAAAAAATCGTGGCCGCGACCTGTGATTATGGTTTAACTTTCTGTACAGCCCTGCATCAAGACAACTTGTTTGCAACGCAGTTCCACCCAGAAAAAAGTCACACTGTTGGTTTGCAGTTACTAAAAAACTTTGTGGAATGGAATATCTAATATTCAGGATGCTTCAATCAATAAAGCCGAGTTAATCTCGGCTTTATTTTTGCGTGAATGTTTTTCACTTTTATTGCACATTGATTTGTGTTTAAAATTAAAGCGTTTTTTATACCTTTTATTCAAAATAAACTGAGGGTCTGTCGATAATTGGTCTATGTTTGCGATGTGAGAGAGATATCTCACAAGATTTTTGAGCAAATATACGGTATGCGACAGAAAATTCAAAAAATCTAGGAATTACAACAATGAGTCAATATGTAGAAGATTCTGCACTCAGTGCAGCGGGGCGTTTTGGTCGATTATCATTTTTAGCGTGGAACTGTTTGCTCAGCTTGGGGCTTGCAGTACTGATTGCAATTATTGCCGTTGTTGCACCCAATTTATTGCTAGAGCTCGGCTCTGGCTCTATGGGCATCGGCATGATCTTGCTCGTGATCATTTATATCGTTGCGTTCTATTTTAGCTTTATTTTCACCATCCGCCGCTTGCATGACCGCAATCATACTGGCTGGTTATCTTTGCTGATTTTGGTGCCTTTGGTGAATATTATTATGGGTTTATATTTGGTATTTGCACCTGGCGATGATCGTCAAAATAGCTATGGTGCGGTACGTGAAACTGCAGGTTGGGAAAAAGTACTGGCTTGGATTTTTATTGTGCTGATGATTTTGGCGATTATTGGCAGCTTCTTGTCAGGTATATTCAGCAACGTCTAAGCAAAAATATTCCACTTGGTTGATATTTCGAAATAGCCCATCTATTGGGCTATTTTTTCAGGATATTCGCTGCAATCTTTGTCCTGCACAGCATTTTCAATCTTTTAAACTTTGCCAAATTCCGCAAAACGCTTTAGGCTAAAACCGCTTCTTTACCGCTTTGAATGTTATGGATCTCACTCGTCTGCGTACCCTGCCTAGCCCTGATGAAATTCGGCAATTGCCACTGTTTGAAAATATTGCGCGTCAAAATATTGTACTGATTCAAAATCTAGAGCAATGTCTAGCAATTGAAGCTGAACTGAAAACCGCAGCTGTCTTGGGTTTCGATTCTGAATCTAAACCCACGTTTAATGTAGGCGAAGTTTCTACAGGTCCGCATTTAATTCAGCTCGCAACCTTAGAAAAAGCCTATCTATTTCAGCTCAATGATGACATTTGGCAATTTTTGCAGCCAGTTTTTGCCAATCGCGATCAAATTAAAGTAGGTTTTGGGCTGAAAAATGATGCCCATTTATTTCGTAAAAAAGGTATACAACTGAATAGCGTGATTGAACTATCCAAATGTTTTGGCAGTTTTGGTTTTAAAAGTCCGCTTGGGCTTAAAAATGCCATGGCATTATTATTTCACGTTCATTTCCCTAAAAGCCGAAGTATCAGCACCTCAAACTGGGCATGCAAACAGCTCAGTGAAGCACAAATTGCCTATGCTGCCGCCGATGCCTACGCACCTGTGTTGATATTTGAAGAATTGGGGCGTTTGGGTCTATTGCCCGAGCATATCCCAAACAGTTCACTCAAATTGCGGATTCGTCCCTCTAAAACAAAACCTACAACAGATGCTTAGATATTTAACAATACTTTGTTAAGATGCACAGATTGAATTCAATAAGTTTTTGGCAAGGAGCGAAAGCATGCTGATCATCCCTGCAATTGACCTGAAAGATGGCAAGTGTGTTCGTTTAAAACAAGGTCGTATGGAAGATGATACTGTATTTTCTGACGATCCAGTGGCAACAGCACAACACTGGGTAAATGAAGGCGCGCGTCGCTTGCATTTAGTCGATTTAAACGGCGCTTTCGCAGGTACGCCAATTCATAAACCTGTGGTTGAAGCGATTGCAAAATCACAACCGGATCTTCCAATTCAAATTGGTGGCGGTATTCGTTCACTCGAAACCATCGAACACTATTTGGATGCAGGCGTATCGTTCGTGATTATTGGTACCAAAGCCGTACAAGAGCCTACTTTTGTAGAAGAAGCCTGCAAGAAATTTGCAGGACACATCATTGTCGGCATTGACGCCATGAATGGCATGGTGGCTACTGATGGTTGGGCCAACGTCACAGACGTGAAGGCAACAGATTTAGCTAAGCGTTTTGCCGATGCAGGTGTATCTAGCATTGTTTATACCGATATTGCCCGTGATGGCATGATGCAAGGTGTGAACGTAGAACAAACCGTAAACTTGGCGCAATATTCAGGCTTACCCGTGATTGCTTCTGGCGGTGTGACCAATTTAGATGACGTACGCAACCTAAAAGGTCAGCCTGGCATTTTAGGTGCGATTACAGGTCGTGCAATTTACGAAGGCACGTTAAGCCTGCGTGAGGCACAGTTGCTTTTAGATGAGCAATCTTTGTAATTCTGCCGCGTATTTTTAAAGAGGTCTGCGGACCTCTTTTTTATTTTGATTTTATTTTACTCATTTTGAGTTTTCTTCATCTCCCACTGGTTCTATGTCTCAGCTTTCACCAATGCTTCGCAGCAAAGCGCCGCAACTGGCGCTCATTTTGATTACCTTAATTTGGGGTGCAACCTTCATTACCGTGCAATACGGTTTGAACTTCAGCAGTCCAGTACTGTTTGTAGGCTTACGTTTTGCCGCAGCCACGTTGGCCGTGGGGCTGATTTCATGGCGAAGCTTACGTGGTTTTAGCCTCGATGAACTCTATGCAGGCTTTGCCATAGGCGCAGTCATTGCGCTAGGTTATGTCACTCAAACCATTGGCTTACAAAGTATCAGCAGTAGCGAATCGGCCTTTTTAACGGCGCTGTATGTCCCGCTTGTACCGCTATTGCTGTGGTTATGCTTTGATCAACGTCCGCATGTCATGACTTGGTTGGGTGCTATTTTGGCATTTGTAGGCTTGGTCTTTTTAACAGGCAATGGCTTAGGCGCAATTCAGTTAAGTTTTGGACAAGCCATTACTTTAATCGGTTCAATTGCGATTGCCTTTGAAATTATTTTAATTAGCTATTTTGCCAATCGGGTCAATTTAAAGCGCGTTACCCTCATCCAACTGGGTTGTGCATCGTTATTGTGTTTTGCGATTGCACCATGGGTTGGAGAAACTCAATTGCCCGAATTTCAGTGGTCACTCCTTGCTGTTTTGCTCGGCTTAGGCATTGCCAGTGCCGTGATTCAATTGGTGATGAACTGGGCGCAACGACAAGTAGACCCTGCGCAAGCTGCTATTATTTATGCAGGTGAGCCTGTTTGGGCCGCATTGATTGGACGTTTGGCAGGCGAGCGCTTGGCAGTTCTGGCGTTGTTCGGTGGACTACTGGTGGTTTTAGGCGTGCTGGTCAGCGAATGGCGACCAAAATTTTTAAAACGAAACACATCATCCCAAAAAGTTGAATAAACAGCATCTAGGCAAGATCGCTCAAAACATCTTAAAAAGACGAACGAACGTGAATTTAATGATACATCGGTAAATTATCATTCACGCGAATTAAACCGCGTATAGCACGGTAAACAATCCATAACCACGAAATAGCAACCACTGCGATACAGAAAAGTGTCGCAGCCAAAGTCATACTGGCAAAGCTTTGCGCATCTGGACTAAAGAACACCAAAAAGAACGGCACAAAGGCCACAATATTCCAAAACAGATACCACCAGAAGCTGCGAATTTGCCAAGTAAAATGACTGGCAAAAATTGAACCTTGTACATCACTACGTTTTAAATAGTTGATGATTAAGGCAATCACGGCCAATATCCCCGCAGAAAAAATCGCCACGATATACAGCACATATAAAATCATGGTCAATGAACGATGTGGGTCTTGATCTACTGAATATGAATGCTCTGCGTCTGACATAATGCACCTGACAAGCCTGTTACTGGAACAATATTCCCAATTAGATGTTAAGCTGATTCAACGGAGAAATCATCCATAAAATCAGAAAGATATTTAAGCCTATCGTACAAAAATAAATCTTACCAAAGGGTTGTTTTTGTGTTTTATGGCGTAATTTTTGTTGTGCTAACCATGCTGCAGGCCAACCCCCTAAAAAAGCCACAATATGCAAGTTATTTTCAGGAATACGACGTCCACCCTGCTGTGCAGCTTCTTTATCTTGTGCATACAGCCAATAACTCAGCGCATTCATCAAACTGATGAATAATAACAACATGCCGCTGAGCAATCCCAACAGCGTCAGCAAAGCCAAAGCAACAATATAAGCCACACATAATATTTGCATCGGCTGCATTTTTTGCGTGATGTTGGATGTTTTCGCACTCACAGCAGATGCCTTTGCTGCTTTGGTCTGCGAAGCTTTTAAATACACCGCTTGCTGTGCTCGGTAACGTCCGCGCTCATCCACAGTTACGGTATATTCCAAGGCACAGCCCACAATTGGACGTGGCCCTTGTCGGGCGAAGTCCTTAATGTGTAAAAACACGCGATCTTTTTGGTGGTCATTCGGCTGAATAAACCCATAACCCTGCTCATCAAACCATTCGACTAAACGCCCTTGATCACGCATGTTCTATATCCCTCAAGCTGTCACAAACTTTAAGCGTTCAATCAGCATATTCCGCATTTCATCTGGATTTTTCTGCAAAATATCTGCGCCTGTCCGCCCTTCTGACGCATTTTTAGCAGCCACCTGCAAACGCATTAACCAAAAACGTCCTGCCGCCATTGCCAAATACAGTTCCAAACAGGCTTTTTCGTCTTGGGTTAAAGGACGCACCGTTTCGTAGGCATTTAAAAATGCAATCGCCTTGCTTTCATTTAAGCTCAGCTCAGGAAAATCGGTACAAAAATCATTCAGCGTAATCGCAATATCAAACAGCAATTCATCTTGATTTAATTCATAAAAATCTAAAATGCCTTGCAACTGATCATCTGCAAACAAGGTATTGTCACGGAATAAATCCGAGTGAATAAAACCTTTAGGACGCTGCGGATAGACTGCGGTTAAGGCTTCATACAAGCCCAAAAGTTTGGACAGTAAGGCTTGATCGGCCACATGCATTCTTGGTTTTAATTGGCGTGCGACCCCTGCCCAATAAGCGTGATCACGTACATGATCGCGCTGCAAAGGAAAATTTTGTAAGGCCACATGCATTTTGGCTTGTGCAATCGCAATCGCTTCCACTTGCGCCACTGTTGCCAGTGTCGGATGCTGCCCAATTAAACGCGGTGCAATTTGTGCAGGTTTTTCTTTTAATTGGTGAATGGCTTGTCCCGAATAGGATAAAGGCACTGCCACAGGCAAACCCGCTTGCCCCAAATGCTGTAATACAGGAATTAATTCGCCTGCCGCTTGCTGATCTAATTCTTCAAAAATGGTCAGCACGTACTCGTTTTGATTGTCGCAACGCAAAAAATAATTGGTATTTTGAATCCCCCCTTGAATGGGAATCAGCTCGACCACCTCCAATCCATAAGGCGCTGCAAAGACCTGAACTTCCTTTAAAGTCAAAGGAGTATAAACCGACATAGAAAACCTGCGAAAAACCTGAGCTAAGTTTGATAGAATACCCGCTCCATCTGCCAAGGTGTAGCGCTTGTGTGGGTGAGTTTCATAATCGGCTGTAATAATTGGAAAAATTTATGCTAGCGAAACGTATTATTCCTTGCCTAGACGTAGATAATGGTCGCGTGGTTAAGGGCGTGCAATTCCTTGATATTCGTGATGCGGGCGACCCTGTCGAAGTGGCGCGTCGTTATAATGAACAAGGTGCCGATGAAATCACCTTTTTAGACATTACCGCTACCCATCATGGTCGTGATACGACTTATCGTACCGTAGAACGTATGGCAGAAACCGTGTTCGTGCCCCTCACCGTTGGTGGTGGCGTGCGCAAGGTTGAAGACATTCGCCTATTATTGAACGCAGGTGCAGATAAAGTCAGCATTAACTCTGCAGCCGTGTTTAACCCTGAATTTGTGCAAGAAGCCTCACAGCGTTTTGGCGCGCAATGTATTGTGGTTGCCATTGATGCGAAAAAAACGGGTGATAACAAATGGGAAATTTTCACCCACGGTGGTCGTAAACCAACAGGTATTGATGCCATTGAATGGGCAGTGAAAATGGCAGACTACGGCGCAGGTGAGCTATTGGTCACTTCAATGGATGCCGATGGTACCAAGGCAGGCTATGACTTGGCGCTCATGCGTGCCATCAATGACCGTGTAACTGTACCCACCATTGCGTCTGGCGGTGTAGGTAATTTACAGCACTTGGCAGATGGTATTTTAAAAGGCGGTGCAGATGCGGTACTAGCTGCCTCAATTTTCCACTTTGGTCAGCACACTATTCCAGAAGCCAAACAATATTTGGCAGCGCAAGGCATTGAAATGCGTTTGTAATTTCTAAAACAAAACTGTTTTGGACTTTAGTTTTTGAGCTTTAAAAGTGTAATCTTCGGGTTACACTTTTTTATTTAGCCCAAAATACAGGCAGAAAAAAAGGAGTCCGAATGCCACTACTGTCCCATATTTCGCTTTAAGAACCCCTTGTGTTCCATAGATACCCGTCAATATTGAGCTGACGTTTTCCTTATCTGGATGAGTCAAAGTTCAGGACTCAAAAAGCCAGCATGAAATTCAGTAAAGGATTGAATCACAGTCATCATACTCATAAGCTTATTGCAGTTGAAAATGGTGAAGAAAATGACAGGGTACAAGGCTGTAAATTCCAGTTTCCCTCTGGGAGCCTTTGATATAAAGGGATAGAATCTGGCTATCCATTCGCGTGATAGCCTTGCGAAGTCGTGCTTCTCTTTCTTTTTAAACAGCTGTGACTGAAGTGTGTCATCACGATCTCCTGGTGTCTTGATCTGAATCTCACCATCATCCGTAAGGTCTTACTTGAATGACCATTGCGAGCATTAGAACCGCGCTTACGAGCTTTCTTTCATGTCCGAGGTGTAGGGTAAGTCCGGCATTGAGAGCCGCTAAAATAGTCAGTTTAGTCAACAATCGGCTGAATGGATTTAGATCATCTTCTGTTTTTATGGATTTAGCAAATTCTGCTATAAGGTCATTTAATTTTTGTTCTTCCAACATGATGCCTGACTTCGTTGTGACTATGAACATATAAAATTCAATCAATTACGCAATTTTATTTACAATCTCGTCTTCGACAAACTCACTATGATTCACTGTATGTTCTTAGTTTCTTGGCAAGAAATGCGATCAATGTCTGGTTATTTGTAGTCATAAAATTGAGTCGCCTGTTTTTTAAAGGGGATTGAATTAAGGCTTATAGGATGAATTCGTAAGATTGTGTTCAGCGAACGCTTACGCTTTAGTTACCGCTATGCTGAAGTGGCTGAATAAATTGCCCCTTTAAATATAAACAGCCCTCAATAGAGAGCTGTTTTTAGTATTCACCACGCTTGATGGTTGATTGATCGCGAATGCAATGTGTCTAAACCTATTCTATTCATTCATACTGCACCGCCATGTAAATCTTTATTTACGCTGTGGCTCGTCAGCCCACCGTGCATAACTCTTCGTGCTTTTCAACAAAACGCCCGCTTGTTTTGCAGCGACGCCACTATAGTCCTGAGAGAAACTATCTGAATTTTCATCAAAACTCACACCATCAAATAATGGGAAAGTTCCGGCTTTTTTCTGAATCACCACATCATCAATCATCCAGCCGCGGAAACCATTATAAAGTCCATCGACCGTTCTAAATTGGAATTTCAGCTGAACATTGGCCTTGCCTGCATATTCATCTAATGAAATTGCTTCTTGCTGAACAGCAGCCGGTGCGAGGTTAAAGCCTAAATTACTGTATGGAATCGGCGCGCGATCATATGCAGAAGATGGATCTGCCAGCGGGTTTAATCGAGCCAAAGTCTTAAAACTGTTACCGCCGTCGGTAGAAACTAAAATATTCATCAAATCAAACCCCTGATTATTTGGATTGACTGACTCAATTTCCCACCATGTTTTAAAGCTTAAACTCAAAGGCGCCTGATACTGGCTTAGATTAATCACAGGTGAAATCAATTCTCCCCTATTGTCATGCTGCGAGGTGCCGCCATCAAACTCTGGAGCCGTAGATGAATCACTTAAAGCACCAATAAAGTTGCCATTTACTTTGTCACCATACCAATATGCCGTATTACCTTGCAGTGGCTCAGGTACCTTGCCTTGACTTTGGTCATTTGGCGCTAAGCGCACACGCTGATTCACTTGATTATTACGAATATTGTGACCTTTGTTTAGCAGCTGCCAATCGACATTCGCCACACTTGGCTGTGAGCTTGTCCATGCATTGCGAGTAGTAGAGTCCGCTTCAAAAGTTTCACGCCATACCGCATCTGCAGATGTCGTTTCAGGCAGCACTTCAAATTGATAGCCCGATGCAGAAGAAGCAATGACCGTAACTTTTTTTGTCATGGTATTAGTTCCTGCACTGCTAATAGTGAGCGTGGCATTTTTCAATGCTTCAAGCAGAGTATTGGAGACGTTAAATGAAAGCGTGAAATAACCATTAGCATCGGTAATTGCACTAACAAATGCACCATTGGTCGCAGCACCGCCAGATAATGCGACTTGCGCATTCGCTAAAGGCTTTCCTTTATAAATGACCTGACCAGACAACGTACCGACTACTGCATCATTGACAGGTGCATCACTTAAGGTCTGACAGTCTTGGTCTAAGCAGTTGAGGACAACATTCAACACAATGCTCTTATTGGTATTTTTAGGATGGATCAAGAATGCCGAAACTGCAGACTGTCCATTTTTAGTGACCAAAACATAATATGTGCCTGCAGCCAATTTAGGCAGTTTAACGATGCCTTGAGCATTAGCAAGGTAACTTTGACCTTTAAAATGAGTCGCTGTCGGTAAACTATTGATCGGTGGAAATAGCTGTTCAGAATCATCTGCTGTACTTGCATTTGTTGCTGTTTTCAAACTACTTGCTTGTAATTTCTTCCACTCTTCGTCACTTAAAATCTGAATCGACGCAGCATTTAAGGTAAGGTTATTCACATCCAACAGCGTCAGCTCTTCTACACTTTTTTGAACCATAGCCTCGGCAACTGGCTCTGATGGTACTGGTACGTTTCCTGTTTCATCACTGTCACTACCGCCACATGCTGTTAAACCTAAGACACCCGTGACCATCATTATTTTTACAAATGCTCTATTTTTCATCTATTCTGCCCTCTGGATTTTGTATTTTAAAATTTTATCTCTACTTAGAACTTTGCCAGCCCAAACATACTGGTCAATATTCCAGCAAAATAATACCCAATTTCCACCAAATGCGCAAATTTCACATTTTATATTTTTTATAGTTTTTTTCTCTATTTTTTTAGTTAATGTATAGCCAAATGGGCTTTGTTCCACAAAGATTTGAAAGACAAAGTACCCCGAAATGAACCAAATTTAAGGCGTAACTTGGGTAAGTGCTCTACCTAATTGCTTACATCTGTTGAGGACTGCTACAAGTGCATGCATCTTAGTTTCAACCCAACTGCGCCGATGATAGCCTGATCATTTTTCCATAGTGTCCTACCTGAGATTAACTGTTCGAAGTCATTTATCTCGCTCTAGCGAGCTGCTCTTTGTATCTTTGTATGCTTTCTCATTTTCTAGGTGGAATCACCGCATGCGCTTAACGCCTTATTGTTATGGATAAAATCCACCATTATTTGTGTGGGCGGTCGAGCTCCGCCTGGGCGAAAAAAGCAGCTGCTTTACGTAGAATTTCATTCGCACGTTGCAGTTCTTTATTTTCGCGTTCCAGTTGTTTGATACGTTCTTGGTCTGAAAGCTGCTGTACTTTAACTGGATTTTGTTTATCTAAATATTTTTGATACCAAACACGTAGTGTTTCAGGAGTACAGCCAATCTTAGGAGCGATTGCTGTGATTGCAGCCCAATACGATGGATAATCTTTTTCGGATTCAATCAATAATTGAACCGCTCTTTCTCTGATTTCAGGGGTATATTTTAATTTTGTCATCGGGACACTACGCTTCGCTACGTCTTGCGAAGCAATGCTTCTCATCTCAGAATATTGACTCTCCGACAAATCCGGTACGGTACAGTATCCCTCGCGTTCGGTCTGACCGTATTAACCGCGGCCTATGCACTTGGGCACATTTCAGGTGGTCAATTTAACCCTGCAGTCAGTATTGGTTTGTGGGCAGGTGGACGTTTTGAAGCCAAAGAACTCGCACCGTATATTATTTCACAAATTATTGGTGCGACTCTGGCCGCACTGGTGTTGTATCTGATTGTACAGGGTCAGGCAGGTTTTGCAGGCACAGGCGGTTTCGCGACCAACGGTTATGGTGATTTATCTCCAGGAAAATATGCCCTCAGTTCAGTATTATTGATTGAAGTGGTACTCACTGCTGGCTTTTTGATGGTGATTATGGGTGCAACCGCCAAACGTGCACCTGCAGGTTTTGCTCCAATTGCAATTGGTTTGGCACTGACCTTAATCCATCTGATCAGTATTCCTGTAACCAATACTTCCGTGAACCCTGCACGTAGTACAGGTGTGGCGTTCTTTGCTGAAACTGCAGCACTCAGCCAGCTTTGGGCTTTCTGGGTTGCACCGATTGTAGGTGCGGTGATTGGTGCGGTGCTGTATCGCGCTATGGCAAAAGCTGAAGACTGATCTTCAAAACTTTAAATCCACAGCTTTTCAAGATGTCTGGGATTTATCTAAAAACACACAAAACAACAAAGCCCGTTCAAGCGTTTGAGCGGGCTTTTTAATGGCTTAGATGAGCAGATTAAAGTAGATTTAATATCTTGAGATGGCATCCATTATAAAAATGGATTTTCAATTTCACCCGCTTCGGGACAATCTAACTTTTCAGGCAGATTCGGAGTCTGCTCCAAAGTTGCAACAACTTCATTCAAAAAAGCCTGTAGTGCTTTGGCTGCCTGTAAACCCGCCTGATCTTTGCTGATTTGCAAATTGCCATACACATTGATGCAATCTAAATCATTTTCTAAGGTTAAGTCATGAATCGCATGTGATTCAGTCCCATTTTGAAACGGTTTAAACATTGAATTCACCTTAGCATGAAGGATGCAATATCCATCATCTTAACCCAGTTTAAGATTTCAACAACTGTAAAATATATTGCAATAAAGCTTCAATCAATTGCTTCACAATTGCATCTTGGGTATCTGCATCAATGCTAGCACCCGATGCAGGACTACTGCCTGAGCGTTTAAATTCGGTTTGCAAGGCTTGTAATTGCTCAGCAGATACATCTTCTGCGCACTGGCTTTCTGCATCCCAATGTGAGTAGGCAATCGGTGTATTGGCTTTTACAGCATTTGCAGTCAAAGGCAATTTATAGGTATTGCGCTTTTGTTCTTCACTTAATTGTGGGAATAAATTAATGCCCAACTGTTCTTCTAAATAGCAGACACTCACCACTTGCACCTGTAACGAGTCGTTATTGGGCGCGTAATAAGCCCCTATCGCGCCTGTTTTGGGCATATACACAGCTTTATACACCGCAGTCGGCACAATAACGCCCTGCCCAATGGTTTTTAGACGCTTGGCATTAAAACTTGGCCCCGTAATCACATACACATCTTGCTTTTGCTTAGTCACCACCGCTCGGGTGGCTTCTTCAAGTTCACGCCAGACCTGCTGATTATTTTTAGGGGCTTGCGGCACCATATTTGCCAAAGAAAAACTGTCAAACTGGGCTGCCAAGTTGGTCATGTCGGCATTCGGTGCCATGTGTCCACGGTCATAACCCGAACCACGATAATCCAGCAAAGTCGCACGATGCTCGGCTTTGACGCGCGGTTCTTCGTGAAAGTTATCTTCACGTGGAATCCGCTGACTCAAACGCGCTGGTGTTAAGGCTTCTGCCACCCATAACGGGGTTTTGGATACCCCTGAATACATCACATTAAAGTCATTAAAACACAGCGGATAGCTGTCTTTTTGCAGGCTATTTTTCAGTAAATAGGGCGGCGTTTCTCGATAGAACTGGGTTAGGCAAGCACTATTTCCTGAACTCGGCACCAGTGAAGTCCACTGGCTAATTTTTTCTTGACCAAAAGCAATCACAAAACTCCCTGTTGCCACTACACCGAGTAGCACTTTCAAGCTGTTTTGATTAAAAATTTGAGTCCAAATGTTGTTGGAATTGCGCCGTTTTCTTGCCATAACCGTTACTGTGACTTCGCTCTAAATCCGCAGAGTTTGCCCGAGCTTAACAATCCACTCACAGCTTGTATATGAAGCACCTCTTGTTCGTCTAACAATTAAACAAAACCCGCGCCATAACACCACAAAAGCCATACACAGCCTGAGTTTTAAGCACTTTTGACATCAGTCTAGATCAAGTTTGGTAGATTTGATTGCATCCGTTTTAGCGAATCTGCCAAGCTAAATACACCTTAAAAACATCGCTCAGCGACACCCAAGCGCATTGCGCTGCTCTAGCTGGATGTCATTGACGATTTAAATTGGTTTTAACTTTATTTTTGCGATTTTTGATGGAGAAATACATGCGTTTTCATCTTTTTGCTTGTGCTTTGGTTGGTAGCAGTATCAGCATTTCTGCCTTTGCCGAACCACCCATTCAAGCAGGTGATACTTTAGAAAGTTTATCTAAAGTCAAAATAAGCACCACGATTAATGGGCAAGCAGGCTCACTACAAGAATTAATCGCCAATGGTCAGATACGCATTGTACCGAGTACAGATACAAACTTAACAAGTCCAGCAGAAAATATAGCGCAACAGCCTGCAAACCAAATTTCAGCCGAACAAGCCAATCTGGCTCAAGACAATGTACCGATGACGATGCCTGTCGGGACTGAATCCGAACTGCAACACGCAGCGCAGGCAGAGCAAGTGAGCGAACAACACATACAAGCCACCTCTGCGCCATTATTGTCATCTTCAGCCGATTTACCTGTAAATGCTGGCGATGATGTGGATGTCACCGCAGAAGCGCTAAATGCTGCACCACAAAACCCTGCTGCATCTGAACAAGCAGCAGTCAATCTGCCCACGACTGAACGGCTTGAAACCACAGCACCTGCGGCACAGGGCGCAGATGTAAACGATATAGATTTAAGCCATCTACAACCAAGTGATACGGAACAATAAGATCTGTTTAAGACCAATCTTGAGCTAAAAATAAAAAACCAGCACTTTATAATGCTGGTTTTTTTAAAATCTATTGAGCAGTTTTTAAATTTCGATTTGACTACCCAATTCCACCACACGGTTGGTTGGAATTTGATAGAAATCACTCACAGGACTGGTATTGCGCTGCATTGAAATAAACAGTTTTTCACGCCACGGTGACATGCCATCGCCCACCGTATGCACAATTCGATCACGCGAAATAAAGAAGCTCATTTGCATCATATCGAATTCAAACTCAAGCTGTTCATAGGCTTGTTTCAAGGCATTTGGAATATTTGGCTGATCTTTAAAACCGTAATACATGGCAATCCGATAAAAACGATCATCCAGTTTTTCGACTTGAATCCGATCTTGCTGCGCAACAAATGGAATATCACGCGTGATGACCGTTACCATGATATTGCGTTCATGTAACACCTTGTTGTGCTTAATATTATGCAACATGGCATGTGGCACAATGTTAGGCGTACCTGTCAAGAAAATCGCATCGCCAGGGACAAATTTGGTTTCATTGCCCATACTAATACTGTGAATGAATAGGTCTATCGGCAAGGCATCTTTTTCCAAACGATTGAAAACCAATGCACGACCATCTTTCCACGTCATTAAAATGGTATACATGATGGCGCCAATTAAAATTGGCACCCATCCCCCTGACACAATTTTGAGCGAGGTCGAAGCCACAAAAATTAAATCTAGGGTTAAAAATGGCACTGCAAAAAGGGCAACTTTCCACATCGGCCAACGCCAAAAACCATAGGCCAGCACTGAAATTAAAATCGTGCCACACAGCATGGTCATGGTCACTGCCACGCCATAAGCACTGGCAAGTCTGGCACTATTTTCAAATAATAAAATTAAGATAAGCACCGAAATAAATAAGGCCCAGTTAATGAATGGCAAATAGATTTGACCACGTTCAACATCGGACGTGTGACGTACAGTCAGGCGTGGTAAATAACGCAATTGAATGGCCTGATTGACCATTGAAAATACCCCTGTGATCACCGCTTGAGAAGCGATCACCGCTGCAGCTGTGGCTAAACCAATCATCGGGTATAAGCCCCATTCAGGCACCAACATATAGAACGGATTTTCAATCGCTGCAGGGTTACGTAGCAATAATGCCCCTTGTCCTGCGTAATTCAATAACAAGCAAGGTAAGACAATCAAAAACCACGCGAGGCGAATAGGCATCCGCCCAAAATGCCCCATATCGGCATAGAGTGCTTCGCCACCCGTCATGGTTAAAATCACCGCACCCATGGTGAGAAATGCAACAAAGGGTTGCTCTACTACAAAGTTAAACGCCCAGTGTGGACTGACCATGGCCAATACAAATGGGGTTTGGATGATACTGAGCAGCCCTGCACCGCCAATGGCTAAAAACCACAGCAAAGTCAGTGGGCCAAAAAATTTGCCCATCGTACCTGTACCATGACGCTGCACAATGAACAGTCCTGCCAAAATACCAATGGAGAGCGGTACGAGCCATTGATTAAAGATAGGCGTGGCAATACTTAGTCCTTCAATGGCAGACAATACTGAAATGGCGGGGGTGATAATGCCATCGCCAAAGAACAGGGATGCACCAATAAAGCCAAGTGCGATCAGGAAGATTTTTTTGTCTTCGGCAATACGGGTGGTGCGCAGGTTCAATGCCAATAATGACATGATCCCGCCTTCGCCATTGTTATCGGCACGCATAATAATGGTGACGTATTTGAAGCTGATGGTGAGCATCATGCACCAGAAAATTAGGGATAAAATTCCCAATACACTGGCTTGGGTAATTGCAAGATGCGCCGTTAAAAAAGTTTGTCTGAAGGCATACAGAGGACTGGTTCCGATATCCCCAAATACAACTCCGAGTGCAGCCAAGGTAATGACGGGTAAGGCTGCTTTTTTTGCAGTACTTTGCATAGGTGTCTTCGATTTAGACGGTATTTTTGAGAATCATAGCACTACGCTGAAAGTTTTTCTCTAAATCAAATGTTTCAACTTGGCTTTGTACTATTTTTTGGTTATTATCCACCGCCTATGGTGAAGTGTCCGAGTGGCTGAAGGAGCACGCCTGGAAAGTGTGTATACGTTAATAGCGTATCGAGGGTTCGAATCCCTCTTTCACCGCCAAGATTCATTCCTACGATGTCCTATGGAATACCAAAAGGCTTAAATCTAAAGGGTTTAAGCTTTTTTTATGTCTAATGCAATCTACTTTATCTATTGCAAGCTTGATCTTGTTGGGGGTATAACTAGGGGTATAATAAATTACCCCCAAAATTATACCCCCAATTCTGTGGAATCATTGCAATGCTTACAGATGCTCAAGTCAGAAAAATAAAACCATCGGAAAAGAAAGCCAAATAATTACCTATGATCGAAATCTAGCACATATCACGGCTGGCGGGCTTGGTTATCGTGAATTCTAAAAGTTGAACCCATATAGGGGAAAGCCCCCTACTCACTTAGGTATGATTTATTCAAATCACCATTCATCTATTACTATTAAAATATATTCGTCCTTCTATGTATTTCTTATTAGTGGCGGGTTTTCCCGCTGCGGACAACTTCACACTATTGGATTTATGGGTACAGATACAATCAAAGCCTAAGAATCTGAAAGAAGCATATCGCCTGCATTAGACTGATAGCTATTCAGCTCATGTTGATTTTTACCCATTTTATCGACATGACAACCTGAATATGTTTATGTCATCGACATGACAACTCTCTCATGTCGATTTTTTGTCAGTTTTATCGACATGAAAGCCTGAATATGTTTATGCCATACAGCTAAAGGAATAAGACAATATTCCTTTTAGGTTTTAAGCACATCAACAACCTGAACGCTAAATGTCACATCCTAAAGCGAATTAGCTTTTTAAAAAGGTCATAATCAGCCAACCACCCACCCAATAAAAAAACCGCTGCTCAATCTTCCAGATCAACACAGCGGTTTTAAACTCATCTTTTACAGATCAGTCACATCTTACATTTTCTTTTCTTCAATATTTAACGCATTGATTGCCAATACCGCCTGAGTACGATTTTGCACACCCAATTTACGGAAAATTGCGGTCACATGCGCTTTAATCGTCGCTTCAGAAACATCTAATTCATAGGCAATTTGCTTATTCAACAAACCTTCTGCCACCATCATCAATACACGGAATTGCTGTGGTGTTAAAGACTGAATACGTTCAGCCAAAGCTGTTTCATCTGCAGCGCGAGGGTCAAAGTTAACATTCGCAGCCAAGTTTGGCGGCAACCAAATCTCACCTTCTAAAACTTGACGAATTGCTTCACCAATATGGCTCGGATGTGCCGATTTTGGGATATAACCCATCGCCCCATGCGCAATTGAACGTTGAATAATCGATGCTTCTTCGTGAGCGGACACCACAATAATTGGGATAGATGGATATTGCGCACGCACATGCACCAATGCAGAAAAGCCCGATGCCCCTGGTAAATTCAAGTCCAATAAAACAAGATCAGGCTCAGGTCCATTTTCCAAACGTTCGTACAATTCATTAACTGCAGCAGTTTCATGAATTTGAGCTTGCGGTAAGCTATAACGAACCGCCTGAATTAAGGCATGGCGAAACAGCGGATGATCATCAACGATTAATATATTCATAACAGACGTGAGAGATCTTGGGCACAGTTGTTATATTCTAACCACACAAAGACAATTAAGGATATGCAAGACATGACTTTTTTGCATTTATTGTGCAATTAATCACAGAAAAGCGTTTATTTTTTATGTTTTCAGCGCTCAGTCAAAAAGGTTGATCATTTTGTGGATTTTTTAATCAGTTTTATTTTACAACCAAAACGCTCAAAACAAGATGTAATATGAAATAGAAAATATCCCAAGATAAGGGTTTATATTCGTACCGATTCAAACAAACTCAGCAACAAAGCAGGACAAGCGTTTGATATACCCCGGGCATGGTCGCAACAGTCGATATTAAAACGGGTGAAAAAACGGTGTTGGATTATCTGATCAAACCATTCAACAAAGCCAAAGAAGCCTTACGTGAGCGCTAAACAGAAATTCTCTTATACCTGAATTTAATGAATTATCTCATCTCTGATTCTTGCCTTCTCCCAAAACCCAACTGGGCTCAAGTGAAGGCGAGAATGAGGGCGATAATATCCTATGCCCTCTACAGTTTTATTTTTCACAGATTTTGCATTTCATCTTAATTGCCTAAACAATCTACAGCAACGCAGCAAATCCTCCTTTTCACCTCTTTCCAAGCCTGATGACACTGTGTATAACCATAAGTCACGCAATGAAAATGATAAGCATAGGCAAAACAGGTAAAAAACCGTTAGACTATGCATCTCTCTCATTCAATGTCGTTTCAGACAAATAAGAAGGTGAAGGTTGATGCCGCTCAATACTGTCGAAGAGCTTGTAGCAGATATCCGTGCAGGAAAAATGGTCATCCTCATGGATGATGAAGATCGTGAAAATGAAGGTGATTTAGTCATTGCCGCAACCCACGTTCGCCCTGAAGATATCAACTTCATGATCACACACGCGCGTGGTCTTGTTTGCTTAACCTTAAGTCGTGACCGTTGCCAGCAATTAAACCTACCGTTAATGGTTGATGCCAATGGTGCACAACACGGTACGAACTTTACTTTGTCGATTGAAGCTGCTGAAGGCATTACCACGGGTATTTCTGCCGCAGAACGTGCGCATACCATTCAAACCGCTGTCGCTGCACATGCCAAGCCTGCCGATATTGTTCAGCCTGGGCATATTTTCCCACTCATGGCACAGCCAGGTGGTGTATTGCACCGTGCAGGACATACCGAAGCAGGTTGTGATCTTGCCCGTTTGGCAGGTTTAGAGCCTGCATCGGTAATTTGTGAAATTATCAATGAAGACGGCACCATGGCGCGTCGTCCAGATTTAGAAGTTTTTGCTGAAAAGCATGGCCTCAAAATTGGTACCATTGCAGATTTAATCCACTACCGTATGACCAATGAGCAAACTGTAGAGCGTCTAGATCAGCAAAGCATTGACACCGAATATGGCACATTTGACTTGTATCGCTACCGTGAATTGGGTAACCCAGATATTCACTTGGCATTGGTCAAAGGTGAGCCTAAAGAAGGTGTGACCACAGTCCGTGTGCATGGTTTTAATCCAACACGTGACTTGCTTAAACTAAACAAAGCAGACGGTTCCGCTACTTGGAATTTAGACCGTGCGCTTAAAGAAATTGCAGACAGTGAACGTGGTGTTTTGGTGTGGATTGGTCAGGGACAGTTACAAGACTTAGGCCCTGCGCTAGATAGCCTAAAAACCCCGAAACAGGGCAAAGCTAATGCTGCATTGTCTCAGCAATATCAAACCATTGGCGTGGGTGCACAAATTTTACGTGATTTAGGCGTTGAAAAAATGAAGCTACTCAGCTCACCATTACGTTTCAATGCTTTATCAGGCTTTAACTTAGAAGTGGTGGAATATATCACCGCAGATCCAACATCAGAGAAATAATCGAGGTTGCTATGGCAATTCGCCGTATTGAAGGTTTATTACATCTCGCTAGCGAAGGCCGTTATGCGATTTTAGTCGGTCGTTTTAATAGTTTTGTGGTTGAGCATTTGCTTGATGGCGCAATTGACACATTGAAACGTCATGGCGTATCAGAGGATAATATCACCGTTGTTCATGCACCAGGCGCTTGGGAACTTCCTGTTGTGGCTAAAAAATTAGCTGCATCGAATGGTTATGATGCCATTATTGCACTCGGCGCAGTGATTCGCGGTAGCACTCCACACTTTGACTTTGTTGCAGGCGAATGTGCCAAAGGCTTAGGTGTGGTTGGTTTAGATACTGGCTTACCTGTGATTAACGGTGTATTGACTACGGATAGTATTGAACAAGCAATTGAACGCTCTGGAACAAAAGCAGGTAATAAAGGAAGTGAAGCTGCCTTAACTGCAATTGAAATGGTTAACTTGTTAAAGGCTATTTAACGCTATGTCGCAAACACTTCAAGCAACTTATGCAGCAAAACGTAAAGCACGTCGTTTTGCTGTGCAAGGTATTTATGAATGGCAGATGAGCCACAATCCAGTACATGAAATTGAAGCACGTACCCGTGTGGAAAATGCCATGCACAAAGTGGATCTCGGCTATTATCATGAATTGTTGACTCAAGTGGTTGCCAATCATGAAGCATTGGATGCATTACTGGTGCCTGTTCTTGATCGTGACATTCAAGCCCTCGATGGTGTTGAACTCGCCACCTTACGTTTAGGTGCTTATGAGTTAGAACAACATCTGGAAATTCCATACCGTGTGGTATTGGATGAAGCGATTGAATTGGCAAAACACTTTGGTGGTGCAGACAGCCACAAATACATCAATGGTGTATTAGACCGTCTTGCCAACAGCTTACGTGCAGCAGAAAAGCAACAAAGCAACTAATTCAAAGTATTGAGTCGATTGTTGTATG
This sequence comes from Acinetobacter sp. YH01011, assembly GCF_013420785.1. NCBI lineage: Bacteria > Pseudomonadati > Pseudomonadota > Gammaproteobacteria > Moraxellales > Moraxellaceae > Acinetobacter > Acinetobacter sp. YH01011. The sequence goes on from NZ_VOYG01000002.1 coordinate 124,884, forward strand.
GCTGAGTTTTCCATTATTGAGACCTATTTCAACAGACCGCGTCCCGATGCAGTCGATTTAGGTGTCGGTGATGACTCAGCTCTGCTCACCCCTCCGCCGCAACAACAATTGGTCATTTGTGCCGACACTTTAGTCGCTGGACGACATTTCCCCCTCGATACCAACCCACATGCGATTGGTTGGAAATCGGTTGCGGTCAATTTATCTGACATTGCCGCCATGGGTGCCACCCCACACAGTATATTATTGGCATTGAGCCTACCCCAAATTGATCACGACTGGCTCAAAGGGTTTAGTCAGGGTTTACATGATTGTTGCGATCAATTTGGGGTAAGTTTAATTGGTGGAGATACCACACAAAGCCCGCATCTCACCATTTCCGTTACCGCCTTAGGCTGGATTGAACAAGGACATGCCATTCCACGTTCAGGCGCGCAAGTCGGTGATTATATTTGCGTCAGCGGACAAGTCGGTGATGCCGCTTTTGGTTTAGATCATCTCGATCATCCTTTAAAACAACGTCTCGACTACCCAACACCACGTTGTCAACTTGGACAACAACTCAAAGGTCTGGCTTCAAGCATGATTGATGTTTCAGATGGCTTGGCACAAGATTTAGGGCATATTCTCAAAGCCTCTCAGGTCGGTGCTTGTATTGAACTCAGCCAACTGCCTATAGATGCTGCATTAACCGAATTACCACAACAAAAGCAGTGGCAATATGCCTTGGCAGGTGGCGATGACTATGAGTTATGCTTTACAATAAGCCCACAAAATTATCAGCAGCTTTTGCAAAAACCGCTGAATACCCCTATTCATATTATTGGCAAAATTAACAATCAAAACCGCTTAAGCTTTGAACAGAATGGCGTAGATCGTTCACTTCATTTTCATGGATACCAACACTTTGCAAAAACCCGCGATTAATTTCAAAGCCATGTCTTGGACTGACCGACTGATTGTATGCTGTGGTGTTGGCTTCGGTTCAGGTCTACTACCCAAAGCTCCCGGTACCTTTGGTTCGGCCTTTGCCCTACTGTTCATTCCCATTTGGTTCGCGCTTGGTTTCATTCCAAGCCTTTTTGCCATTGCCATCATGTCCCTCGTTGGCATATATATCTGTGGACGTACTGCACAGGTTATGGGCGTACATGATGATGGTCGTATTGTTTGGGATGAATTTGCAGGACAATCGATTACCTTTTTACCCCTGATTTTTATCAATCAAATCAGCTGGGTCTGGGTAATTGTGGGTTTTGCCCTATTCCGACTATTTGATGTGTGGAAACCTTGGCCAATACGTGTCATTGATCGTCAGGTCGAAGGTGGTTTTGGCATCATGCTGGACGATATTATTGCGGGTCTTTGGGCCGCATTATGTATTTATATTTATTTATCTTTTACTTTGGTTTAGCCATCACTAGGATTCAACATGTCTACCACCGTGATTATTCTTGCAGCAGGTAAAGGCACGCGCATGCGTTCAAATTTACCAAAAGTATTACAACCTCTTGCAGGACGCCCACTCTTGGGTCACGTGATTAATACCGCAAAAAAATTACAAGCAGATCATATAATTACCATTTACGGTCATGGCGGTGCTTTGGTGCAAAATGCGTTTGCGCATGAACAGGTACAGTGGGTCGAACAAGCTGAACAGTTGGGCACAGGTCACGCAGTCAAAGTGACTTTGCCTGTTTTACCACGTGAAGGTGTATCACTGATTTTATCGGGAGATGTACCTTGTATTACAGAGCAAACTTTACAAAAGCTACTCGATGTTTCACGTGAAACCCAAATTGGCTTGGTGACACTTACCCTTGCTGATGCCACGGGTTATGGTCGTATTGTACGTGAAAACGGTAAAATTCAAGCGATTGTTGAACATAAAGATGCGTCTGAAGCCCAGCGTCAAATTCAGGAAATTAACACGGGTATTTACTGCGTCAGCAATGCCAAATTACATGAATGGCTGCCAAAACTGAGCAATAACAATGCGCAGGGTGAATATTACCTGACCGATATTGTGGCGATGGCAATTGCCGATGGCTTAGAAGTTGCATCGGTAGAACCTCAACTGGCTTTTGAAGTAGAAGGCGTGAATGACCGTGTGCAATTGGCTGCATTAGAACGCGAGTTCCAGAACTTCCAAGCCAAGCAACTCATGCAACAAGGTGTGCATTTAATTGACCCAACCCGTTTTGATTTACGTGGTAATCTCACTGCAGGTAAAGACGTTCGCATTGATATTAACGTAATTATTGAAGGCGATTGCGAACTGGGTGATGGCGTAGAAATTGGTGCAGGTTGTATCCTCAAAAACACCAAAATTGCTGCGGGCACTAAAGTTCAGCCGTATAGCGTATTTGACCAAGCGGTTGTAGGTGAAGCTGCGCAAATTGGTCCATTCTCACGTTTACGTCCGGGCGCGGTATTGGCCAATGAAGTGCATATTGGCAACTTTGTTGAAGTGAAAAACAGTCAAATTGGTTTAGGCTCCAAAGCCAACCACTTTACCTACTTAGGTGATGCCGAAGTGGGTGCAGGCAGCAATATTGGTGCAGGTACGATTACTTGCAATTATGATGGTGCCAATAAATTTAAAACCATTATTGGTGACCAAGTCTTTATTGGTTCAAATAGTTCATTGGTTGCACCTGTCACCATTGCCAATGGTGCAACGGTAGGCGCAGGCTCGACCATTACCCGTGATGTTGCAGAACAGTGTTTAGCTGTGGAACGTTCTAAACAGTTCACTAAAGAAAATTATCAACGTCCACAGAAATTGAAAAAATAAGAGGAAGTTCCTATGTGCGGTATTGTCGGTGGCGTTGCAGAACGTAGTATTACCAATATCCTCATTGAAGGTTTAAAGCGTTTAGAATATCGCGGTTATGATTCCGCAGGTTTGGCATTGATTAGTCAAGGTCAGGTCTTGCGTGAGCGTCGTGTCGGTAAAGTAGCAAATCTTGAGCAAGCAGTACTAGATTCTCAAGTCACAGGTTCACTCGGTATTGCCCATACACGTTGGGCAACACATGGCAAACCGACAGAAAACAATGCACATCCGCATATTTCTGGCAATGTTGCTGTCGTACACAACGGTATTATCGAAAATTATCAAGAACTGAAAGATGAGCTAGAAGCTTTAGGCTATATGTTCAGCTCTCAAACGGATACTGAAGTGGTTGCGCACTTGGTCAACCATGCTCTTAAAACTGCACCGAATTTATTGGTTGCGGTACAGCAAGTCGTGCCTCAACTGAAAGGTGCTTATGCTCTGGGAATTATCCATACCGATTATCCAGATGAATTGATCACGGTACGTGAAGGTTCTCCTTTGGTGATTGGTGTCGGTATTGGCGAAAACTTTATCAGTTCAGACCAATTGGCGTTATTGCCGATCACCAACCGTTTTATGTATTTGGAAGAAGGTGATATCGCCCGCTTAACCCGCGACAGCATTGAAGTTTTTGTAAACGGTCAAACGGTTGAACGCCCTGTAAAAGAGTTGGATGCAACTGTAAGCAATGCATCGAAAGGTGAATATAAACACTACATGCTCAAAGAAATTTATGAGCAGCCTGAAGCAATTCAACAAACCATTTCACAAGCATTAAATGGCAACGCTTTACGTGAAGATTTCCTGAAAGATGCTGAACTTGATTTTGCCAAGATTCAACAGGTACAGATTATTGCCTGCGGTACCAGCTACCATGCAGGGATGATTGCAAAATACTGGTTTGAACAGCTAATTAACTTGCCATGTCATGTGGAAATTGCCAGCGAATACCGTTATCGCACCCCAGTCATTGTGAATAACACATTGTATGTGTGCATTTCACAATCTGGTGAAACTGCAGATACTTTAGCTGCTTTACGTGATACGCAAAAACGTGCTGCTGCAAAAGGCTTAAATATTAGCACCATGACCATTTGTAACGTGGCAACTTCATCTATGGTGCGTGAAACCAATCATAGTTTGTTGACACTCGCAGGCCCTGAAATTGGTGTGGCATCGACCAAAGCCTTTACGACACAATTGGCAGCATTAATGCTATTGGTGCTCAAAATTGGTCAGGTGAAAAATGCAATTGCAGCGACAGAAACAGCTGAAATTATTGCAGGCTTATGGCACACACCAAAAGTGATTTTAGATACTTTGCAAAATGATACGGCAATTTTACGTTTGTCTGAATTGTTTGTAGAGAAAAATCACTGCTTGTTCTTGGGTCGTGGCACACAATTCCCAATTGCCTTGGAAGGTGCTTTGAAACTGAAAGAAATTTCATATATTCACGCAGAAGGTTATGCTGCGGGTGAATTAAAGCACGGCCCATTGGCATTGGTCGATAATGACATGCCTGTGGTGATTTTAGCACCGCAAGATGACATGCTGGATAAACTGAAATCCAATATGGAAGAAGTACAGGCACGTGGTGGTGAGCTGTTTGTATTTGCAGATGAACACAGCGGCATTCCTGCAGATAAAGAACGCCAGCATGTGGTTTATGTACCACAGGTCAGCGCGTTGCTTGCGCCAATTGTGTATAGTATTCCTGTGCAGTTGTTGTCTTACCATGTGGCGGTTTTACGTGGTACAGATGTCGACCAGCCTAGAAACTTGGCAAAAAGCGTAACAGTGGAATAATATTGATTAAATTCAATGATTTAAATTTAATAAAATTATTTTGAATCACCTAAAAAATCCGCAGTCGGCTTCATTTTTAGAAATTTAGTACTGCGGATTTTTTATGTCTGATACTTTTATTTTTCGCATAACTACAGTGCATAGCAAGCGATATTGAAACTTTTGCAGACAATGAAAACTTTTATAAAAACAAATAACCTAAGTCATTTAACCACACTATTTTCTAAAAATGTTGTTTATTTATTCAGTCAGTACAATGACATGCAAAAAATGATTGACCCTATTTTTGCATCATGTATTATACACCGCATGCGGGAATAGCTCAGTTGGTAGAGCACAACCTTGCCAAGGTTGGGGTCGCGAGTTCGAGTCTCGTTTCCCGCTCCAGATTCAAAAAGCCCCCATCGAAAGATAGGGGCTTTTTTATTGATTTTATATTATGTTATCCCCAATCATACTTTCTTTATTATCTTTTATTTCACAGTTTCGGGCCCCAAATACGACATATTCGTAGGTAGTTGCAAAAAATAAATGCATTAAAATCATTAGATTTCTTTAATCCAATAGAATCTCATCAGCCAATCAAGCATCTCATTATCGACCAACTGGCATAATTTCATAAATCCATTTTTTTGTGTTTTAATGGTGATATCACAATGTAAAACACAATATTATGGATTTAATATTCAAAAAACCTGAAGAAGTTGTTGCTTTATTATGTGAGAGGCTTCGTAAAGAACGTCTTTATCTGGAAATGACTCAGGCAGATGTTGCTGCGCGTGCGGGTATTGGTGTGAATACTGTATCTAATCTAGAAGCTGGTCGAAATGTTTCATTTGAAAATTTAGTACGTGTTGCCATGGTGCTCGGCCGATTAAAAGAATTAGAGGAACTTTTCAAACCACATTTAAATAGTGTAGATGACATGCTCCGCTATGAGAGTAATACGGCTCGCCAACGTATCAAAAGGAAATGAATCCATGCTCAAAAAACTTGATGTTTACTACAATGGATGGGGCGAATATTGGCTTTGGGGCACACTAGTTTCCTCAACTGCAATCACAGGTCGACCATTGATTGCTTTTGAATACAGCGCAGAAGCAATTAGTAAAGGTTTAGAGCTTTCATCTTACCTACTTCCGCTAAAAGGTGACCCATTAAGAAAGAACTTTCCTGCACATCAAATGGGATTACCAGGCCCTATATACGATGCCTTACCCGATGGCTGGGGCATGCTCCTGATGGATCGCTTATTTAAAAAAAATGGACTTAATCCAGCACGAGTTGGGCCTTTAGAACGCCTCACGTATATTAGTACACATGCAATGGGGGCATTATCCTTTGAACCTTCAGCATCCGAGTTAACATTAGCTGAAAATATTCCATTGCTAAGACTCGCTCAAGAAGTCCAGGAAGTTCTCAAAGGAGAAGGTGCTGAATTTTTACAGCATTTATTAGTTATGGGTGGATCACCACAAGGTGCAAGGCCAAAAGCACTCGTCTATCGTGATCCTGTCACTAATGAATTCTCAACAGTTCACTCACATCAACATGAAGCTTGGCTGATCAAATTTCCCGCTCAGCAAGAGCATCCTGAAGTTTGTGCAATTGAAACTGTTTATGCAGAATGTTTGCGTCATTGTCATATTGACACCCCAGACACCCAATACTTCACTCTTCCGAATGGCCTAACTGCATTTGCCTCAAAAAGATTTGACCGCTGCGATGGCATGCGCATCCCTATGCAAAGTTTAGCTGCCTTTACAGGGGCTGATTTTAAATCACCTGGGAGTTTAGACTACAGCAACTTTCTTCGTGCTACACACTTTTGCACCAATGATATTCGCGAAAAAGCGATTGCATTCAAGCGCGCTGTTTTCAATGTGGTGTTCAATAATCGAGATGATCATTGCAAAAACTTTTCGTTTTTAATGTCTCAAAATGGACAATGGAAACTCGCCCCAGCCTACGACGTTACTTTCTGTGAAGGCCCAGGTGGATATCATCAAATGGATATTATGGGTGAAGCACTGGATATTACTCGGTCTGCCATTGTCAAACTGGGCATTCAGGAAGCAGAGCTTTCTATTCAAGAGGTTGATGAAATGATTAACTCAATTTGCGAAGTTGCCAGCCGATTTACGAAGATTGCTCATGATCTATTACCTGAACAAATTAGATCTGAAACTCTCCAAATGATCCAAAATAGGATTGAGCATAATATTCATTTATTGAATTGAATATAAACCATCCGATTTAATCAAAAGCAATCTGGAAATACATATAAAATTTAATCAATAACAGATCAGTGATAAACCCCGAACCCAAGATGGTATATCCACTGCGGGCTTTGGTCATTATAAACAGACAAAGACAACTTACATCCCTCTTGCACTGCAAGCCCATACTCTAATGTTAGCTCCTTGAGTTGCGCAGGTGATAAACTCAACCAAGCATTATCAGGAACTGGTTCAATATTAAAAGTGACACTTTTAACAGCTTGCTCATATTTTCCAGTCTGAATATTCAGTTCTACGGAATCTGGAAAATGCTGATAAATAGATAATTCATCATCCTCAACATCAAAGCTATATACTTCCTGATTTTGCATATCTCTTAGACATGTATCTTTATATAACTGTTCCGTTAGCAAAGCTGCATTCACCTGAATATTAGAAAAGAGTTGTTCACCTTCTGAAGCAAAAAAGTCCTGATTAAACTTTTGAATTTGTTCATCATCATATTTTGTAAAGTCGCAGGTATTGGCATTGAATCTAAGTCTGGCATCAACCACCAGTTCATTATTAGACCAAGGCAAAAGTTGCGATAAATCTTGCGATTTATATTGTTTTTTGGTGTCCACATAACCTTCATAACCAGGCCGATTAAATACCGCCTGCTTTTTTGGCTGAGTTCTATCTTTATTTGCACAGTATTTATAGTTAAATTGTGGATGAACCGTACCGGGTTTGTCGGAGACTTTTTTATTTAAGTTAGGCCACCTGACCTAACGGGTTAATCTTATCATAGTACATTGCTTCAAACTCAAAAGGTGATACATAACCCAGTGCACTGTGTACACGCTTTTTATTGAACCAATCTACCCAGTTTAGTGTCGCAAGTTGTACATCCGCTAAACCTTGCCAATCCGCTTTTAAATATTCAATCACCTCTGTTTTGTATAAGCCATTCACCGTTTCAGCCAAAGCATTATCGTATGAATCACCAGTCGTACCGACTGATGCTCGTAAATTTGCTGCTTCTAAACGATTGGTATAACGAATGGAAAGATATTGCACGCCTCTGTCACTATGATGAATCACGTTCTTTGGCATGCCTCGATCATGCAATGCTTGCTCCAGTGCATCGAGCACCATATCTGTATTCATACGTGTTGATACTTTCCATCCAACAATTGCTCGCGAGAACACATCAATAATAAAGGCGGTATAGACCCAGCCTGAATGAGTTTGAATATACGTGAAGTCAGCGACCTGAGAAGCACTGCTTCGCAAGGGTCAGGATGATCTGCATTAAAATTGCGTTTTACTAAGTCATCTGCTCGTTTTTGATCATCTCGGCTACGGGTGGTTTGTTTATTCTTACCACGCCAAACACCTTGTATACCTAGCTTCTGCATCAATCGAGCAACTGTACAACGTGCGATAACATAACCTTCACGTTTCAATTGTTGCCAGACCTTACGCACACCATATCGACCTAAACTTTCTTTCCAAATACGTTTGATTTGCTCTGCATGATGTAAATCATGCAGAGCACGTTTCGCTCGATGTTCTGGGTTATCAACGAGATCTAAAGCCCGATAATAGGTCGAAGCTGCAATCGGTAAAATTCTACAAATCGCTTCAACACCATATCGATCTTTATTGTTCTGGATAAAATCCACCATTATTTGTGTGGGCGGTCGAGCTCCGCCTGAGCGAAAAAAGCGGCTGCTTTACGTAGAATTTCATTGGCACGTTTTAATTCTTTAATTTCACGTTCCATTTGCTTCATTTTTTCTTGGTCAGATATCTGTTGTACTTTGGCAGGATTTAGTTGATCCATATGCTTTAAATACCAAACACGCAATGTTTCAGGAGTACAACCAATCTTAGGTGCAATAGCTGTGATTGCAGCCCAAGTAGAAGGATAATCTTTTTCAGATTCAATCAATAATTGAACCGCTCTTTCTCTGATTTCAGGGGTATATTTTAATTTTGTCATTGGAACATTCTCTCAAGAAAGTTGGTCTCCGACAAACCCGGTACGGTTCACCCCTTATTATCAATCAAATTAATTTTCAAAGTAACTCTAAATAACGATGCACCCAATCAACCGAAATGCGCTCTTGCTCTAAACGCCTATTTTTAAATGTCTGTGCACGCAAATCATGAAATAATTTTAACTCGTCAGCAGTGAGATATTGTGGCTCACTAAAAATAGAGTCTGGTTCATCCACCATATGATTTTGGAACTGTAAAACTGTGGCTTCATCCATCATTAAAGCAATCACGTGTGGAATTTTTTGCCGAACCATACTTAAAATATTTAAACCTTCAGAGTCGATATCTCCCCAATAAAAAACCTGTTTATACTGTAACCACTTGGCCTTCATCCATGTAATATTTTTACCCCCACCACAAACCACAATACTATTTTCCAAGTAAGGGCACGCTAAACCTGACTGAATATTTTCAACTACAATTATTCGTTCCGCAGGTAACTCAAATTGATCTAGCACCTCTGTGGACAATTGAAAAACGGGGAGTCCTCCCAATTTTTCCTGCACATTTGGGCAGACGGGTTTGATCGTCAACCAACCTTTGGGGCTATCTAAGCAATCTAGCCATGCCAACAACCCTCCAGCCAGTACGATCTCATCATCATAAAGTACATTGCAAATTGCCTCCGTCAGCAATAAGTTCTGCTCAAGAAACTTCGTGTTTACAGCGCTTAATGGCAAGGCCCTTAAATAAAGCCCTGCCCCCATATTCGGTTTCAGCTGTTCAATCAGCTGAATCAACCATTGCCATTCTTGTTGGCTATAGCGTTCTATCTGCTCTAAATGATGAATTAAAGTTTGAAATAAACGGTGCTGATGACGATCATGCACAAAAGACTGCTTCAAAAAGCTGGATATTTTATCCAACCAGTTTTCAAGTTGTTGCTCTGTTCCTAAAAGCTCAGTAAGCTGCTGTAAAGAAAAAATTCGTAACTTTACTGGAACACGTTGTTCTGAAAGTTGTCGATACTGCCGTTCTTGCCATTCAACCAGTTCAGGATAAGCAAAATCTGTCCACGCCTTAAAAAAAGCATGAAAATGACCCAAATTATCTCTAGCTTGTTGGTCTGTGGGCACTTTCAGTGAAATTTCGATTGGAAAAGGACGTTGATTTAACAACCGCTGCTTTAAATTTCGACGATTTTCCCATTCTTTTTTATGCAAAATACCCAAAACGGTATTTGGAAGTAATCCCCACTTCTCAATTTTAGGCATCTAACTGCACCCCAAACTGTTGTGCCTCTCTATGCAGTTGCTGTTGTTTTTGCGCCATTTTTTCATCAATTTCCTGCCAAGTAATTTCACATAAATGACTTTCATGTTTCTCAATATCACGCTCGGCAATTAATAAAGAACGTGCTGACTCACGCGCTAAATTCAAGTTTTTATAAGGTGTGATTAAATTGACATGAATTTTCAACGCCTTAAATACTTTGAGTACTCGACGACTAACCGCTTCAGCTGTGTTTGAAAAAGCTTCATCTAAAAACACTGTACTGTAGATTGGATAATCATAGCCGTCTGGTGTTAATACATAAGCCAAACTCGCTGCCACAATGGTTCCAGCAAATGATTCTTTTTCTCCGCCAGATTTACCACTCGATGACTCCAAAACATCTCGTATTTCTTCTGTAGCCAAATCGACTTCTTCTGCATAGAAAGACATTTGATGACGAGGATCAAGTAAACGCTGGCTTTCAAAAGTATGCGCTGTAACCGAGTTACTCGCTTTTTCTAAAATAGAAATTAATTCAGCTAACTTTTTAAAACGTTGTTCATATTCAATACTATTAATACTAGATACGACCCATTTTAGTTTTTGCTCAAAATCTATGACGTGTGGATACTTTTCCTTTTTGTATCCTAGTCTTAGATAGCTGCCAGACTTAAATTCTGTACGCCGTAAAACCTGATTAATTATGGCAATACGGTCAGTAATTTCTTCTCTATCTGCCTCAAGGCGATTCTGAATCACACTTAAAGACTGCATGGTATGTTTTTGCAGACGCTGTTCAAACTGTTCAACTAAGGCAGGCAAACCTTCCTTTTCTAGTTCATGAAAATAGGCAACGCAATCATCCAATGCGGCCAAACCAACTGCCCATTCACGTTGTAATGCAATATGTGACCATTTATCCTTGCCACGAAACTGACCAATAATGTACGTTGCGCTATTTTTTGCTGAGGTATTTTGGTTGCTGGTATGTTCAATTAAACGCTCTAGCTCTTTTTCCACAGCAGTAAGATAAGCATCCTCCAACCGAGGTGTTTCTCCTATACGCTGTAGCAACAGTTCTCTGGCTTGTTCTGGGACACCTTGGTTTGCTGCCTTTTGCGCTTGTTGTTGTTGTTTTTCTGCATCACTGAGTTTCTGTTTGAGTTGCCCCCAAGTGTGTTGTAACTGCCCTTTCTGTTCCTGTAGTTGTTTTAATTCCTCTTTTGCAAGCTCCCAACGTTGTCGAGCTTGTTCAATATTGGTATCTGCCTGTTGTAAATGCTGCAAGTCATTGCTGGTCTGTTGCTGGCGCTCTGTCCAATAAGGAATATTTATCATATCCCATTGGTAACGTAACATTCGCTCCCACAAACTCTTATGCTGTGTTACCTGATCTAACACCTTACGCGATTGTGCAACACTCAAGGCATACTGTTCCAACTGTACCTCAAGTTGTTTCGCTTCATGCTTTAATAAATTTAAACGTGAAGTATTGGAAAATCCCAAACACCAAATTTTTCGATCATCAATCCGCTGTTGATCTTTTTTCTCAAAACGACCTTGCTCACGATGAATTAAGCCCTGTTGTGTCATAGAAAAAGGCGTTGTATTCATGATTGTTGTATCTGCCACACATTGCAGATCAAAGCGAAGCAGATGTTGTTTTAACCAATCACGATATGGATGCTCTCGCCAAACCAATTTCCGCAGAAAACCATTTTCTTTAAAATACACACTTTCTGTAGCATCAAGATGGATCACCTGTAAACGCACATGGGTTTTATTATGACGCGCATTCACCCATTGAGTGACCATCGAATAACGATCTTTCGGCACCAATAACGTTGTTTTTAAACCACCTAATGCTCGTTCAATTGCGCCTTGCCAGATTTTTTCAGCCTCTTTTACATCAATGAGCTCACCAATAAACATTAATTCATGTTCATCAAAATCTAAGTGCTGTCTAAGCTCATCTCTTAAACGCAATAAATGTACATCATGAATATTACTATTAGGTCTGGTTTCTATTTCCTGAATATCGCTTTGAGTTTCTTTCAGTTGCTGTTGCGTTTGTGCGTATTTGCTACTGACTTGAGCAAACTCATCTTGTCGTTGGGTTTTCTCTTGCCCAATATTTAGAAGCTGCTCATGGGCTATTTTTTGGTTATCAATTAAATTTTGCTCGGTTAAATCATCTTGCAATTGTAATTGCTGAGCATCTTCCTGATAGCGCGATGCCTCTATGGTTAATTGCTTTAACTGACGCTGTATCAGTTCTAGCTCTTTTTGTAAGTTTTCAATCCGATTACCGCCTACTTGTAAATAGTCTTCATGGCAGCGCTCTTGTCGTTTTTCCGCATCATGTTCTTGTTGTTCTAATTGCTTAAACTGCGTATGTAATCGCTGTATCTCTTGCTCCAGCTGATGTATTTTTTCAGTCCAAAACTGAACATACAATTCACCTAAATATGCAGGAAAAGCTTGTTTTTCGAGCTGTAGATTATTCAGTTGCAGAGTTAACGCTGTTATTTGAACAGCTAACTCAGGTAATTTCTGTAAATGTAGGACTTGTTCACGCGCATCTACCAAATGCTTATAGTTTGCCTCTAAGTCAGCAAACTCATTTACTGCAGTCTGTGCCAAAGCACGAACCTGGCTTGGTTCTAAAACCAACTCGCGAATTAATTTAGTCAAATCATCAATTTTCTTTAAGCCTAAAGCACGTGATAACAACGCAGGTGCATTTTTATTATCCATAAATAAATATTTACGATACATCTCCTGATAGTCTTCAAATTTGCTATCAAAATAATGCACGCGTGCATCTGTTTTAGGATTAAAATGTTGTTTTAGCTGGCGAGTATTACCGTCTGCAAATTTTTCTAACACTTCAGTCAGTTGCACATTACGACTTGCAATCATATATAAACGATTCACTTCACTCAGCGAATGTTGACCTTGTCCAACCCAAAACAATCCAATTAAAGTAATCATCGAACCGTCATCAGCGGTATATAGCGCTCTTAATGCTGTTGTCACTGCTTTTTCACGCTTATTTTTTACTCGCGTTCCAGCCCCATCATGTTCTGAACCAAAACTACCACGCATATAAGAGAGTAATGTACGGTCTGAGCGATCGCCCTGCGCAGCTGCTACGTTAAAACTAGCTTTACTTGCAGGTTGTAACAATGCCATTAAACCATCAATAAAGGTAGATTTACCTGCACCATTATCTCCCGTAATAAGTGTCCCTTCAGGATCAATACGTGCGGTATGCAAGTTATGGAAGGAGCCCCAGTTAAATACTGAAATTTCTGACAAGCGAATTTGGCCTTGTGCAAATAAAGTTGAGAGGGTCATTTCTTGCATGATGATTCTCCATATTCTTGTTCGGATTGCTGCAACTTGGCCTTTGCTGCTAATTGTTGATATTCAGATAATAAACTTTGTAAAAACTCGGCATTCACGACATAGCGGATAATTGGCGTAATTTCATAACGCCCTTCTTCACCACGCAGTCCCGTTAATACTTTTTTCTCAATAAATTTTTCTAATGCTGCATTTAGCTTTTACGATCTTTGCTGTCATGATTCGTTAAAGGAATAAATGGAATTAAACTGCTCTGGATTCGCTCAACATCAATAATAATTTTTTGCTCACCCGCAGTTTCCCGCTCCTGATAATACTTCCGCAAAATAAGTAAAATTAAGGTGTCATATACAGTCAAAGTTCGTTTTCGTATCAGTACAGGAAAATCATCCAAAGGCTGGTTCTCATCTTCCTGTTCATCCTGAATACTTTTGAGATTGATGATATAAGCCACCCCTTGCTTGGCATCCAAAACCAACTGGATATAAACCTCTGCCAAATGTCTACGAATTTCCGCTTCATATCGGCACAATAAATCAAAAAGTTTTAAGTTTTCTGCTGCAAGAATAACCCCTTGACGCATGAGATAGACCAATACGCGTCGGGCTGCATGTGGCATAAGCGCATCTGTATCACGATCCTGAGCATGCTCCATCTCTGTTTGATTATCTGCATGTTGTTCCTCTGCCCCAGTTGTAGGAAACGAATCTTCTACAGGCTGATTAGCTTGGATTTCTATATTTTTCTCTGAATTTGAAGATGGTCTGCGTACCATTTCAAAGAAGTTGTCATGCTGTTGTATCTTATTTTCTGATTGCATCTCGATCTCCTTAAAGTGCCAGCTCATCTATATTTTTGGGAAATAAATCTGCACTCAAGTAATACACTGGAATACTGGCCTGCAAATGCACACCTGAACGATCCTTAAGTTCAACTTGCTCGGTATGCTGCATTTGTGATGCTTTAATGGCTTTTGCTATACGCAAATAAGCAACAAGTTCTTCAAGCCCCGCTTGTAAAGGATGTTCATGTGTTAAGTGGGCAATACTCATCACCCCTTTCTGTGCGAGCGTTTGATATACTTTTTCAGCAACAGCACGAACCCGTACATTGTCTAAGTACTTCAGCATCTGATCACTAGGTTCAGTCTTGTTTTGTTGTTCTTCGACCTCACGTGTATCCATATGTTCTGTGGGACTTTTTAAAGCAAGACTTTCAGGCGAATTCAGCTGGATGGAACCCACGGCTAAATCCACTTGTACTTCTGTTTTTAAATCACACTCCGATTCCAACAATGCCACTGCATTTTTTTCTAATTCCGACAACAACTGATCAATCAAACGGTTTTCCAATGCTGCACCACTTTCAATATAAGCTCTCAAACCTTCTTCTGTACGACGTCGGACTTGGAAAACTCGGCTACTTTCGCGTCCTAACTCACGCATTAACTGACCTAAATATTTACGTTGAGATTCGCTTAATTGTTGTGCAATAGGATGATTCAAAATACTGCGTAACTGCTCTCTAAACTCAGTAGAACGATCTTGATCCTGAAGTAATTGACAAAACCCATCAAAAGCACTGCCTGCATCACTTTGGGCAAGCAACTGCTCTTTTTCCATTAAGCTCAGCAATACTTCTCCACGTGAATAAGCACCACTAATCATATCTAGACGCAACTCTTTATCTCGTAGACGAATCTCATCTTCGACCCGTCTAAAATCGCCTGTAAGAATGGAAGCAAGTTGATAAATTTCTCGTATTCTTTCTTTTTGTTCTGATTCTTCTAATTGTGTAACAACACCCGCCAACAAAGCATCTATTTCATTTTGAATCACTAATTTTTTTTGTTCGAGCAACTCCACTCGTTCTTCAATATTTTCACTCAATGCGACCACAAAATCACGAACCGCATCCTGCACAATTCTTAAATGTGATGCTGTGGTATGGGTTGCTCGCTCATCCAAGCCCTGACAAAAACGTAATACGGTTTCGCTAATATCCGTTTTACTCAGCTTGCCATCTATTTCTCTGAGCCAGCCTGAATGAATCCAATGATTTAAATAATGCGCTGCATTATTTTCTGTCTGCCAAATACCCTGCTCACGACTAGATTTAATCAACTCATCCAAGACATTTCTTGCACGGCCATAAGGGACTTCATTTTGTTCTGCAAATAAGTCAACAATGAACGCTAAAATATGTGGTGCGTTATCTGCTCTTAATAATTTCCAAATTGAGTTTTCATGATATAAACGCCGATACTTGGCCTGTAACCCTAGAATATTCATGCCATTCCACATCATCTGTATGATGGTTATTTATTCTACAGTTATTTTTTAATCACCCAAGCAAATTACCAAGCAAGACGACACGAGTTGTCGCATAAAGTAAGATGATATAAACAATCACCTTACTTCATCGAAAAAAATAAAAAAACAAACCTTATCTAACTTCTTTGTGTACAGTGACAGTAACCTTAACCTACCTCTCCCCATACACCGTTGCAATCAAATGCTCCACCACTTGCGGCTCAGCCAAAGTCGAAGTATCTCCTAAACTATCCAATTCATTCGCTGCAATTTTCCGCAAAATACGGCGCATGATTTTACCTGAGCGGGTTTTAGGTAAAGCAGGTGCCCAATGCAGCGCATCAGGCGTTGCCACAGGCCCCAAAATTTTGCGAACCCAATTGACTAATTCTTCACGCAATTCCTCTGACTCGGGTGTACCAACTTGCAAAGTTACAAAGGTGCAAATCCCCTGTCCTTTAATCTCATGGGGCATACCCACCACTGCCGCTTCAGCCACAGCTTCATGCGCTACTAGGGCACTTTCAATTTCCGCAGTACCTAAACGGTGCCCCGAAATATTCAAGACATCATCCACACGCCCTGTAATCCAGTAATAGCCATCTTCATCACGGCGTGCACCATCTCCTGTAAAATACGCACCCGGATAGGTCGAAAAATACGCTTCAATAAAACGTGCAGGGTCGCCCCAAATACCGCGCATTTGCCCTGGCCATGAATCTTTCATAATTAAATTGCCTTCGGTCGCGCCTTCCAGTTCATTACCTTCGGCATCGACAATAGCAGGTTGCACGCCAAATAATGGGCGGGTTGCCGAACCGGGTTTCAGTGGCGTTGCACCCGGCAATGCTGAAATTAATATGCCCCCAGTTTCGGTTTGCCACCATGTATCTACAATTGGGCAACGTCCTTCACCTACTACGTTGTAATACCAGTTCCATGCTTCAGGATTAATTGGCTCACCGACTGAACCAAGTAAACGCAAGCTGCTGCGGTCACTTTCACGTACAAAACGATCTCCCTCTCGCATCATGGCGCGAATGGCAGTCGGCGCGGTATATAAAATGGTGATGTTGTGTTTATCAACAATATGCCCTGTGCGCGCCCAGCTTGGATAGTTCGGCACCCCTTCAAACATCACGGTAGATGTACCATTCGACAATGGCCCGTATAAGACATAAGAATGCCCTGTAATCCAGCCTACATCTGCGGTACACCAAAACACATCATCCTGTTTCAGGTCAAAGACTTCTCGGAACGTGCTATTCACATAGGTCAAATAACCCCCTGTGGTATGCAAAACACCTTTGGGTTTTCCAGTAGAACCTGAGGTATATAAAATAAATAGTGGATCTTCTGCATTCATTGGCTCGGGTGGGCAGATGTCATTGACCGACATAATTTCCATGTGATACCACACGTCGCGTTCAGGCAACATCTCAATAGGATTTCCTGTACGGTGCACCACAATCACATTTTGCACACAGTCGGTACCTGCTACTTTTAGAGCAGCATCAACATTGGCTTTTAAATAAATTGGCTTGCCACCACGCATGGCCGAGTCTGCAGTGACAATTAACTTGGCCTGACAGTCTTCAATTCGGCTAGCCAAAGCATCGGGAGAAAAACCACCAAAAACCACACAATGCACTGCACCAATCCGCGCGCAGGCTAGCATGGCAATCGCAGCTTCGGAAACCATTGGCATGTACAGCACCACCCGATCACCTTTTTGCACCCCGTTCTTTTTCAGCACGTTGGCAAAACGACAGGTTTCATCATGCAAAGAAGCAAAAGAAACCACTTTATGCCGAGAAGGATGATCTCCTTCCCAAATAATTGCAGGTTTATGCGGATGTTCTTTTAAATGACGGTCTAAACAATTGGCACTGACATTCAGTTGCCCATCGGCAAACCATTCAATTTTAAAATGCTCGGGGTCAAAGTTGGTATTTTTGACTTGGGTAAAAGGTTTAATCCAATCTAAGCGTTGGGCCTGCTCTGCCCAATAAGTATCAGGGTCATCTATAGATTGTTGATAGCGTTGAAAATATTCTGCCTCAGTGGTGCGGGCAGTCTTTTTAAATTCATCTGGAACAGGATATACGTCTTTCATCTGCTACTTCCTTGATGTTCTTGCATCTCATCACGAGATGTATGCCACGTTATTGATTATTATTTCTGCATATTCACAGTATGAACTTTCTTTTTTATGGCTCACCATTCGGCTTTAGTCGCATAAATTTTATACAAACAATAGCATGCCAAAGCGTTGATCGAATGCCATATTCTTGCATTCATACTTTCAGGTTTACATTCCACTGTACTGCGCATTGCATTATTTTTAAAGAAAATATCGTCTAATAACCGTGAGTATTAACATTTTTTTACGCAGCCAATCATTCATACCTGCGACCCTGTCTTACAGATAAAACCACATACAACTCGCAGTTTAAATGCTACAAAATAGTACGCTCATCACTTCTATCCAAGTTGTCTAAAATACTGGCAAGTAAGCATTGCTCATTAACCAAATTGAGTTTTTCAGGCAAAATAGTCGCTTCATTTTGAATTCGGAATTATCGTGGCAGAATCCAAACCCTCACTCAGTGAAGTTTCTGAAAACACCAGTCAGCTGTTGCAGGAAGCCACTGAAAAAACCACGCAAACCGTGATCAATCATACGGCCAAGTACAATGACGCCTACTCCACCATCGACAAAATTATGGAAGGATTTTGGGAACGTGTGCCGTATTTGATGATTGCAGCCGTGGTGCTGATTCTGTTTTGGCTGCTTGCCCGACTGTTTAAATGGTTTATTCGCAAGACCCTGAACAATCGTTCCTATACCCGACAAAATTTGGTTTTGGTGCTGAATCGGGTCGGTAGCTCTGCAATTATTTTCTTTGGTTTTCTAATTGCGATGGTGATTGCAATTCCAGGTTTTACCCCAAGCCAACTGATGAGTGCTTTAGGTCTAGGCTCCGTGGCAATTGGTTTTGCTTTTAAAGATATTTTCCAGAATTTATTATCGGGTGTGCTCATTTTGATTGGAGAACCATTTAAAATTGGTGATGACATCATCGTGAATAATATGGAAGGTACGGTAGAAGATATTCAGATTCGTGCCACCTTCCTGCGCTCTCCCGATGGGCGTCGAATCGTGATTCCAAATGCTACGGTGTATACCAGTGCCGTAACGGTCAATACGGCTTATACCCGTCGTCGTTGCGAGTTTGTGGTCGGTATTGGTTATGAAGATGACGTACAAAAAGCCAAAGATATTATTTTGGCCATTTTAGACCGTGACATAAAAATCTTGAGCCAACCTGCATTTAGCGTCAATGTCACTGCCTTGGCCGATTTTTCGATTAATTTAAATGTGCGTTGGTGGGTAAATACGACGGAAACCACCACTTCAGCATCCATCAGTGAAGTGCAGGAACGGGTGATTGCCGCGTTTGCCGAACATCACATTTCGATTCCTTATCCTGTGCAGGAAGTGAAAGTTTATCGTGGTGATGCAGCAGTCAATGAAGATGATTCAGCCCGCACTAAACAAACGCCCTAAAACATAAGCAATCACAGTTTCAGTACGAATAATACGGTTGCCCAAGTGCCGCGCTTGGCAGCCGTTTTTTTCGAGCAAATCAATTTCGTAGGGAATAAATCCACCTTCTGGGCCAATCACAATACTGCATGGATGTTGGATGGCATGTGGCATAGCTTGATCGGTATAAGGATGCGCCACATAAGCAGGACAATCGGCAGAAATCAAACTGGGTAAGACATCTTCCACAAAGGGTTTAAAGCGTTTATAAAGCTGAATCTCAGATGCAATGGTATCGCCTGCTTGTTCCAAACCCAAAGTTACATATTGATCGAGCTGCTGCAAAAATGGCGTTTGCCAATAGCTTTTATCAACCCGATAGCTGTGCAGTAAAATAATTTTTTCCACACCTAACGTCACGCTATCCATAATTAAACGACGCAATACTTTGGGGCGCGGCAAAGCCACAATCAGGGTCACAGGCAGTTTTTTTGGGACAGCTTCTTCATGCAGGGCTTTGACTTGAATTCGCTGCTCGCTGACTTCCACCACTTCGGTCAAATAACGCTTGCCACCACGAATCCCGACTTTCAAGGTGTCACCGACTTGCACACCAACATGCGTATGCAAATGCTGCACTTGCCGCTGGGTGCTAATAGACCACACTTCATTTGTGGTCTGTCGCGGGTCAAGCAAAACGATATTCATATTTAAAGATACTGATTAATCACGTGAATATGCTCAGTTAAAGAGCCACGATTTTTATACATAATCACTTGAGCATTTTGATTCAGCTGAGCACGCAACGCAGGTTCAAACAACAATTGCGTTAACGTATTTACAGCTTGTTCAGCATCTTCGACCACATACACGGCTTCTGCTGCAACAAACTCATCCACAATACTTTGAAAGTTAAAATAATTTTTGCCCAATACCGTGGCGACATTTAAGGCCAAAGGCTCTAAAATATTATGCCCACCGCCAGGTTCATTCAGCGAACCACCAACATAACAGGCCTGACTTAAGGCGTACCACAACCACATTTCACCCATGCTATCGGCTAAATACACTTGTGTTTCGGGTTGAATCGCTTCAGCCAAACTACGGCGCTGCATATTGAGTTGCAGTTTTTTCACCTGCACAGCCACTTCATCAAAACGCTCTGGATGGCGCGGCACAACAATACATAACAGTTCAGGATGCTGTGCGAAATAAGGTTTCAAAGCAGTCAATAATTGCTGTTCTTCAGGCGCATGGGTACTGGCAAGGGTGATAATTTTGCGATGTGCCAATTGCCATGTCTGTTGCAACTGCGCGGCTTGCTCTACAAAATCTTCTGGCGCAGTAATATCAAATTTAATATTACCCACCACGTTTGTACGCTCGGCAGGCATCCCCAATGCGATAAAACGCTGCTGTGTGGCAGAGTCTTGCGCCAAAAGTTGCTGCAAATTTTGCAACATGCCGCGAGTTAATCCTTTAACTTTGGCATAACCTTTGGCCGATTTTTCCGAAAGCCGCGCATTAATCAACAAACACGGGACTTGAAAATGCTGCGCCTGATCAATCAAATTAGGCCACAATTCTGTTTCGACCAGTGCCAATAATTTAGGCTGATATTTCTGATAAAACTCACGAATTAAATGCACCTGATCGGCAGGTAAATACACGGCTTGAAATAAATCTAAATACGGTGCTTTTAAAAATAATGATTTGGCGCGTGCCTGCCCCGTTTTGGTGGTATTGGTGACTAAAACGGGATGTCCCACTTTTAAATAATGTTCAATTAAAGGTTGTGCGGCATTAGTTTCCCCCACCGACACCACATGAAACCAAATGGCATGTAAATTTTTAGCAGGCTGAAATGGGCCAAAACGCTCAAGCAGTTCTTGTTGTAATTGCTCAGGATATTCGGCACGTTTACGAATACGTGACTGATAAATCGGTTTTAACAGCGCCAAGGCTGCGTTATACCAAAATGGAGTAGCCAAAAGATGCGCCCCAAAGAAAGATTATCGGCAAAATATAACAGAGCCACACGCGCATGTTAATTGCATGTGGCGCTATACTGGCTTTTATTCTACAGCGTGTTGTGTTTCCGCCAAAGTTGGATAATCGATATAGCCTTCTGCAACGGCTGTACCAATCATGTTTTCCAGCTTGAGTTCGTTTAAAGGTACATCTGCCAATAAACGCTCATACAAGTCTGGATTGGCAATATACGCCTTACCAAATGACACCGCATCGGCCTTGCCCGAAGCCAATAATTCCACGGCATCAGCACGACTTAAACGCATGTTCGCGATATATGGCACACCGCCTGAACGTACTTTCATTTCTTGGGAAATGCTGTCTTCGGCTAAATATTCGCGGGTAAAGAAAAAGGCGATTTTACGCTGCCCCAATTGCTGCATGACATAGCCAAAGGTTTCACGTGGATCATCATCTCCCATGTCGTGCTCATCGCCACGTGGTGCTAAATGCACACCGACTCGACCTGCGCCCCAGACTTCAATTAAGGCGTCCATCACTTCTAACAAGAAACGCGCACGATTTTCAACCGAACCACCGTATTCATCGTCACGTTGGTTGGTTTTGCTTTGCAGGAATTGATCAATCAAATAACCATTGGCTGCATGCAACTCTACCCCATCAAATCCTGCTTCTTTGGCACGGATGGCGGCTTGTTTATATTGCTCGGTAATGGTGTGGATTTCTGCAATTTCTAAGGCACGTGGCAACACATATTCACGTTTAGGACGCAACAAACTGACATAACCTGCTTGTTGTACCGCACTTGCCGATACTGGTGTTGCACCATTGAGTAAATCTGGATGTGAAACACGACCTACATGCCACAGTTGCGCCACAATCAAACCACCTTTGGCATGCACGGCATCGGTAACGAGTTTCCAACCCTGCACTTGAGCATCGGTAAACAATCCTGGGGTATTTAAATAACCATTGGCTTCTTCAGAAATTACCGTTGCTTCTGAAAGAATCAAACCTGCGCTAGCACGCTGTGCATAATATTCCGCCATCATTGGCGTTGGAACACGGTCATCACTGGCGCGGCTACGGGTTAAAGGTGCCATCACCACACGGTTTTTTAGATGCAGATCACCCAAAACCAAAGGAGAGTCTAATTCAGCCATTTTTGCCTCTAATCTCACAGTTAAAGTGAGTGTTTTAAATATTCGACATATTGCTGAATGAGTGCTTCATTACGAGAAAAATACGACCATTGTCCGTATTTTTCTGCACGAATAAGACCTGCCTGTTGCAGTACCGATAAATGATTTGACATGGTCGATTGCGACACTTTGCCCAAACGCTCAATGTGTCCTGCACATACGCCACGCTTAAAGTCGCCACACTCATCTACCGACAAAAATTGTTCTGGTGCTTTTAACCATTCTAAAATTTGCCGACGGGTAGGATTGGCTAAGGCTTTAAAGATTAAATCGACATCCATCATTCAGACACATATTCGTAAATATAAGCCCAATTCAGCAGCTGCCCTTAATATATCGTATTTTTTCGATATTAATATCGTTTTTTTACGATTTATATAAATTTTTTAAGCAACTCAACTGAATTAGGCAGGCTCATTAGGATCTTAAAGACCGTAACTTATAGACCCTGCTTTAAACTGGCTTCAATAAACTTATCTAAATCACCATCTAAAACTGCACCTGTATTTGAAGTTTCCACGCCTGTACGTAAGTCTTTAATACGTGAATCATCCAATACATAAGAGCGAATTTGGCTTCCCCAACCAATATCAGACTTCGAGTCTTCCAGTGCTTGAGCCGCCTCATTACGTTTACTCATTTCCAGTTCATACAACTTGGCACGTAACTGTTTCCACGCATGGTCACGGTTGGCGTGTTGCGAACGTTGGTTCTGACAAGCAACCACAATACCTGTAGGTGCGTGGGTTAAACGTACCGCAGAGTCGGTTTTATTAATGTGCTGACCACCCGCACCCGATGCACGATACGTATCGGTACGAACATCGGCAGGGTTAATATCAATTTCAATATTGTCATCCACTTCTGGTGAAACAAACACTGCAGAAAATGACGTATGACGACGGTTACCTGAGTCAAATGGCGATTTACGCACTAAACGATGCACACCCGATTCAGTGCGCAACCAACCATAGGCATATTCGCCTTCTACGCGAATGGTCGCAGATTTAATCCCTGCCACATCACCATCCGATTCTTCCATCAATTCTGCTTTAAAGCCGTGACGTTCAATCCAGCGCATATACATACGCAACAGCATCGATGCCCAGTCTTGCGCTTCTGTACCACCCGAACCTGCCTGAATTTCAACATAGCATGGGTTTGGATCCATTGGATTACTGAACATACGACGGAATTCTAATTTCGCCAGTTCTTCTTCTGCAGAAGTCAATTCAGACTGTACATCCACCAATAAATCTTCATCATCGGCTTCAACGGCTAAGTCTAGCATGGCTTGGGCATCTTCTAACTGGGTCGCCAAACCTTCTAGGACATGAATCACGTTTTCAAGCTCGCCCTTTTCTTTGGCCATAGCTTGCGCACGACTTTGATCATTCCAGATTGCAGGATCTTCTAACTCGCGGAGAACCTCTTCTAAACGCTCTTTTTTCAGATCGTAGTCAAAGATACCCCCGTAGTGTTTGACTACGTTCGTTCAAGTCTTTTAATTGGTTTAGATAAGGATTAATTTCCACGTAAATTCTCTCAATTAACAATGAAGCTTATTAACTGATAATTGTAGCACAGACATGTTCTGGCATTTCTATCCTGCTGTAAATTCCAGCATAACTTTTCAGCTTTTATAAGTTGAATGCTAAATGTGGTTAAAAATAAAGATCGCTTTAAACTTTTAAAGTGAAAGCCTGATGATATCCAACCTAAAATAGCATGCACGATTAACACGGATATTTATCTTAATGGCCGATCTATCGCCCTGATTTTTTGCCTGACACATTCAGCTGAAAACATGCTTAAAAAGTGGTGTATGGTAATTGCTTCAACCCGCCAAAATAAAACAAAGATGAAACAAGTTTGATGATTTAATGATCAACTTTAGTAAAATTCACAAAATACACATAGTTTTAATAAAACAAAACATTTAATTATTTCATTTTTATTTCAATCACTTAAACTCAAAATATTACACAAATTTACGCTTGTAACAAAGCGGCAACTTTCCTGTGATTGACGCTGATTTTTTTTCGCCTAGACTAAAAGTTGTAACAAAAAGTTTAACTGTTAACCAGATTTCAGAGGGGTACTTTCCATGAAAAAATTAGCAATCGCATCAGCCCTACTTTCAGCTTTGGCTATCACTGGTACTGCGAACGCATACCAAGCTGAAATTGGTGCATCAGCAGGACTGATTGATCCAGACAACGGCAGTTCAAGCGGTTCATTCGGTGTAGATGGTACTTATTACTTTAACCCTGTACAAACCCGTAATGCACCTTTGGCAGAAGCAGCGTTCCTTGATCGTGCTAGCAACGTAAATGCCAAATACCAATATGACGAAGTTGGCGACAATGAAGCGCATACTTACGGCGTAGGTGCAGAGTACTTTGTACCGAATTCAGACTTTTACTTAAGTGGTAATGTGAGCGGTCATGACTTGAAAGACAATGATGACCTAAACAATGATTTAACCACCTATGGTGCAGAAGTTGGTTATTTACCAGCACCAGGCTTGTTAATCGCAGCAGGTCTTAAAGGTTGGGATAATGACCGTGATGATGGTGTAGACCCGACTTTACGTGCTAAATACGTAACTACACTTTCGAATGGTAAAGACATCAACCTTGAAGCAGGTGCTGCTTTTGGTGATCTCGATGAATACAATCTTGCTGCGGATTACTTCATTGATAAAACGCTAAGTGTAGGTGTCGATTATTACAGCAACGATATCAACGATAATGATGAGTTTGGTGTGAGTGCACGTAAATTCTTTACACCACAAGTCAGTTTGGAAGGTCGTGTAGGCTTTGGTGAAGTTGGTAATGCTGACTACAACCGCTTTGGTGTCGCTGCGAAATATCGCTTCTAAGCTTAAGTCTAATTCCTTACTCAAATAGCACCCTTCTTCGGAAGGGTGCTTTTTTATGCCCTAAAATAAAGCAGTTAGGTAGAAATAGTGCATTGACGTGCTGAGTATTTTCCGTACAATCAGCAACAACTGTAACAAAACAGTCATATTTCTATAACAGAGGGAATCTCAATAATGTTTAAAAAACTTGCGCTTGCAACTGCTCTTCTAGCTGGTTTAAGTACTGCTCATGCGTATCAAGCTGAAATTGGTGGATCACTTTTCGTCATTGATCCTGATCACGCAGATACGTCTACAGGTTTTGCGCTTGATGGAACTTTTTACTTTAATCCAGTTCAAGTGAAGAACTCACCATTAAATGAAGCTGCGTTTTTAAATCGTGCGAGCAACGTTAGTGCCGCTATTAGTTATATGGATTTTGATGTAGCCGAAAGCACAACTTTTGGTATCGGTGTTGAATATTTTGTTCCAAATACAGACTTCTATGTAAGTGCTAGCATTGGTCAATCAACAATTGAAAAAGATGGTTCTGAGGATTTTGACACTACAAGTTATACAGCTGAGTTAGGTTACCTTCCAGTTTCAGGTTTACTCATTGCAGCGGGTATTGCTGGTTTTGATAACGATAATACTGATGATTCTGATGCAACATTACGCGCTAAATATGTTACTCAAGTCGGTGCATACGACATGAACTTTGAAGGTGGCGTTATTTTTGCTGATGATGAAATTTTCACCCTAGGTACTGATCTATATCTCGACAAAACATTTAGCATTGGCCTCGGTTATACCGATGACGGTGAAGATGATACCTTCCAAATTCGTGCTAAAAAATTCTTCAATCAACAAGTCAGCCTAGAAGGCTCTATTGACTTTGAAGAAAATGCAAATGTCTTCGGTCTTCGTGCTGCTTATCGCTTCTAATCCCTTACATTAAAAGCAAAAAAATCCGCTCAAATTTGAGCGGATTTTTTTATTTGGATTACTGCTCCAAATGCACAATCTGCAACTGCAAACTCACATTGCCATTAAACACATTGCGCTCTAACTCATAAACCAAACGCACATCATCCCGCATCGGGTTAAATTCAAATTTATCTTTAGCACCAAACGCAATCGCATCAACCACTTGCCCATTGTCCAATGCCAAACGCAATTTTAAATGACTGTCCTTCAACCATCTAAAATCAACCACTTTAAACCGTCCCTCAAACACAGGCTGCGGAAACTTTTGTCCCCACGGCGCCAAATGCTGTAATAAATCTACCGTGTGTAAATCAAAAGCTTCTTGCGGCAATTCACCATCTGTCCATAGCACAGCATGAAATAAATCCGCATCCATTTGCGCAATGATCTGTTCAAAGACCTGTTTAAATTCTGCAAAGTGCGCCTTTTTAATGGTCAAACCTGCCGCAGCCGCATGCCCACCAAAATGACTGACCAAATATGGATATTGCTCTGCGACCAATTCAATGGTGTCACGTATGTGAACCCCTTCAATTGAACGGGCAGAGCCTTTAATATGCTCACCATCTTCATCGGCAGCAAATACAATCGCAGGGCGATGAAACTGTTCCTTTAAGCGTCCTGCAACAATTCCAATTACACCTTGGTGCCAATGTTCTTCAAACATGATCAAGGCATGCGGTAAATCGCTTTGATCTAACTGCAGCTTTTCCAACTCTGCCAGCGCATCTTGTTTAATTTGCCCTTCAACCTGACGGCGTTCCTGATTCAAACTATTTAACTGACGCGCCAAAGCATAGGCACTTTGCATATCCGCCGACAGTAAACACTCGATTCCAATGTCCATGGTTTCCATGCGCCCTGCAGCATTAATGCGTGGCCCCAAGACAAAACCCAAATCCTGCGCTTTAAGCTGTGCGGGTTCACGTCCTGCCAAATCCAGCAATGCGCTAATCCCAGGACGACATAAATTCTGCTGTATCCGTTTTAAGCCTGCATCCACCAAAATACGGTTGTTATAATCCAGACTAGCGACATCGGCATAGGTGCCCAAGGCCACCAAATCTAAATATTGCGTTAAATTTGCAGCAGATTTGCCCTGTTTTTTACGCTGACTGGATAAGTTCGCCAACACATAAAATGCCACGCCCACACCTGCCAAAGCTTTACTTGGGAAATCACAACCCAATTGATTCGGATTCACCACAGCCTCTGCATTTGGAGTGGCTTTTGTAGTGAGGTGGTGATCGGTGATGATGACCTGCATCCCCAAAGCTTGCGCACGCTCCACACCTGCATGACTGGAAATTCCGTTATCTACCGTAATTAATAAATCAGGTGCATAACGCTCAAAAGCCAAATCGGCAATGGCGGGGGTTAAGCCATAACCATATTTAAAACGGTCAGGTACTAAATACTGCACGTGTGCGCCCATTTCGCGCAATGCCAAAATCATGAGTGTGGTACTGGTCGCGCCATCGGCATCGTAATCGCCCACAATTACAATTTTTTTCTGCTGATCAATCGCCTGATCCATCAGCTGAATTGCTTCTGGTAGACCTTTCATGCTTGGAGCAAGCAAGTGCTTCAGTTTAAGTTCCAGCTCCTGCTCAGACGCAACGCCACGGCGCGCTAAAATTTGGGCAACAAATGTAGAGACGCCCTGAAAGTTTTCAGGGCGTGTAAGTAAAGGTCTTTGCTTTATTAGAATTTTTGACATAATTTCCAGTGATTTAAGGCATCAAGCGTTGTAGTTTCCACTCACCTTCAATTTTTTCATAAGCTAAGCGGTCATGCAAACGGTTCGGACGGCCTTGCCAAAATTCGTAATAATCAGGCTGCAAGCGGTAACCGCCCCAAAATATAGGTTTTTGCAATTCAGATTGATCGCCCACTTGGGCATGCAAGTCTTGGAAACGCGCCTGTAGTTCTTCACGACTGGCAATCACACCACTTTGCGGAGTGCTAATATGCGCAGCGATCTGATTATCACGCGGGCGTTTGTGATAATACGCAGTCGATTCTTGCTCATCAATTTTTTCGACATAGCCACTGACACGAATCTGACGTTCCAGTTCAGGCCAGTAAAATAACAATTCAGCATAAGGATTGGCCGCTAAATCCAACCCTTTTTGACTGTCATAATTGGTATAAAAGTCATAGCCTGCTTCGGTGGCTCCACGCAGCAACACAGTACGCACATGCGGACGACCTTGCGCATTGGCAGTCGCCAATGACATCGCATACGGTTCATGCAGCTTGGCTTCTAAGGCATGGTTAAACCAATTCAAAAACTGAATATGCGGATTGGCACTGACCTGTGCTTCTAGCAATTCACCTTTTTGGTAACTTAAACGCAGCTCACTTAAATCTTTAATTAAATCACTCACGATTACCCCCCTTTAGACGGCATGACGACGTACAGCATCTGCTAAATCTTTCGCCAATGCCTCCACTTCAGCCAAATCATCACCTTCCACCATGACACGAATCACAGGTTCAGTGCCCGATTTACGAATCAATAAACGTCCACGACCTTTCAGCTGTTCCGTGGCACGGTCAAACTCTTCCACCAAGGCAGGAACAGTATATGGGTCAAACATATTTGCTAAACGCACATTTTCCAGCACATTTGGCAACAGTTTAAAATCTGCCACCAATTCATGCAGGGCTTTATTTTGTTCGACCATCACCGTTAACACTTGTAAGGCAGCAATAATTGCATCACCTGTGGTGCTCTTGTCCAAAGTCAAAATATGCCCCGATGGCTCACCACCAATAACCCAGCCATTTTTTTCCAGACCTTGTAGCACGTAACGGTCACCGACATTGGCACGCAATAATGGTACTTGGGCTTTTTCCAACGCCAATTCCAATGCCATATTGCTCATTAACGTCCCGACAATACCTGCAGGTTTTTTCGAGCCTTGTGTAGCAAGAATATATAAAATGTGGTCGCCATCAATTTGCTTGCCTTGACTGTCCACCAAAATCACACGGTCTGCATCACCATCAAATGCAACCCCCAAGTCCGCCTGATGCTCAAGCACTGCTTTTTGCAAACTTTCAGGATGGGTTGAGCCGCAATTTTCGTTGATGTTTAAACCATTTGGCTCATTGTGAATGGCAATCACTTTCGCGCCTAATTCACGAAATACCGCAGGGCCAACATTGTAGGCAGCACCATTGGCGCAATCGACCACAATAGTGAGGTCATTTAAATCTAAATGATATGGAAAGGTCGATTTACAAAACTCGATGTAACGCCCATTGGCATCTTTGACACGAACACTTTTACCCAAGTTGGCCGTATCTTCAATTTTTAATTCTTGCTGCAATTCTTGGTTAATTTCTTCTTGCAAGGCATCTGGCAGCTTTTTCCCTTCGCCCGAGAAGAATTTAATCCCGTTATCAAAATATGGATTATGCGATGCTGAAATCACAATACCTAAACTGGCATGCAAAGCACGGGTTAAGTGTGCAATGGCGGGCGTAGGCAAAGGACCGAGCAAATGCACATAGACACCTGCGGCATTTAAACCCGCCTGTAATGCTGCTTCTAAAATATAGCCTGAAAGACGTGTATCTTTACCCAATACCACAATAGGTTTATTTTTTTTGGTGTGTTTTTTTAAAACTTTACCTGCTGCAAAACCTAGTTTTAATGCAAAATCAGGTGTAATTGGTAACTCTCCAAACTTCCCTCGAATGCCGTCTGTACCAAAATAACTCATATTGTTCTCACTTCTTAGGGGTGATCTTTATCATCACTTTTTTACTGCGAGTTACTTTACACCAAAAATGAAAAAGCCGTCACATTGATGACGGCTTTTATTTGAAAATGCTACTAAATATCAACCAACGCGATAGTTCATATTAACCAACGCGATAGTTCGGCGCTTCTTTAGTAATCGTCACATCATGCACGTGAGATTCCTGCATACCTGCTGCAGTAATCTTCACGAATTTAGCATTTTGGCGTAGATCTTCAATGGTTGAAGAACCTGTATAACCCATAGATGAACGTAAACCACCCATCATCTGATGCACGATGTTGCCCATTGGGCCTTTGTACGGTACACGACCTTCAATACCTTCTGGTACAAGTTTTTCTGCACCTGCTTTCGAGTCTTGGAAATAACGGTCTGCAGAACCTGTTGCACCCGCCATTGCACCCAATGAACCCATACCACGGTATGCTTTGTAGTAACGACCTTGGAAGAATTCAACTTCGCCCGGTGCTTCTTCAGTACCAGCAAGCAATGAACCCACCATAATGGTACTTGCACCTGCACCAATCGCTTTGGCCATATCACCAGAGAAGCGAATACCACCATCGGCAATTAATGGAATCTGTTCTTTTAATGCATTGGCAACAGAATCAATTGCAGAAATTTGCGGCATACCAATACCCGCCACAATACGTGTGGTACAGATTGAACCAGGACCAATCCCGACTTTTACTGCGTCTGCACCTGCATCTAACAATGCCAAAGCAGCATCACCCGTTGCGATATTACCGCCAATGACTTGAACTTGTGGATAGTTAGCTTTTACCCAACGTACACGTTCAATTACACCTGCAGAGTGACCGTGAGCAGTATCCACCACAATTGCATCAACACCTGCTTCAACCAACGCTTCTACACGGCTTGGTGTTTCTGCACCTGTACCGACTGCAGCACCCACACGTAAACGACCTAAATCATCTTTACAGCTGTTTGGATACAATTCTGCTTTACGGAAATCGGTCACCGTAATTAAGCCCTTAAGCTCTTGATTTTCATTAACAACCAACACTTTTTCAATGCGGTGTTGTTGCAATAAAGCTTGAATATTTTCTTTAGATTCGTCTTCGCGTACAGTCACTAAACGATCTTGGCCAGTCATGATGTTGCTGACAGGTTGTTCAAGGTTTGTTTCAAAACGTGTGTCACGTCCTGTCACAATACCCACTACTTTGCCATCTTTCACCACAGGCACACCGCTGATGTTGTTGGCTTGAGTCAGCGCAATCAATTCACGTACTGTGGTTTCTGGGGTTACGGTAATTGGATCTTTCACCATACCCGCTTCGAATTTTTTCACACGGCGCACTTCGGCAGCTTGCGCTACGATGTCCATGTTTTTATGTAGAATACCAATACCACCGTTTTGCGCCATCGCAATTGCCATACGTGATTCAGTCACTGTATCCATTGCCGCTGAAACAAGCGGAATATTCAGGTCAATGCCGCGCGTAAAACGTGTCTTTAAGGAGACATCTTTTGGGAGAACAGTAGAATAGGCAGGGAGTAATAAGACATCATCGAAGGTTAACGCTTCTTGAACGATGGTCAGCATAACAGTCTCACTGGTAATTTCCGTGAGCCATTATAAACAAATCTGGGCACAAATTTCATTTGTTCTCTAAGAAATATTTTTTATTCTGCCCTTCTGGGGGATGCGACATGAAAAAATCGGTAATTTTCATCTAAAAATTGAAGTTTTCATCCTTAGTTTGCTTTTTAGCCGTGCAGGTTTAAAACTTGCGATGTTTCATTTTTCAGGCAGATAAAGCCGCTTCAATGTGAACCATGATTGGCTATTTATCCAAAATTAGCCGTAAAAAAAAGCAAAGCCGCAGCTTTGCTTTTTCAATCTGGATTGCGATCAACAACTTAAAGCACCATTAAACCACTTGATCGAAGTCATCATCATTCACAGAAATGGCTGGATCGACTTGCACAAATGGAATCATGTTATGCGCACGACGTGCTTTATTGCATTGATCATCGGCAATTTGCACTTCTTTACAAGAGCTGCTGCGTAATTCATAAATCCCGCAGCTCACTTGCTGTCCAACTTCACCTTCTAAAGCGACACAACGCGGCTGACTCTGATTGGTACCACACATGCATGAATAGACTGCTGTTACTGGTTCCGTGTAGTGCTCAGGCATATTCATGCCTTCAGCCCAATAAAATGAAACACGGAAATAAGCGCAACACGCGCCGCAGCTTAAGCAGGCATCTGCTGTAGGTACTTGAGACAACATTCGTTAAGTTCTCGTCATCAAAAAAATCGTTTTTGGGCGAAAATCTTAAAAAAAGTTGTTTTTGCACTCAAGTTTTTTTTACAGTTTTTTCAGCTTTTTTTGTCGCTTATTCAGGGCAGCTAAAAACGTGTTCGTCCATCAAATCGACGCCACATTCCAGTGTTTCAATCCAGTCTAAGAATTGTTTCACCTGTTCTTTGCCCACAAATGGCGTACCGTGTTGCGGCACAATCATTTCAACGTCCATGGTGCGTACCATATTCACCCAGAGGCGAATCACTTTATTGGAACACATATAGCGCTGATGGAAGCCTTTCATCGCAGGAATATGCGCAGCAAAATCAGTCAATGGAATTGAAGCATCTTCCACCATTGACGCACCCATATCACCAGAAAATAAAATTTTGGCGATAGGATCATAAAACTGGAAATTACCAACAGAGTGTAAGAAATGCGCAGGCACAGCAATAATTTTAGACTCGCCCAAAGGAATTGCCTGACCTTCATCTGGCAGTTCCACCAAACGATCTAACCAGTTGCCTTTCATACGGTCGCTCATAAAAGATGAGCTTAAGTGCGGCAAGAAACGCGCCCACAATTTTGATGCTACGATTTTTGCTTCGGTATAGACCAACCAACGTGGCATTGAAGTGATGATGTCTGGGTCTTGGTGCGATGCCATGACATAGTCAAGATTGGTCAAACGGGTATATTTGTTTAATTCCATGGTCAGTGGTACATAGGTCAGGTCGCCACCCGGGTCTAGCACTGCGGCACGGTTATTATCAATGATCAGAAATTGGTTGGCCTGAACACCTTCACCTTTGACCAAACTGGTAAAACTAATACATTTATGTGTCCCATTATCAAATAAGACCTGCGATGTTGTACGGTCAAATGCCATAACCAATCCCCAATTTTTTCATTTTAAAAATAGATTTTCTATCATTGAATAACATATAGCTATTTATGGAAAGTTACAATAAATAAAATGGCTCAGATTATCTGAAATATCAGTGAATTGCAGTACCATTCACATAAATAAATCCCGAGCAGTTTGCTCAGGATTTATGCATTTTAATGAATAATTTAGAATAAATAATGTTGCGCCAAAGTCGACACACCAATAATTAGGAAAATCAGTGCACCAATTTTATGAATTAAAGCAATTGGCAATCGGGTCGCTAATTTATTGCCAATAAATACCGCAGGTGCATTGGCCAGCATCATCCCCAAAGTGGTTCCAAGCATGACCCAAAACACGCTGTCATAACGTGCGGCTAAAGCCACTGTGGCAATTTGAGTTTTATCGCCAATTTCTGCCAAAAAGAACAATACAAAGGTCGCGCCAAATACACCGTATTTTTGCCACTTGTTGATGCTTTCAGTTTCATCATCTAGCTGGTCTGGAATAAGCATCCAAATCGCCATGCCAATAAAACCTAAAGACAAAATCCACAATAAAATTTCTGGGCTAAGTACCGTGGTAATCCACTGCCCTAAAACTGCAGAAAGTCCGTGGTTAATGAGTGTTGCCAGTAAAATAGCAACCAAGATTGGAGCAGGTTTACGAAAACGTGCCGCGAGTAATAAAGCCAATAGTTGGGTTTTATCACCCATTTCGGCTAAGGCGACAATGGCAGTCGAGATGAGGAATTCATACATGATGTTTTTCTCTGGCTAGCACACATACCAATGACCTATCCCTCCTGCTAGCCAAAATCTGCAGAGTGATAAATCAAAGGTCTTGCCAACAAAAGAAAGCTTGAAAAAGCAGACTTGGTTCTTTGCTATGATAACCATGTTCTGTGGAACAAATATGTTGACCATCACCTTTTTACTGCATTCAGTTGAAACAGAAATTAGTAAAAAGCGGCTACTCCCCAATGAAGTACAGCTATTCTAAACGGAATACTGCGGTTAAGCAAATTTAGCCGAATAACGGCAGTGACAAAAAACCCTGCCGCAGCAGGGTTTTATAAAGCTTTTCTGAGTTTAGAGCAGCAAGCTACGAATATCTGCCAACAACTGGGTCAGTTTATGGGTAAAACGTGCTGCATCTGCGCCATTAATTACCCGATGGTCATACGACAATGACAATGGCAACATCAAGCGCGGATCAAAGCCTTCACCATTCCAGACAGGCTGCATGGTCGCTGGTGAAATACCCAAAATCGCAACCTGCGGCCAGTTCACCAACGGCGTAAATGCCGTACCGCCAATCGAACCTAAACTGGTGATGGTAAAGTTTGCACCTTGTAAATCTTTAGGCGACAACTTTTTATCACGCGCTTTTTGACTCAACTCACCCAGTTCAATCGCAATTTGTTTAATCGATTTCTGATCTGGATTACGTAGTACAGGCACGGTTAAACCATCGGGGGTTGCCACCGCAATGCCCATGTGGATTTCTTTACGCAGCAGCACAGACTTTTGATCATCTGCCAAATGCGCAGCGAAATACGGTTCATCTTTCAGCAAATGCGCTACAGCTTTGGCAATGAACGCCAAAATGGTCAAGCTAACACCTTCTTTTTTGAAGTTAGCTTTCAATTCACTGCGCCACGCTTCTAGCTCAGTAATATCGGCCAAATCAAATTGCGTGACTTGTGGAATGTAATTGTTCAGGGACAATTGCGGAATTGACACTTGTTGTAAGCGCGTCAAACCTTTTTCTTCCACGCCACCAAATGCACTAAAATCAGGCAACTTTGGCAAACCTGTAACTTGCTGTGTTGTAGCAGCGACAGGAGCAGTCTGCGGCGCAGTAAGACGCGCTTTAACATAAGCCTTCAAGTCTTCTTTGAGTACACGCGCATGCGGGCCAGTGGCGTTTACATCGGCTAAAACAACACCTAACTCACGCGCCAGTTTACGCACAGCAGGGCCTGCATACACTTTTGCATTGGCTTCATTTTGCGCCTTGCTCAATTTGTCTACATTCGTATGTGCACTTGCTGCAACCGTTGTGGTTTGTGCTGTAGATGCAGCACTGACTGCTGGCGATGCACTTGGTGCAGAGGCAACTTGCGCTGCCGCAACTGCTGCTGGTGCAGCTGCGCCTGCAGTTACTATCGTCACTAAGGCATTGCCCTGCGCAACACTTTGTCCTAATTCCACGTGGATGGCTTGAATCACACCTGCGGTAGTACTTGGCACCTCAACCGTGGCTTTGTCTGATTCCACCACAATCAAACTTTGGTCAGCGGCGACTGTATCGCCTACTTGTACCAAAATTTCTGCCACTGTGGCTTTATCGACCCCTAAATCAGGCACTGCGACTTCAACCTGAGCTGATGCTGCAGTTTGTGGTGCAGATGCAGTTGCTGCGTTCACTGGTACAGCAGCCGCTTCTACTGGTGTCGCTTGAGGTGTTTCCACCTGTGCAACTGCGGCAGCAGCGGCAGTTTTCACTTTCAGAATCACCACACCTTCTTTTACCGTATCACCCGTAGTGATTTGGATCGCGGTAACTGTACCCGATACCGTACTCGGCACTTCTACCGTGGCTTTGTCCGACTCCACCACAATAATACTTTGATCAACATCAATCGCATCGCCCACTTGTACTAAAATTTCCCCAACAACGGCTTTTTCCACGCCAATGTCAGGTACTTGTACATCTACTTCTTGTGCTGTGGTTGATGTCGCCGAGCTTGGCGCTGCAGCGACCACTGGTTCAGCATCTTGCTTCGGTGCAGCGTCCACTTCGGCTTGCGGTGCAGCAACTTCTGTAGCAGCTGCGGTTTGAGCTTCAGTTTCTAGCTCAATTAGCACCGCACCTTCAGTCACTTCATCGCCTTGTTGTACCAAAATACTTTTCACCACCCCTGCAACGGTGCTGGGTACTTCAACAGAGGCTTTGTCTGATTCCAACAGAACAATGCTGTCATCAACTGCAATCGTGTCGCCAACTTTCACAAGAATATCTGCAACTGTGGCTTTATCGACACCAATATCAGGCGTTTGAATTTGCATGATCAGTGCTCCTCTTTGTAGTCAGCAACCGCTTGTACTTCAGGAACCGCTTGCGGTGCCCACGCGACAGGACGATCTGTATCTAACTCAAATGTCGAGATTGCATCTTTGACCAAACGCGCATCGACTTCGCCTTCATCAGCCAGTTTTTTCAAGGTGGCTACCACAATGTGTGCAGCATCGACCCCAAAGTAGCTACGCAAGTTACCACGGGTATCGGAACGACCATAACCATCGGTACCTAAGGCAACAAATGGACGGTTGTCTGGCAAGTAACCGCGAATTTGCTCGCTATAGGCGCGCATGTGATCGGTTGCAGACACGACAATGCCATCTTTGCCACGTAACTGTTGTGAAATCCACGGCTCTTTGCTTTCTTCAGCCAATGGGTGCAAACGGTTGTATTCTTCACACGCCATACCATCACGCGCCAATTCGTTAAAACTGGTCACACTGTAGACATTCGAATGAATTTGATACTCTTCACGCAAGATTTTTGCCGCTTTGATGACTTCACGCAGAATCACACCTGAACCCAACAATTGAACTGTGGCTTTTTCATCTTCCTGCAGTAAGTACATGCCGCGCTTAATGCCTTCTTCCACACCTTGTGGCATTTCAGGATGCTCGTAGTTTTCATTCATTACGGTGAGATAATAGAACACGCGCTCCTGATTGACATACATGCGCTGCAAACCATCATGCACAATCACGGCAAGCTCATAACCAAAACATGGGTCATAGGACACACAGTTTGGAATGGTATTGGCTAAAATGTGCGAGTGACCATCTTGGTGTTGCAAGCCTTCACCATTCAGTGTAGTACGTCCTGCAGTGGCACCCAACAAGAAACCTTGCGCCTGCGCATCACCTGCCGCCCATGCAATATCCCCAATCCGCTGGAAACCAAACATGGAGTAATACATGTACATTGGGATCATAGGCAAGTTATTGGTCGAATAACTGGTACCTAAAGCTGCCCAAGCACTCATTGCACCTGCTTCGTTAATGCCTTCTTGCAGCATGTGACCGTCTTTGGCTTCACGATAATGCATCAACTGTTCTTGGTCTTCAGGGGTATATTTTTGCCCATGTGCAGCATAAATACCCAATTGACGGAACATGCCTTCTAAACCGAAAGTACGTGCTTCATCAGGTACAATGGGTACCACACGGTCTTTAATGGCTTTTTCTTTGAGCAAGGCAGAAATCAAACGTACCATCACCATCGTGGTCGATTGTTCTTTGCCACCTGAGCCTGCCAAGACCGAATCGAAAACTGATAATTCAGGAATCTGTAAAGCTTCGCTGTCTTTACGACGCGCAGGCAAATAACCACCCAACGCTTCGCGACGCGCTTTCATATATTTCAATTCAGGCGAATTTTCACTTGGACGATAGAACGGCACTTCTTCAAGTTGCTCATCGCTAAATGGCAAGTTAAAGCGGTCACGCACATATTTTAAAGAGTCCAACTGCATTTTTTTGATTTGGTGGGTTTTGTTCACCGCTTCAATTTCATCAGACAAACCATAACCTTTGACGGTTTTGGCTAAAATGACCGTTGGCTGACCTTTAGCTTTGGTCGCTTCTGCATAAGCCGCAAATACTTTGTACGGGTCGTGACCACCACGGTTCAGATTATCAATATCTTCATCGCTTAAATCTTTGACTAATTCTTTGGCTTCAGGATATTTACCAAAGAATTTCTCACGGGCGTATGCACCGCCTTTCACTTGCAAGCGCTGATAATCGCCATCCACCGCTTCTTCCATGATGGCTCTTAATGCACCTGTGTCGTCTTTGTCCAATAAAGCATCCCAATGACGCCCCCAGACCACTTTAATCACGCGCCAACCTGCGCCACGGAATAACGACTCAAGTTCTTGAATGATTTTACCGTTACCGCGTACAGGGCCATCTAAACGCTGTAAGTTACAGTTCACCACCCAAATCAGGTTATCTAGCTTTTCACGACCTGCCAGTGAAATTGCGCCCAGACTTTCTGGCTCATCCATTTCACCATCGCCTAGATATGCCCAGACTTTACGGTCTTCTTCTTTAATTAAACCGCGGTTCATTAAATATTTTTGAATATGTGCCTGATAAATTGACATGATTGGACCCAGACCCATCGATACCGTTGGGAACTGCCAATAGTCAGGCATTAAATAAGGATGTGGATAGCTAGGTAAACCGTTACCGCCCACTTCACGGCGGAAATTATTCAATTGATCTTCGGTTAAACGCCCTTCTAAAAATGAACGAGCATAAATACCAGGTGCACAGTGACCTTGGTAGTAAATCATGTCACCGCCAAAATGATCACTATTGGCGCGGAAGAAATGGTTAAAACCAACATCATATAATGTGGCTGAAGATGCGAAACTTGCAAGGTGACCACCTAAATCATCACCTGTTTTATTGGCACGCAATACCATCGCCAACGCATTCCAGCGAATTAGGGCGCGAATACGACGCTCCATATCCTGATCGCCCGGCATGGCAGGTTGTTCTTCCACTGAAATGGTATTGAGGTAGGGAGTATTTAATCGCTGAATGGGTACATGCTTTGCAATTGCACGTTGGTACAGTTTTTCGAGTAAAAATGCTGCCCGTTCAGTACCCATATGTTGTAACACAGCATCAAAGGCGTCTTGCCATTCTTGGGTTTCTTGTGAGTCCGTATCACCGTAAAACGCCATAATTCACTATTCCTAAGCCTAATCGTATGCTTTATATGTATCATAATTTAGACTTTAGTAGATATGGCTAATCTTAAATGCGTATCCTGCATACTATTTAGAAAATAAATAATGATTGACACTTTCTTACAGCAAATAACAAAAAACCGCCAATTTAGGCGGTTTTTTATACAATAAAGCTGATACTGCGTGATATTATTTTTTTAAGTGATAAGTTGATGTCTGAAAAGTCTCACTAGATTTTGCTAAAAGCGAAAACGTGAGTATAAAGAAAAGCGACTTTTGCCGCTTTAACTTCATGTTTTAATTTGTAGTGCGTAGTTTACAGTGAATGTGGCTAGAGCGTGAATTTCCAGCCAAAACATTACGGCAACATTGCTAAATAGGTAGAAGGGTTCTTACGTTGACCATCTTTCACTACTTCATAATGTAAGTGAGGACCTGTACAACGACCTGTACAACCCACGTTGGCAATATGTTCGCCTGCATCTACACGGTCACCCACACGTGCAATTAAACGTGAAGCGTGTGCGTAGCGCGTGATATAACCATTACCGTGGTTAATTTCTACATATTGACCATAACCTGTGCCCCAGCCTGACTTGGTCACAATACCTGGGCCAGTCGCATAAATTGGAGTACCGCTTGGTGCAGCAAGGTCTAAGCCAGAATGGTTTTCAGCACGACCACTCATGACACGACCGCCATAGTTCGAGCTAATACGTGCATTTGGTAATGGATGTGACACTAACCAAGCATAAGGATTTGAAGAAGCAAAACGGGTGCTGGTATTGGTACCGTATTTTTTTGCTAAAGACGCATTGTTTAATTCTGTAGTCTTTTCACGAAGCTTAACGGTCATCTGCGTTTGTGCAGGAACATCAATGTCTTGTGTTTCTGTATAAGAACCTTGTGACAAGGTGCGGGTTAATTGCTCAATACGATCAGTCGATGAATTTTGAGAATCTAACTCAACTAAATCAGCAAATGCGACAGATGCTGCCGAAGCTGCCAGTGAAAACGCTAATAAAATACGGCGCGAATGCATAAAAAAACCTCTTAACTGTTCTTACTTGAAGTTCCTTGTGATCTCTTCCTTGATATCTACTGAAAGGAGCGCATAAGATTAGGGCATAAACATGAAGGAATGATGTATGTCCGAACCTGTGAATCTCTTTCAACAAACAAGAAAACACATAAAAACAGGAAACCTAACGTTTCTCTCAACCCAAGTTGCTGCATGGCAGAAACTTGGCAAACTTATTCAACCTTTACTGCCGCAACCAGAGCAATGGCAGGTGGTTTGTTATCAACAAGGTGTCTTAACCATTACTGGAACGAATCAAGCGATGGTCAGTCAACTTGCTTATTTGCAAAAGCAATACATTACTCAACTGTCACAACTGCATGAACTGAAAGACATACAAAAAATTCAAGTTCGTTTAAGAGTTGAATCTCAAACGCCCCCAAAAAGCGAAAAGCCTTTAAGAACACTTAGTCCAGAAACTCAAGATATGTTACGAGGTGCTGCTGACTTTGTGAGCGACCCTAAGCTTAGCCAAGCTTTGTTACGTTTGGCAAGCAATAAAAAATAATTGTTTGCAGAAAACACCAAAAACTCGTGCTCAAATTTGTGATGAAATTCACATATTATTGTTGTTACATTATAACGTAGTAAGAAAAGACAATGACTTATGTCACATGCACAAAAGTGATCGGGCAAGAATTTATGTCATCAAATGTTACAATTTCATAACTGCTTGGATCGCTCTGAACATTGCGTAATAACTGATTATTTAAGGCATGTCCTGATTTATAACCATCAAACTTGGCAATAATTTGATGTCCAAGCAAGTACAAATCCCCCACAGCATCTAAAATTTTATGCCGTACAAACTCGTCCGAGAAGCGCAAACCTTCTTCATTGACCACGCCTGTATCATCTACCCCAATGGCATTATCTAAACTCGCACCCAAAGCCAAATTATTGGCTTTTAAATAGTCCAAATCTTTCATAAAGCCAAAAGTACGTGCGCCACTGACTTCATAGACAAAGGTTTCTGTAGAAAAATCGATGGTGGCAGACTGATATTCTTTTTTAAAGGCAGGATGATCAAAGTCGATGGTGAAATTGAGCTGAAAACCTTCATGCGGACTGAACACCGCACGTTTATCGTCAATTAAAGCTTCTACAGGTTTTAAAATTTTGATGAACTTTTTCGCAGCATCCTGTTCTTTTAAACCACCCTGCATCAACAAATAAATAAAAGGCCCTGCACTGCCGTCCATAATGGGCACTTCAGAGGCAGACACTTCAATAATCAAGTTATCAATGCCCAACCCTGCAATTGCACTCATAACATGCTCAATAGTGCCAACTTTGGCATTATCCTGAACCAAATTCGAGCACATAAATGCTTCTTGAATCAGCATGGCATCGGCTGGAATATCGACAGGCGGATTTAAATCGATACGACGAAACACAATTCCCCCATCGGCATGATGCGGCACAAAGTTGATCAATACTTTTTGACCACTGTGCAGACCAATACCGCTCGCCTTGACGACACGTTGTAGGGTACGTTGTTTCAGCATGTTCTCAATTCATCTAAATTTTAAAACCGCTATACGTTAGCATATTTAGCCATTGATAAAAAACAAAAAAGGCAGTTTAAAACTGCCTTTTCCCGATCACACAATGAAATTGAGGATCTTGGCTTATTTACGCTGCTGATTTTTCAAATAGTCTTGAATACTCATTGGCGTTGGACGCGCAGAGCCTGATGTTGTTGTCGCACTAATTGCAGGCGCAGTTTCTGCCTGCTGACGCTGAATTGCAGGCACATCATCTTCTTCTACTGCCGCTGTTGGTGCTGCAGAAGTGGTTTGTGTCACGGTGCGTTTTGCAGGCTCTGGTGTATCGCCTGTGTTACGCGCTAAACCAGTAGCAATAACAGTCACGCTAATTTCGTCACGCGCTTCAGGATCAAATACCGTACCGTAGAATACTTGGGTTTGTTCGGTATCTGAAAGTTGATGAATCACGTCCATGATCTCTTCGATTTCACCGAAGGTCACATCATCACCACCCGTTACGTTAATCAACAAGCCTTTGGCATTGGCAATGGTTACGCTATCGAGCAATGGGCTACGAATCGCTTGTTCAGCCGCTTGACGCGCACGGTTTTCACCACGACCTGAACCAACACCCATCATCGCATAACCGCGCGTACTCATCGCAGTTTTCAAGTCAGCAAAGTCTAGGTTGATGTGGCCTGGACGTACCACCAAATCAAAAATACTGCGTACACCGTTCAACAAAACGTCATCGGCTTTTTTATACGCATCTTTCATTGAAATGTCGCGGTAAACTTTCATTAAACGCTGGTTTGGAATAATGATTAAAGAGTCTACATGCTGTTCTAATGCCGCAATCCCTTTTTCCGCAGAAAGTAAGCGACGCTTACCCTCAAAGTTAAATGGCGTAGTCACCACACCAACAGTCAAAATGCCCATTTCTTTGGCAATTTCAGCCACAACTGGCGCAGCACCTGTACCTGTACCACCGCCCATCCCTGCAGTCACAAACACCATGTCTGTGCCTTCAAGTTGCTGACAGATCAGCTCGCGGCTTTCTTCCGCTGCAGTTTGACCCACTTGAGGATCACCGCCCGCGCCTAAACCACGTGTGCTTTGCTCACCTAGCTGGATTTTGAATTGCGAATTCATGCGATCCAATGCTTGTTTGTCCGTATTGGCACAAACAAATTTTACACCCTGAATATCCGACTCAAGCATGTGCTGCACAGCGTTACCACCTGCACCACCCACACCAAACACAGTGAAACGGGCTTGACCGTTGCTATCGGTTTGATCATCTATAAATTCAAATGAGGCCATGACCTTTAGATTTCCTAATACGTTATTGGCAGTCACTTAAGCCCGTATACTGCCTTGATCTTCATAAAAATTATTTTTAAGAATGCTGTTCAACTTCTGGCTTGTCAAGTACCAGTGATGATCCGTACAACTTCCTAACAATATTCCCAAAAAACTCAACTAAAAAATAGATTTTAACTTTTCGTTCAAGCCAGACCATGCCCGTCCGACACGCCCCCAAACCGATAAGGTTTCAGGGTCTTCATGTTCTACAATCGTGTCTTGAGTATAGTTTTGACTATAAAGCAATAAGCCTGAAGCTGTTGCATATTGTGAACGGCGTAAGGCGGCCTGATGCGGTTCATCGGCATAAACTTGTGAAGGATGATTCCCCAAGTGTGCCGAAACACCCAACATACGACGTACCAAGCTGATCATGCCTTCAATTTGTGAGGCATCACCCGCCAAAACCACACCATGATATAAACCATGAATGGCACCGCTCTTTTCGAGTTCCTGACGAATTTGTGCAAAAATTTCTTCATAACGCGCAATAATAATTTCCGCCAGTTCAATACGGCTAATGGTTTGCGGCCCATCAATGCCCTGAATCTGAATCATGTGATCAGGTTTGACCACTTTCATATCTACACAGCCATACAATAGCTTAATCCGTTCAGCTTCTTCAGTTGTGGTTTGTAACACCGCTGCAATATCGCGGGTGACATGCTCACCACCACGCTGCAAAGTGTGTGCCAAGGCCAAACGTCCATCTAAATAAACTGCAATACTGGTCGTACCTGCGCCAATATCTACCAGACACACACCGTATTCTTTTTCATCTTTAAGCAGACTGGCTTCTGCAGTGGCTAAATTTGACACCACCATTTTTTCGACACCAATATTGGCACCTTTTAAAGCACGGTCTAAATTCTGCATGGTGCTAATAGGCAACATCATCAATTGATAATGCCCCGTCATGCTATGTGCTGACATACGAATTGGGTTTTGTACCCATTCACCCGAATCATCTAAATCGAAACCGAGTGGTACTGCACTCACCAAATAATGGTCTGAGGTGAGGTGACTGGCTTTGGCCAAGTCCAAGGCGCGTACCACTTCACTGGTGGTAATGGTGTGATCACTACTTTCAATAGGTGTGCGACCTGAAGCATAAAAGCTTTTTAGCTCTGCACTAGGAATAGAAATCCATGCCGAATGCACACGGCATTCCGCCATATCTTCCGCTTCTTGCACGGCATTTTTAATTGCAGTAATCACTTTATCGAGACTGACAATTTTTCCCTTACTCATGCCTCGATTACGTGCGGTGGCCATACCAATGACTTGGATATTGTCTGGCGCATGG
Organism: Acinetobacter sp. YH01011; assembly: GCF_013420785.1. Lineage (NCBI taxonomy): Bacteria > Pseudomonadati > Pseudomonadota > Gammaproteobacteria > Moraxellales > Moraxellaceae > Acinetobacter > Acinetobacter sp. YH01011. The sequence continues at coordinate 169,279 of NZ_VOYG01000002.1, forward strand.
ACCTTAGCAATCAAAACTGAAACTTTGTGCGTCCCAATGTCAATCGCAACAACCGAGGGAACAGCTTCACTCATTTATTCACTACCATTACCAGTATGTTTAATTTATGGCTTAATGCCTCTATTTTTTTAAAGCCCAATATTATGGCTTTGCTCTTATTCCCTCTGCAATGCTTGTGTCATCAATCGTTACAACAAAGTGACCATTTGCAATTTTTGGCGGAATTGAGTTTTTCCATTGAATGGCTAAACCATTGCGATAACGCAAATCGATGGCGGATATTTTAGACCATACAGGTTTCAAATCACTTTGTGCAAGATGCCCCAAGCGCTGCAGCTTACTCATGGTTTGATCTTTATCTACAATAACACGTAGACCTGAATCAAACTGCATAAACCACGTCATACGTTCTGTTAAATATAGTTCTTTTAAACGATCGTTGACGGGTAAGAATAATTGGTTAATTTCATTATAACGACGCATCATCATTTTAGATTGATGCGTTGGCCCGTGTAATAACGGTAAATGTTGATTATTTTGTGGCGTGACCTCGGTAAAGACTTCACCGCTGTCACTGAGCAAACGACCTGTCCCCCAACGTGCAATTGGATGACGCGGCATAACCCGCACACGAATAGCATTCGGCCACGCACGTGAAACCACCACTCGATCTACCCAAGACAACTCCAAAGCGGTATCGCGGATTTGCTCTAGGTCAGAGGTGAAATAGTTCTTGGTCATTACAGGGTTCACATGCGTCATCACTTGGCGGTGTTCCGCATCTGAACGTGTACCCACTACATCTAGCTTGGCAATTTGTGCATCGGTCATGACTTTGTATAGCCCGTACGCACCCACTGCCAACACGAGCACCGCAACGCACAGCATTACCCAACCGCCAAAATGAATCAGCTTTTCTTTGACTGTTGGCGGTTTGTCATGAATCGAGGTAATCGCTGCCCGTTTACGGCGCAAGGATGCAGGAAGTTGAGCCATATTTAGTGTGCTTCACCTGTAAGGGTTTGTGCCAAAATTGCCACACACAGCTCATCAAAACTATAGCCGACTGCATTTGCCGCTTTCGGAACTAAAGAGTGGCTGGTCATTCCCGGCACGGTATTCACTTCCAATAGCCAGAAATTGCCGTTCTCATCTTGCATGGCATCAATACGACCCCAGCCACTTGCACCCACGGCTTGGAAGGCACGTAATGCCAAAGCTTGTAACTGTTGCTCTTCGGCAGTGCTTAAACCACACGGAATACCGTATTGCACATCATTACGTTGATATTTGGCTTCATAATCATAGAACGCCACATCTTTCGGTGGTTCTAAACGAATAATCGGTAAAGCCTGACCATTTAACAGCACGATGGTAAATTCACGTCCTGTAATCCATTTTTCAGCCATAACAATAGCGTCATGTGCAGTTGCTTTCACTACAGCATCGGCAAAGTCTTCTACTTTTTCGACTTTGCTCATGCCAATACTTGAACCTTCATGTACAGGCTTGATGATGAGTGGTAAACCCAATTCGGCAACCACGTCTTCAATATTGGAATCTTTGCTAACAATACGATATGGCGCAGTTGGCAAGTCAGAACCTTGCCAAATTTGCTTGGTCTTCACTTTGTCCATGCCAATGGCTGAACCTTGCACGCCCGTACCCGTGTATGGAATATTCAACCATTCCAAAACACCTTGAATTTGACCATCTTCACCACCGCGCCCGTGTAACACAATAAAGGCACGATCATAATTGACCAATTCGGTCACGCTACGTGTTTGTGGATCAAATGCTTCTGCATTGACCCCAGAACGTAGCAGTGCTTCGAGTACTGCTTGACCGCTGTCTAGAGAAACCTCACGCTCAGCAGATTTTCCACCCAATAACACGGCAACTTTGCCGAACTTTGAAGCATTTGACACGTTTATATCCTTAAACTTTAAACTGGTCGATCAAATTCAAACATCACAGGTTGTGATTATTTTAAATATAAATGGTTTTGTGCAAGCTCGATTGAAATCGCCCCCACATTACCTGCACCTTGGGTCAATAACAAGTCATTGGCCTGTAACACTTGTTTCACAATATTCGGTAGGTTGCCGTCATTTGGATCGACCAAAATTGGCTCAACCTGACCACGCAAACGAATACTGCGTGCCAAAGTACGGCTATCTGCGCCAACAATTGGTTTTTCACCCGCAGGATAAACATCGAGCAATAACAATTGATCGACTTGTGACAACACTTCCACAAAGTCATCAAAACAGTCACGGGTGCGACTAAAACGGTGTGGCTGGAACAACATCACCAAACGGCGATCAGGATGACTTTGACGCGCAGCTTTAATGGTGGCTTCCACTTCTTTCGGGTGATGTCCGTAGTCATCTACCAATTTCACATTGCCGTCTGCTACCGCAAACTCACCTTGTACTTGGAAACGACGACCGACACCGCTAAAGCCTTCTAAAGCACGGCAAATTGCACCATCAGAAACGCCTTCATCGGTGGCAATTCCAATTGCAGCCAAGGCATTCAATACGTTATGCAGCCCCGGTTGATTCACCGTCACGCGTAACGGTTCGCGGTCTTTACGCAGTACAGTAAAGTGTGTGCGCATACCGTCTTGATCAACATCAACGGCACGAATATCGTTTTCTTCATTAAAACCATAGGTCAATACAGGGCGCCCGATACGCGGCATGATTTCACGAATATTGGCATCATCACCACACACCACAGCCAAACCGTAGAATGGCAGTTTGTGCAAAAATTGAATAAAGGTATCTTTTAAGGTATCGAAACTACCACCATAGGTGTCCATGTGGTCGGCATCAATATTGGTCACCACAGCCGCCATTGGCTCTAGGAATAAGAACGATGCATCAGATTCATCGGCTTCTGCCACGATATAACGGCTAGCACCCAATGCTGCATTGACCCCAGTACGGTTTAGCAAACCACCAATCACGTAAGTTGGATCCATGTTTTCTTCGGCCAACATACAGGTGATTAAACTGGTAGTGGTGGTTTTACCATGTGTACCCGCGACTGCAATACCATGACGGTAACGCATCAACTCGCCCAGCATTTCAGCACGACGCACCACAGGAATACGGGTGTCAATTGCTGTTTTAATTTCTGGGTTTTCTGGGTCAATTGCAGTAGACACCACCAACACATTGGCGCCTTTAATATTCTCTGCCGCATGCCCAATATAAACCTTGATGCCGTTTTCTTCTAATTGCGCTGTGGTTTTTGAAGCTTTGATGTCTGAACCCGACACTTTATAGCCTTGGTTTTTCAAGACTTCGGCAATACCACACATCCCCGCGCCACCAATACCCACAAAATGAATGTGTTTGATACGGCGCATTTCAGGCACTTTGATTAATTTTTTCGCTTGATCAGCGGGTGTAGATGGAGACATATTTTACTCGAACAATGCTTGAATAAGACGAACCACGTGTTGAGTTGCATCAGGCTGCGCCTGCTGACGGGCTTTGACTGCCATTTCAGACAACAATTGACGATTCATTAACGGGGTTAATAATGTTGTTAAACTTTCAGGTGTCATGCTGGCTTGCGGACAGATTTTTGCTGCACCAAGATCGGCTAAAAACTTGGCATTGGCAGTTTGGTGATCATCCACCGCACTAGGCAATGGTACAAATACTGCTGCAACACCTGCAGTCGCGACCTCGGTTACCGTGAGTGCGCCCGCACGACAAATAATTAAATCGGCATCACTATAGGCTTTGGCCATATCTTCAATAAAAGGCTGTACCTCAACCTGTAAATGGTCAGGCTTGTGTGCATAACGTGCCTGCGTCGCTTCGGCATGGTTTTGCCCACATTGATGATAAACATCTAAAGCGACATTTAGTTGCTTTAACGCTTCAGGTACACATTCATTTAAGGCTTGTGCACCTAGTGAACCACCCACAATTAAAATACGAATTGGCAAGCCTGCTTTTTCACGTTCCTGATAGCGCCATGCAGGGCTTAAGGTCGCAGTGATTTCTTCACGAACAGGGTTGCCTGTGGTGACAATTTTGTTACTGTTTGGAAAGGTATTTGGGAAAGCCTGACACACGGTTTTTGCCACACGTGACAATTGAGTGTTGGTAAAACCCGCAACTGCATTTTGTTCGTGAATCAGCACAGGAATACCCAAAGCACGTGCTGCCAAGCCACCCGGCCCTGCCACATAACCACCAAAACCTGCAACAGCATCAACTTTTAATTGCTTCATGTAACGCACAGCACTGAGCGTTGCGCCTAAAATTTTAAATGGTGCAGCCAGTTTACGGATCAAACCGTTGCCACGTACACCTTGAATATTAATTTGGTAAATTGGGATATTATGATTTTTAAGCAGACGATTTTCCATGCCCGTTGGGGTCGCCAACCATGACACTTGAATCCCTTGTTGCTGTAATTGTTTTGCGACGGCCAAAGCGGGAAAAACATGTCCACCTGTACCTGCGGCCATCATCATGACATGTTTAGGCTGTTGTTGCTGTGCGTCAGTCACGGTTTAATTCTTCAACTCAAAATAAGGCAAATAAAAATCTTGTATAAGCTATCAATTGTAATCACAAACGCATGGGCTTTAAAGGTTATTTACTTTTTTTCACCAAGTGCTTGATTGTTTTTTTCTACAGTTTTCCAAGTTTAAACTAGTTTTATTATTAATCTACGGAAATTGTTAAATTTTATTCAGTTTCAGACAATTTATTTGACCTATTTTACAAAGCATAAGTGTGCATTTTTGTATCTTTCATTCTAAAAACAAAGCACCCTAAAATTAGAGCGCTATTGTCTGAACTTTCTTAGCCTGATTTGACTCACACTTTTTTATAGCCTCATTCGGTACTTAAACCTGCGATGTAATCAGTCAAAGCATAGACTCTCGTTTAACTGTTACGCTCTGCTTCGAGTACGTCAAATAAATCATCGGCTATAGATGTGCCAAACTGTGCGTCAATTTCACGAATACAAGTTGGACTGGTCACGTTAATTTCAGTGACATAGTTGCCAATCACATCTAGTCCGACAAAAACTAGACCTTTTTCGCGTAAGTATGGCCCGACTTTGGCTGCAATGGCCTTGTCATTTTCAGTCAATGGACGTGCTTCACCTAAACCACCTGCAGCTAAATTGCCGCGCACTTCGCCATTTTGCGGAATTCGTGCCAAACAATAAGGCACAGGCTCACCATTAACCATGAGGATGCGTTTATCACCATCTACAATTTCTGGAATATAGCGCTGCGCCATGATTGGCTGAGTGCCGTTGTTGGTCAGAATTTCAATGGTTGAGCCAATATTGACCCCATCTTGGTACAAACGGAAAATTCCCATGCCGCCCATGCCATCGAGCGGTTTAACGATCACATCACCATGTTGCTGAATAAATTCACGAATCAGGCTTTGTTGTGAAGTGACCAATGTCGGAACTTGTAGTTCTGGGAATTGAGTCGCAAACAGCTTTTCATTACAGTCACGCAGGCTTTGCGGCTTGTTGATGATCCATGCGCCTTCGCGTTCAGCTTGCTCTAAAATATATGTGGTATAAACGAAATTCATGTCAAAAGGCGGGTCTTTACGCATGAGAATGACATCATAATCAGCTAAGGATTCTTTGCGTTTTTCGCCCAATTCGTAATAATGGTTATAATCTTCAAAGACTTTGAGCGATGCAATCAGACCAAATGCCTTGCCCTGATCAATATATAAGTCTTGCTGTAATGCATAGCCCAAGGTATGCCCACGACGGCTTGCCGCCCATAACATCGCCATGGTTGAGTCTTTTTTCAAATTGACACTTTCGATGGGATCCATCACAACAAGTACGCGCATATTTCGGTGCTCTTTTGAAGAATTGAATAAGCAAAAGTATAGCGGAGTTTGGCTTTGGTTTTGCTGCAATTTTCGTAACGCTTTATCCACGATCATCATGCACTTAGGAGTATGCGATGCAACAAGCGATTATTGGTTTTCATTTAGATGAAGAAAATGATTGGGTCGCAGATTTGGCCTGCGGTCATGGGCAGCATGTGCGGCATAATCCACCGTGGCAAAACCGCCCGTGGGTAATCACAGAGCAAGGGCGCAAGGAAAAGTTGGGGGTGATGCTGGAGTGTAAGAAGTGTGAGGAGGAATTGGAGTGGGTTTTGGATAAGAGATTTTAGGTTAAAAAGATAATCAAACGACCCATGAAGCGGGGCTTTCGTATAACGACCACGATTATGTTAAATCGAAAATTTAAGTATATTTTCTTAGATGATAATTGTGCTGACACCGTCAAATTAAAGATAGTATGGGCGCCCCAAACTCATCTACAAGTTCAATATCAGCAGCTTTTAAACGATCTAATGGATCCCCTGTTTTTAAACACCATCCATCAGGCATTTTGTTTTTTAAGCCACATGTCTTGGAATCTAATTTTTTTTGCTCGTCATGAGTAATATAAGCTATGCCTAAATTTCGTTTGAGAATCGTTGATAATTCTTGATTTGATAATTGATCGGTTTTTATTAAACCCCATAAACCATTGAAAAGATAAGACATAGGTACGATGTGTTCTTTTCTTGCAGGAATAGAGCCCACAGGTAAATTTTGAAAAACAGGATTAGAGTATCCCTTAAAAATTAATTCATCTTCTGGATGAACTAATCTCTCTATAAATCTGGAGTGATATCCCCAAGACTTTTGAATATTAGCTTGAAATACCATTATATTTTTAAGGTGTTGAATGACAAGATCACAAGTATTATCTAAATACTGATTAATATATTCTTTATTTTTCATTGAAAGACATCGCTCATAATATTTTTAAGAATAAGCTATTCTAAAATCGACATCATACACCTTTAACACATCACGAAAATTATTCCACATAATTCAGTCCCCTGCATACAAAAAAAGCCCAAACCTACAGATCTGGGCTTTTTATAAACTTGTTACGTTCCGCGCTAAATTATTAATCAACGCTCAATATTATCATTAAAGAGAATTGATAAGACTTAAATCCCATACTTTACACGGTACGCTTCCATTTTCGCCAAGGCATCTTTTTCACCTTTGGCATCCAAATAATTCATTAAATCTTTCATAGTAATTAAAGCATGCACAGGAATTTCCAACTCTTTTTGCACTTCCTGAATGGCTGACAAATCGCCCTGACCTTTTTCTTGACGGTCTAAAGCCACCAATACGCCCGCAATTTGTGCGCCTGCATTTTTCAAAATAGTCACCACTTCACGAATAGCCGTACCCGCAGTGATCACATCATCAATAATCCAAACTTTTTTGCCCTCAACCGCAGCACCCACCAACACACCACCTTCACCATGGTCTTTGGCTTCTTTACGGTTAAAACCCCACGGCACACTTACGCCATGATTTTGTGATAAAGCCACTGCTGTAGCTGCTACAAAAGGAATACCTTTATAAGCAGGCCCAAAAATAACATCTACGTTTTTGCATTTCATGAGTTGATCTGCATAGCCCGAAGCCAATAGGGATAAAGCTTCGCCATCATTCAACAAACCTGCATTAAAAAAATAAGGACTCACACGACCCGATTTTAAAGTAAACTCACCAAATTTAAGCACACCACGTGATAAGGCGAGTTCGATAAAAGCTTGCGGGTTAAATTGAGCTGGCGATGTCATGAGGTGCTCCAAATTAATACATTGAGGTAAGACCTGAGCATGATACCAAAGAGTAGCTATCCGAGTGATCAAAAAATTCTTCGAGTGGTTTCAATTAACGTCAATGGGTTGCGTTCATCGGTAAGCAAAGGCTTACTCGAATGGTTGGAAAAGTCTGAAGCAGACGTGATTTGCATGCAGGAAAGCCGCATCACACACGCCCAATGGACCGATAAATTTAAGCCAGAAGGCTGGCACACGCATCTTTTCCCTGCAGAACGCGCAGGCTACGCAGGGACAGCTATTTATAGCCGTTTGCCGTTTGTTTCTGTGCAAAATGGTTTAGGCTTTGAATTGGCCGATTCTCAGGGTCGCTTTATCAGTGCTGAATTTGATGTAGGACTGGATCACCCAATTTACATCTGTTCACTGTATTTGCCTTCTGGCTCTTCGGGTGAAGAAGCGCAAATGCGGAAAGATCACTTTTTAGAAGAGTATCAAAAAATTCTAAAACAGTGGCGTGAAGACAATAAATCGATCATTGTCTGTGGCGATTACAACATCGTGCATAAGCGCATTGATATTAAAAACTGGTCGGGCAACCAAAAGTCTTCAGGTTGTTTGCCGCATGAACGTGCATGGTTAGATCATATTTACAATGATTTGGGCTATGTTGATACCTTCCGTGAAGTGCGCCATGAAGCGGAGCTGTATTCTTGGTGGTCAAATCGCGGGCAAGCCCGTGCCAAGAACGTTGGTTGGCGGATTGATTATCATGCTTGCTCACCCGACTGGAAAGCACGCACTGCCAATGCTTGGGTGTATAAAGACGAATGGTTTAGTGACCATGCCCCTGTGATTATTGATTATAAGATCTAATATTCACACAAATTTCACAGCCTATATGAGTGAACAGTTGTTCACTCAACTGAGGTTCAATTCGCACATAATCTGTCGACTTTGTGTATTTATCTTCAAGTCGATTCAGCGCATTATTGCATCACGGCAAAGGGACAGTCAGGATGACACAAAAGGATTGGAAGCCGAAGGATGGAAAATAAACTAACTGGTTTTGGTTAGTTTCAAGGATGTAACAATGGACGTTAAAATGAGACCCGCATAATCAGGATGATTAAATGCGGGTTTTCTCTTTTTATCATCTTATTTTCTGTTTTGCGCTGTTACTGTTGTTCTTCACTGTATTTTTTATTTTCACTAGAGTCTGTTCTTATCAAGTTTTTCATTTTTTTCTGTTTATGCGTCCCATTTTAGAGCGATCAAGTGTCAATTTGGTGACATCGGTATGACGTATTGATGACACATACCATTTAAACAGCCAATCATTGTTCACTGCAAGTTTCTAGCACTTAGCGCTGTTTTGGGCTAGGCTATAGCCAGTTTGATGATATTAACGTGAAAAAAATATGTTAAAAATTTATGGGATTAAGAACTGCAATTCAATGAAAAAAGCCTTCGATTTACTCAATGAATTGGGGCTAAGTTATGAGTTTCACGATTATAAAAAACAAGGGATCGATGCCGACACTGTCAAAAGTTGGTTAGATGCGCTTGGGCAAGATGTAGTACTGAATAAAAAAGGCACCACTTGGCGCAAACTCAGCGAAGCAGAACAGCAAGCTGCTTTGGCCAGTGAAGCCAACTTAATTGAAGCACTTTGCACTCACACCAGTTTAATTAAACGTCCTGTCTTAAACACTGAATCAGGCTTTATTGCGGGTTTTGATGAAGCGGCTTATCGTGCTTTAGGTTAAGTTTAAAAAAATACCAATAAAAAAACCTGCTCACATGGAGCAGGTTTTTTTATATCCTGTGCAATATGATTTCAACTGCACAGGTGGAATACATGCTTAGTTCGCACGAATCCATGTTTGGTTACGACCCAATGCCGCTACACCAATGAAACCACGCAATTCCAGTTTCTTACCACCATCGGCAAGTTTACCTTTTAGCTTGTAGGTTTTACCTGTTTGCGGGTCAAGAATTGAACCACCATCGTAGCTCGTGCCGCCTGTATTTTTCAGACCGCGAACAATGGTCAAACCTTTGAGTGATTTGTTGTGATACGGACCTTCACATTTTGTACAGGCATTTTCTTCACCAGGCGTTAAAATTGACTGAATGCTTGCGGTTAAAGTTCCATTTTTTTGCTCAGTAAATCTTACCGTGGCTTTGGGTTGTTTGGTTTTGTCGTCAATTGTTTTCCAAACTGTGCCGTTAAGCGGATCTGCAGCATTGGCCAAAGCGCTTAAACCTAACAGCCCGAATGCAAGTGCAATTTTTTTCATTGTTTTGTTTCCCTGGTCTACTATCAGACAACTTTATTATTAAAAAGTCACAACAAATTTGCAATTTTTGAATGTGACCGTTTAGTGTACCCTTGTAAATTATGTTGGTAAATACACAAATATCCGATCAAATAAAGAACAAGATGGAAAAATCATGAAGATTAACCCCATGTGGAAACAAATTATTACAGAGCAGTTTTTAAAAACCACCATTCGCAAACCAAGCCAATTTAATTTACCCCCCAATTCTGTACGTTTTGCACTAGAACAAATGTGCCGTTTATTTCCCATGCAAAAGTCGGTGCAGGTACGCGCGCTGCGTTTAGCAGGTCTGCATGCCGAAGAATTAAAACCACAGAATGCTGCAACACAGCTCATTTTTCATATTCATGGCGGGGCTTTTTTTCTGGGTTCGTTAAATACCCATCGAGCATTTTTGAGTCAAGTTGCGGCACGCACCCAAATGCAAGTGATTCATGTCGATTATCCGCTTGCACCTGAGCATCCTTTTCCACATGCTTTGGAAGCCGTGTTTGATGTCTATCAAAGTCTGTTGGCGCAAGGTATACACGCCAAAGATATTATTTTGTCAGGAGATTCTTGCGGTGCAAATTTAGCGTTGGCGCTAGCTTTAAAAATACGTGATGAGCAATTGCCGCAAGTGAGTGGCTTAATGCTGCTGTCACCATTTTTAGATTTAACCCTCACCAGTGAATCCTTGCGTTATAACAGCAAGCATGATGCCCTGCTGTCAATTGAAACGCTGGAAACAGGCATTGATTACTATGTACCGCCTGAACTTGATCGGGCAGACCCGCAAATTTCGCCATTGTTTGATGATTTACACGAATTACCACCAGTTTTAGTACAAATTGGCTCTAAAGAAATTTTGCTGGATGATGCAACACGTTTTAAAGAAAAAGCCGAACAGGCAGGCGTAGAAGTGCATTACAAACTCTACACGGGTATGTGGCACAATTTTCAAATGTTTTCACCGTGGTTTGAAGAAGCCAAACGTGCATTGGCAGATTTAGCAGAGTTTGCACATCGGCAAGATCAGAGCTAAGTTCAACCATAACAAGGCTTTGCTAACCAACCCTTTTAGCCGATCCATCTATATAAAAAAAGCTCAGCACCCTCAAGGCACTGAGCTTTTTTTATTGAAATAGTGGGTTAAATCGCCTGAATTTTTTGCATCGCATTGGCAACAGCTTGGTCTTTAAATTCCGACATACTCACCCCTTCAGCGCGAATAATTTCTACATCATTCACCCCTGTAAAGTTGAAGATGGTTTTCAAGAAATCTTCCTGAAAATCGGCAGGGCTGTTATCACCATACACACCGCCACGGCTGCTGGCGATATAGGCTTTTTTCTCACCCGCCAAGCCTACAGGCCCTTGCTCGGTATATTTAAAGGTTTTACCTGCCACGCTGATGCGATCAATCCATGCTTTTAAAGTTGAAGTCAAACCAAAGTTATACATGGCTGCACCCACCACCACGACATCGGCATCAATATATTGTTGGATGATTTTTTCACCCAAAGCCGCTTGTTCTGCATCCTGCCCCATTAAAATTTCGGCAGTTAAGTGCGGAATCGGCTGTTGTGCCAAATCTAAATAATCGACCTGTGCATTGCTATTTTTTGCAGTCAATTGTTGCACAATCGCTTGGCTTAACTGACGTGAAACTGAGTTTTCACCTAAAATACTCGAGTCGATGTGTAAAATTTTCATGGGGATGTTCCAATCTTGTATTCATTTAATAACGCTATTTTAATCGTGCAGCGTAAATAGAATAATTGGGAAAACTAAGACACTATGTTTTATTTTTGGAACAAAAAAGACCACTTTACCGCACAAAAACTTCCGCAGTATTTTTCCTAATCCTACTTTTTCCAAGTCATTTTGCTGGTTTTTGATAAGGCTCTAAATAATTGACCCACATTGCTTCTTGTGATGCGGCGTGTACCCAAGCGCGCATAGCAGGATGCTGCATCACCCGCTGCATATAGTGTTGGCTGTTGGCACTTACAGGCAAGGCATAAGTCATAAAACGCGTCACCACAGGAGCATAAAACGCATCGGCAATGCTAAATTCACCACACAAGAAACCATCTGCTGCAGGACGTGCCGACCAAATGTGTTCAATGCGTGCCACATCCTGCCTTAAACCCGAATGTTCTTGCCATAATTTTGTACCCACTTCTGCTAAATTGGCGCGAATATTCATGCCACATAAACTGCGTAAATCGGTAAAACCACTGTGCATTTCTGCGCTGATGCTACGCGCCCAAGCGCGTTGCTGTACATCACGCGGCCAAAGTGCCTGTTCAGGATATTGCTCTGCCAAGTATTCACAAATGGCGAGAGAATCCCAAATCAACATGCCCTGATCTAACAAGGCAGGCACTTTACCATTGGGGTTAATTTCTAGGACACGTTGTTTAAAATCGCCCTCACCACGCTCGCATGGAAAGTTCAGTTGTATTTCTTCAAAAGCCAAATCAAACGCCTTCAGTACCAACCACGGGCGCATCGACCAGCTCGAATAATTTTTATTGGCAATATACAGCTGCATCATGGCGATGACTCCTGTGTGGTTTGAAGTTGCTGCAGTTGATTTAACAAGGTGCTTTCGTTAAACGCACCCGTTAAACGCAGACTGCGAATTTCTTGTTGTTGTGCATCCAAAAATAAAAAGGTAGGTGGCCCTAAAATTTCCCATTTATTCAGCAAAGCTTGATGACTGGCATCGTAATGGCTTAAATCGAGTTTAATTAAATAAAATTCTGCAAGTGCCTGTTTTACAGTGGAAGATGTCAATACCTGTTGCTCAATCGGACGGCACGCCACACACCAATCGGCATAGACATCTATAATCATGCGCTGATTTTTCGGAGCTTGGGCAAGTAACTGTTGTAATTCCGTTGCAGTCGTTGCACGGTGCCATTCTAAAACCGCATCGTTTTCCTGCTGCCAAAAACGCTGGCTGTGTTGATATTGGTTATAAATCAGATACGGCACCACCACCAATAACGCACTCAGATAAATCGCCCGCAGCGTACCATGATAGCCACTCAAACGATGCAGCACATAGCCGACAAAACCCACTCCAAGTGCCAAACTAAGCCATTGCATCCATGCTTCACCCAATAACGGACGAATAAAATACAATGCCAATGCCAACATAATAAAGGCAAACAGCACTTTGACTTGATGCATCCACAAACCTGCGCGTGGCAAAGCTTTTGCCCCAAGCACACTGGCCAACAATAACGGCGTACCCATGCCAAACCCGAGCGTAAATAGCAGCAACGCCCCATGCATCTGACTTTGGGTTTGTGAAATAAACAATAACGCCCCTGCCAATGGCGCAGTCATGCATGGGCCGACCAAAAGTGCCGACAACATGCCCATGAGTGCAGCACCTGCCAAATTGCCGCCTTTTTGCATAGATTGCGCCTGATCGAGTCGATTGACCCAAGCACGTGGTAACTTGATCTCAAACAGTCCAAACAAATTTAAGGCAAACAACACAAACAGTAAACTAAAGGCAATTAAAGTAGCAGGTTGTTGTAACCAACGCTGAAAATTCAAACCTGCGGATGACGCAATTAAACCCAATATGGCATAAACCATTGCCATGCTACAGACAAAAACCAGAGTAATCGTCCACGCTTTGACACCTTTATGTTCACGCACCAACAAGGAGGTCAAAATGGGCAACATCGGCAAAGAACATGGAGTAAAGGCCAATAAAACCCCTAAACCAAAAAACAGTAGCAAGCCATAAGCAAATGAACTCTGTGCCAGTTTTTCTGACCACATTTGATCTTGTGCAGTGATGGGTTGCGCTGTCGCAACACTTGTTGAGGATGCTAGCGTGGAGTTGGCAGGTGTTGTCGAAAACACATTCTGGGTTGGGTTACTGTGTCCACCCCACAGATTTTTTTGTGCTGCGCTTTGATTGTCTAAAATCACCAAACCAGTGCTGTCTGTCTGAAATTCAATGCGCTGTGGTGGATAACAAAGTCGATCTTGCGCACAACCTTGCCAGCTCACTTGATAGCGCTGTGCAGCCTGCGTGGGAATTTTAAAACTGACTTGTTGATAATAAACCTGAGTATGTCCATAGTTTTCATCATAAACATCTTCTGCGGGAGGCAACTCTAAAGCCAGTATTTGCTGTCCATGCTCAACCTTAAATTGATGCTGATACAAATAATACTGTTCAGGCATGTTCCAGCGCAGTTCGGCTTGTTGGGGATTGACCGATTCAACGCTAAACTGAAAGGCTTGTTCGGGTGGGAGTAAAGGTGCTTCTGCGTGTAGGCTTAGCGAACACAATAAAAGTAGACTTGCGAGCAGACAAGATAAGCCCCTATTCATATAGCGAAAAATATCAGCCATTAGATCAACAGCAGCTTGCCAAAAGGTCTGAAATAAGGACTGCTTCATGTTCTGCTCGCCTCGGCATGAACTTTATTAGGATGAAAACGAATCTGCAGCAAGCTTAATACTTAATAACTTTGGCCTGCTGCAGCATACAACGTATTTTAAAGCTTTAAATGGTTTCGATTGCTTAGAACAAAAACGCCATACCTAAACCTGCACGGTAACTTTTATCTGCACCGTCTAAATCTACACCGACACTGGCATCCAGTTGAGTGCGTTCATTCAGTGCGTAAATCACTCCCGAAATTAAGCCATATTCATTGTCCTGACTTTCAGCTTTGCGATAGACCAATTCTGAAAAACCTGACCATTGATCGCTTAAACGGTACTGAATATTGGGAATTGCTGTAACCGCCCAATCGCTATTTTGTACATCGTAACGCATGTTGATGCCTGTTTTTAACAGCTCACTGTATTGATAGCTGACTGCCGTACCCAAGCTATAAATATCATCTTCTTCGCTAAAGCCATCATTGCCTGTGGCAATTAGCGCTTGCAACAACACGGCCATAGAAAGTTTGTCATCATTTAAGTCAATGGCTTGTTTTAAACCAATGCTGACATCACCCAAACCATCATCTTCAACCGATTGACCTGCAGTTTTGCTTTTGCTCCATGCAGGCCCTTGCCAGCCCAGCTGTAACTCTAAATCTTGCGCCAAACCTGTACGTAACAGCATGTCAGCATTAAGGCGAGTAGTTTTAACTTTTTCGCCCGAAGCATCGTTACTTTCTTGATAACTTGCACTTGGCAAAGCCTGTTCCCAAGCCAGTTTCCCTACAGGTGTAATACCCGTACTCATTCCTGCACCAGGACGATCAAACTCAAAATCTGCCGCGCTCACCTGCATGCTGATGCCTGCCGCCACGATTAACCCAACTGTTTTTAATGCTGACATATTTTTATCTCTGCTCTTAGGCCAATTCTTTGCTCATTTTTGCGCCATAACGACGCAACAATTCTAAAGTCTGCTGTTCTTCTAGCAAAGCATCCGACCACTGAATTTCATCAAAATCACAATCAAACAATAAATCACTAATTGAAGATAAAATCGTTAAACCATCTTCATCTTTGCTGTTCGGATCGACTTTTTCATCTAATAAACGCTGTACCGCAGGAACACATGCTGCAGAAGCCGCATCCCACAATGGGCCGTAAATTTCTTCGGCATCCCATAAATGCAAATTCACTTTGGCTTGAATCAAGGCCTCTAAAATATCTAAATGCACTTGCAAATCTTGCTGTTTTTGCTGCTCTGTGAGTGGCTGACCTGCTTCATATGCTTCGCAGACTTTTTCCCACCATTGAAATAAACCATCTGACCAGACTGAAATTACAGGGCCTTTTTCGGCATCCATAAAGTTAGGGTCTAAACCGTCTGCCAATAGGCGTTGCACTTGGGCAAGGTCTAATTCTTCTATTGCTTGCACCAAGACTTGTTGTTGCGCAGTTAACATGCAGAGAGCTCTCTTATTCAATGTTTAATTTAGAACTATTATGCCCAATAAAGCGACATTTGTATGAGATAAATGTCAGCAAATCGTGAATTTAGTGCATTGGCTACATGCAAACACAAAAAAGCCTCGCAAAATTTGCGAGGCTCTTGGAATCTGTCTGATCCTTATTCGTCGTCGCCACCAACATCTGTATCTACAAATTCTGGGCGAGCACCACGAGGATTTTCATTTTTCTCAAACGCATGTTCTAGGCTGCGTTTTAAACGGTCAATCGCACCGTGAATGGCTGTATCAATATTATGACCACGATGATTCACAACCACTGGTTTTAAACCTGCTGGACGTGCTTCAATCATACAACGAATATCGTCATCACCGCCTTTTTCACCATTTTCATCACTAAAATGCACTGAAAAATGGGTAATACGCTCACTGTGGCGTTGGAATTCATTATTCAGTTCTTCACGAACGTAACTAATTAATCGATCACTGTTTTGAATGTTTTTATCGGTACGGATTTCAATGTTCATGATTTCATCCTCTTGCGTTCGTTATTTCTGAATCTTGTTGTGCCAAAATCTTACACATAATTTTATATATACGTTTTGGCGTGTTTATAATGTGCTGTTTTTACAGCATAAAGTACATCTTCAACTTAGTTTGGAATCACTTCCTCCTACGTGAATGATGAACACTTTTAATTCTGCAGAACCGTGTCCCTATACCTTGAATATCGGGCCTATCTGAAAAATATGCAAGCGATATTTATAGAAAAGCAGCAAAAGAATAACCCTTTTATCACCAATTTCAGCTTAGATGTTCAATAAGCGATCAATTTGGATAGCACTACGTTGTTCAATCTATTGCCAATGAGAAACTTGATGCTTTTAAGGGGCTTAGCATGGCATGCAAAAAGCTAGACATTATTTTTACCATTGGTTTTAAATCCTGCAAAAAATGCAGCGCTTTTAGAATTGGCAAAAAATACCAAGAAATGACCCGTCAATAATCGAATTTTGCTTTATTTTTGCTAAAGAATCTGTATCCTTGAAACGCTTTTATTGGGGTCTATTTTTATGAAACTTACACATATTGCTGCGCTGTGCGCAATCTCCACTGCTGCAACTTTTACGCAAGCTGCACCGATTTGGCAAGATTTTAGCGTGACAGGTTTATACGGTGAAAATTACAAATCACCTTTTTTAACTGGCGATCAAGAGATTGAACAAAGCACTGTAACTTTTGAATACGCTGCTGGTTTTAAATATGGTGATTTTTTTGCCTTTGCTGACCGTTCAAACAATGATGTAGATGGCAATGACACTTACTTTGAAGTATCACCACGCTTAAGCTTAGGCGCTGTTTCTGGTCAAAAACTTGCCTTTGGTCCAATTAAAGATGTTTTAATTGCAACCACTTGGGAAGGTGGCGAAGGCTTTAACAATTACCTATACGGTATTGGTTTTGATCTTGAGCTTCCATATTTCAAATATGCGCAATTGAACTTCTACAAAGCAGATAATGATAAAGATATCTCTCAAGATGATTATCAAATGACGTTTGCTTACGGTCTTCCATTTAAAGTCGGTGCTGAAGACTTTTTAGTAGATGGTTTCCTTGACTGGTCTACTGCAGAAGATGACCATGCCAGCGAATTAAACTGGACTTCTCAATATAAATGGAATGTGGGCAAACACATTTCACCTAAAACCAAATTATACGTGGGTATCGAACACTCTGTTTGGAACAACAAGTTTGGTATTAAAGGCGTAGATCAAAACGATGTCAGCGCATTGGTCAAATACCATTTCTAAGCTGTATTTTTCTCTGTTCAAAAAAGCAAGACTTCGGTCTTGCTTTTTTATTGGTCATTAAAATAGTTTCCAATAAATATGCTTTGCTCATAACCATGCAACCCATTTGTACTTAGCGCAAAACTCCGCTACATTGAGTTAAATTTCAAATAAAAAGCACTGTGAAGCCCACATGCAAAAAACCGATTTCATTATTCTGCTGTTTTGTGCGATTGCTGCAATTTTGCATGGCATGAGCGGTTTTGGTTTTCCTATGCTCAGTACGGCTGCGGTGGCGATGTTATATCCACTCAGTACTGCGGTTGCTTTGGTTCTGATTCCCTGTTTGCTTCTCAATATCTACATGCTGCGGGGCGATGCCACACAATCTATATTCAGCAGTTTATATGGCTACTGCAAAAAATATTGGGGTTTAATCTTCAGTGCGCTGATTGGCAGCTATTTGGGCGTCAGTTTGCTGCTCATTCTGAACGAAGGTTATTTAAAATTGGCAATGGGCGTACTGATTTTATTGTACGTGGCCGATCAATTTCGACAACGTCCTTTGCAAATTTCTGCCTCACTCAAAAATATGCTGATTTTTGGTTTGCTGGCAGGTGTGATTGGTGGTGCGACCAATGCCATGGCACCATTTCTAATGATGTATTTACTCAGCACTCAACACAGCAAAACCGATATTGTGGTGATTAGCAACTTAAACTTTATTATTTCCAAACTCATTCAATTAGCAGTTTTATATCCAGTAATTCAACAGTTTAGCCACATACAATTAAAAGTTTTAGCCCTGATTTGCATCATCTCTATGCTGATGGTGTATATCGGCAGTCTGATTCGTAAACAAATTTCCCAGACATTATTTAAGCAGATTGTATTTACGTTATTGGGTTTTATGGCACTTTACGCGATTGCTCAAGGATTATTCATCATCCAAACATCACCTGCTTTATTGATATAAATCAGACCAATAAACATAACAAATGGAAAATTATTTAGATTTTTTTTGGCTTAAATAATTATTTACACCTATAATTAAGACCAGCTTAAAAAACAGTCTGTTAAGACTGCTTCGGTCGTTTGCACCGACCAATCTTCCAACTTTTCCTTTTATTCCATTTTTACGGAGCGAACTTCTATGGAAAATAACCATATAGAAGTGCCAGCCAGTATTAAGCGAAAAGAACTGATCAAGACTTGGGCCATTGTTATTCTTGCGACCCTGCTCTCTTTCGGTTTGTATAACGTCTTACCCTATGATGAAAACGCCAATAAGGGTCTAAGTCTGTTGCTTTTTATTGGTATTTTATGGCTCACCGAAGCGGTACACATTACCATTACAGCACTGTTAGTACCTGTGCTTGCTGTGGCTTTAGGTATGCCACTTGAAAATGCCAGCAAAGAACTTGTACCAATTTCAACCAAGCAAGCATTAGCAACTTTTGCAGACCCTGTCATTTTCTTATTCTTTGGTGGTTTTGCCTTAGCAACTGCGCTGCATATCCAAAAACTGGATCGTAAAATTGCGATGTGGATTATTTCCATGTCGGGCGGTCACTTGGGGATTTCGGTTTTATCTATTTTTGCGGTTACTGCTGCGTTGTCGATGTGGATTTCCAACACAGCCACGGCGGCGATGATGTTACCGTTGGCGCTGGGTTTGTTATCACACCTCGATGCCACTAAAGAGCGTAAAACCTTCGTTTTCATTTTATTGGGGATTGCCTACTCTGCCAGTTTAGGTGGTTTGGGTACGTTGGTAGGTTCGCCACCAAACGCTATTGCAGCCAAAGCGTTAGACTATGACTTTGCTGACTGGATGAAAATTGGTTTACCAATGATGCTGATTTTGCTACCAGCAATGTTGGTCAGCTTATATTTGGTATTGCGTCCAAATTTAAATCAAAAAATTCATTTTGAAACTGAAGTAATTCCTTGGACCAAAACCCGTGTTGCAACGATGATTTTATTCGTATGTACTGCAGTGGCGTGGATTTTCGGCAAGAAACTTAGCGAAACCTTTGGTATTAGCCAACCCGATACATGGACTGCATTAACTGCTGCATGTTTAGTGGTTATGCTAGGTACTGCGTCTTGGAAGCAAGTGGCTGAAAATACCGATTGGGGCGTGTTATTACTGTTCGGTGGTGGTTTAACCCTCAGTGCGATCTTAAAAGATTCAGGCGCATCTTTGGTATTGGGTCAAACCCTTGCCAATACCTTTGGTGATACTTCGCCATTGGTAGTGATTTTTGCGGTGACCATCTTCATTATTTTCTTAACTGAATTTACCAGTAATACAGCGTCTGCTGCGTTATTGGTTCCTGTATTTGCTGCAATTGCAGACCAAATGGGTATTCCAAAAGAAATTTTAGTGGTGATTATTGGTATTGGTGCATCGTGTGCCTTTATGTTACCTGTGGCAACGCCACCAAATGCGATTGTATTTGGTACAGGTCAAATTAAACAAAGTGAAATGATGAGTGTGGGCATGGTGTTGAACGTCATGTGCGTATTTATTATTTCATTATTTGTATATTGGTTCTTTAGTTAAGGATCAATAAAAAATGGAGCACAAGATGCTCCTTTTTTTTCGCCTCAATTTTAGAATATTTTTAATCATCAAATCATTACCTAAATAAATTCGCTATACTCGAAACATAATAATTTAGACACGATGAGGAGGGTTAAATGGCTAAGTTTTTAAATACGAGCGCGACCAATTTTTTCTTAGAAGAACTGATAAAAAATGCCAAAGAAAGGTTAATTTTAATTAGCCCATATTTACGTTTAAATGACCGTATTAAAGAATTACTTGAAGATAAAGATCGACTCAAAATTGATATTCGAATCGTTTATGGAAAAAGCGATTTACATCCTGATGAAATAAAATGGATGCAAAAACTTGATTTTGTTCGGCTCAGTTTTTGTAAAAACTTACATGCTAAATGCTATCTCAATGAATCTGAATGTATGGTAATCCCCCCTAAAAATAATTGAGTTTAAAAGTAGAAAATCGAATAACCTTGATTTAAGGAGATTTTCTATGAAAACATCTAAGTATTCAGACAGCTTGATCATGAGTATCTTGAAGCAAGCTGAAGCAGGAACACCCATACCGAACTTGTGCCGCGAACATGGTATGAGCTCTGCTACATTCTACAAGTGGAAGTCCAAATATGGCGGCATGGATCTTTCAATGATGACGCGGCTTAAAGAACTTGAGGCTGAAAATGCCCGTTTAAAACGCATGTATGCTGATGAGCGGCTAAAGTCAGACATCTTGCAAGATGCACTTTTAAAAAAGTTTTAAGGCCTGTTCAGCGAAAGTCACTCACTCAACAAGGCAAAGACGTAGGTGCAGAATTTAAAACCAGTCAATATGGTGGATATTTTTTATGGCCTGAAAATATTGAATTATAAACACCAATCAAAATTACAATAAAAAGCATCCATTACTTTTTTGAAATAATGGATGCTTTTTCTAAATTAAATCAGCTTAAACCGCCAAATCGGCTAAATTACCTTTTTGCTCTAACCACACTTTACGGTCTGCAGAGCGTTTTTTAGCCAGCAATTTATCCAATAAACCCGCGGTAAAATGACTATCATCCAAATCCAATTGCACCAAACGGCGTGTATTTGGATCCATCGTGGTTTCACGTAACTGACTGGCATTCATCTCACCCAAACCTTTAAATCGGGTAATTTGCGGATTTTTGGTTTTGGCTTTTTTCAGCGTATTTTCTAGCTCATCTTCATCTAGCGCATAATGCACATCTTTACCGTCATCAATACGGAATAACGGCGGCATGGCGACGTATAAATGCCCATCTTCCACCAAACTTGGGAAATGTTTCACGAATAAAGCACACAGCAAAGTGGCAATGTGTAAACCATCTGAGTCGGCATCGGCCAAAATACAAACCTTACCATAACGCAATTCAGATAAATCATCACTGCCCGGGTCAACCCCAATCGCAATTGCAATATCGTGTACTTCCTGCGAACCCAAAACCTCGTCCGAAGACACTTCCCACGTATTTAAAATTTTTCCGCGAATTGGCATGATCGCCTGAAAGTTTTTATCACGTGCTTGTTTGGCAGAACCACCTGCGGAATCACCTTCGACAATAAACAGTTCCGATTCTTCACGGGTTTGTCCCACGCAATCTGCCAATTTACCCGGCAAGGCTGGGCCTGAAACAATTTTTTTACGTTCTACTTTTTTCGCTGCTTTTAAACGACGACCTGCTTTGGAAATTGCCATTTCTGCCAGCTGCATGGCAATGTCAGAGTTTTGGTTTAACCACAAGGCAAAGGCATCTTTGGCAATATTCTGCATAATGCTTGCCGCTTCACGGCTCGATAAACGCTCTTTGGTCTGCCCTGAAAACTGCGGTTCTTGGAACTTTAACGATAAAATGTAGTTGACCCCATCCCAAACATCTTCGGCAGATAGCTTTAAATTACGCGGCAATAAATTGCGTAATTCACAGAATTCACGTAACGCATCGGTCACACCAGAACGTAGTCCATTGACATGCGTACCGCCTTGCGCAGTCGGAATCAAGTTGACATAACTTTCTTGAATTTGCTCGCCGCCTTCTACATTCCAGCAAATTGCAAACTCTGCACTGGCACGCTCTGCCTCACCTGTCGCCACAAAAGCAGGGGCAGGTACAATCTCTCGATCTTCCAGCTCATCCATCAAATAGTCGACTAGACCATTTTCAAACTGCCAGACAATTTTTTCATCGTTAATTTCATCAATGTAATGAATTTCTAAACCTGCAGCTAGTACCGCTTTGGCTTTTAAATTGTGTTTTAAGGCTTTTAGCGCAAATTTAGGTGAATCGAAATATTTAGCTTCAGGCCAGAAATGTACCAACGTACCCGAAGCACGTTTTGGGGCTTTGCCTTCCAAGACTTCTAAAGGTGCAGCAGCTTCGCCCTGATCAAAAGCCATTTTATACAGGTTGCCCTGACGCTGTACGGTCACTTCAACCCGACTGGACAAGGCATTCACTACAGAAATACCGACCCCGTGCAAACCACCCGAAAATTGGTAGTTGTCGGTGCTGAACTTACCGCCTGCATGCAGCTTGGTCAGAATAATTTCAATCCCGCTTTGCCCGTATTCTGGGTGAATATCGACAGGCATACCACGGCCATTGTCTTCTACCGACAAAGAGCCATCTTTATAGACTTTTACGGTAATTTTATTGGCATGCCCTGCAAGTGCTTCATCCACCGCATTATCAATAACTTCTTGCGCCAAATGGTTCGGACGTGTGGTGTCGGTATACATGCCCGGGCGACGACGTACTGGATCTAAACCAGATAAAACTTCAAGAGATTGAGCGGTATATTGAGACACGTTGTACTGTTTCCTTAAGCTAGGGAATCCGATAAAAATTGCAGTAACATCGGAATTTTGTCTGCAAAATTATCCATGGCATGATTGCCGTGCGCTTCAGTCATGATCATGGCCGAAGGTGAGGCAGCACTATAATAACGCTGCGCTTCACGATAATCCAAAACTTCATCGCCTTGTTGCAATAACACCAATATTTTGTCTGCATCTTGCGCAACTGGCAACGCAATGTCTGCTAAGTCATCCAATTGCGCTGCAGTTAAGCTCCAGTTCGGATGTACCACATAGGGCAGCACATCGCCAAACAAGTCCTGAAACAATTGCCATGGTCGCATAGCAGGGTTAATCACAACAGCAGGCACATGATGCTGTGCGACCAGTTGTGTCGCATAAAAGCCGCCTAGACTGCTGCCCACCAATGCCACATTGGGCAAACGTCGAATCAATGCCGATACGTTTGCCAAAACCTCTAAAGGTGGAGCATTTAAATCGGGCAAATGCATCTGAATACCAGGGCGATGCTGCTGCACATAGGCATACAATAGCTGCCCTTTCATAGACAAAGGACTACTTTGAAAACCATGTAAATAAATTAAATTCATGCGCGACATTTCTTAGTAACACCATTCAATTTTTGGCTGATACAGCACTTATTTTGCGTTTTTAATTTAATTTTCATGGAAAAATGCAATTGTTAGACAAAAAGATGCGAACATCTTGGCAGTCATCGGTATTTTACAAGTAGTTCAAGATGAACACGATAAAATAAAAGTATCGGGTTTGGTGACAATTCATCTAAAAATTTGCAGTTCTGTAAATTCATGAAATGCCAGCAGACCCTTGAGTTTATACCGCGAACCCAAGTAAAAATAAAGCGTTCGGTATATGGGAACACAAGGGGCAACACAGTATGCCAAGTTTAACACCGCTGCATGAAACGTATTGTAGATGGGATCGTACACCTCCAAGTCAGGCCGATATCTTAGAAGGCTTGGCACAGTTGGTCAGCACGCGCCTGAATGCCGTGATGAGCGAAGTGATTCAAACCATTCAGCGTGAAGTTTTGCTCAGCGTATTTGGCATGAGCGAACAACGCTCGCAAAAGTTTCAAAAAACCGCAACTTTTCAAAAGTTGTATAAGTTTGCCTTCCACAGCTTACAACAATACGGCTATCACTTTGTTGCACCAGGTTTACGTCAAATCATTGCGCAATTTCCCAACTTACATGACAAAGCACTCACGCCAAGCCTGCATTTTTTAGTCGGTGTACTGAATGGCGTACTGGGAGATTATCTACTCGAACAGCAAAATCCGCTCGCCTTACCTATGGTGCTCTATGACCATTATGGCGAAGTCCAACAAGGCGATTTGTCTGGACGTGTGGTAATTTTTGTGCACGGTTTATGCCGCAATCACCTCGATTGGACTACACACCAATTTGGTGGTTTTGGTGAAAAATTACTGGCACAACGTGACCATAACACCATGTTATATCTGAATTACAATACAGGGCGTCGCATTTCTGCCAATGGCCGCAGTCTTGCCAATACCTTAGATGATTTAATTCAGCGTCATCCTAAAATTACCAGTATTGATTTAATTGGGCACAGCATGGGTGGCTTGGTGTCGCGCAGTGCGCTGTTTTACGGCAAGCAAAATTTGCAGCACTGGATTCACTTGGTCGAAAATCTGGTCTGTTTAGGCTCACCACATCACGGAGCAGTGTTGGAGCGTTTTGGTTTCCATTTACAGGAAAAATTAGGTCGCTTTCCCATTGTGAAAATTGTCGGGCATCTGGTCAATATTCGCAGCAACGGCATTTTAGATTTGCGCTATGGCAGTGTGCGAGATGATGACTGGGAACATAATCAGGCACGAATTGGACAGGTCGATGACAACCGCAAACCCGCACCTTTGCCGACCCATATTAATGCTTATTTCGTGGCAGGCAGCATTGAGTTTGAGAAAAAGCAGAACCTGACTCGCAAAGTCATTGGCGATTATTTAGTCAGTATAAAAAGTGCTTTGGGGGAACATCCTAACCCACGTTTTCAATTAAAACTGCCTGAATCGCACAAAGCTGTGTTCTATGGTCTGAACCACTTTCAGTTACAATATCATCCAAGTGTGGCAGAGCAATTGGTGAAATGGTTTTATCCTGCGCATGAAGAAGTGCCAGAGCAGCAAATTCATGAATTTATTGGCGATTGGTCAAGTTTAGAAGGCATTGCGCTCACCTAACATAGTCTAAACAGTTCAAAATACGCTACAACACGATGATTTTTAGATGGATTTTCAACAGCCCCTAAATACACAAATAAAAAAGCGCCATCTACATTGAGATGGCGCATTTTTATCAATTCAGTGAGCAAGTAGCCCGAATTTATTTTTTCTTCACTTTGCCAAATGTAGTCGATGCCACAAACGGATAGTTACGCAGCAATTGCCATAAACTGATGAGTGCCAACACGCTAAAGAACAGCAATGACCACACGGGTAAAGACTGCCCCAAGAACGTCCAGTCAATCACAGCACATTCACCTGAACCCGACAGTACTTGTTGCAATACGGCTTTCATGGGTAAGGCATCTACCAAATAATCTAGCCCTGGACCGCAGCTTGGCACTTGATCGGGCGGTAAGTTTTGCAGCCACACATGCCGTGCTGCCACACCCACTGACCATAAAATTCCAATACTGCCGAACAGCGCGTAAATACGCTTAACCACGTTAGATTTAGGGTTATGCACAAAAGCAATCAGTGAAACCAAACCCAATGCAATTAAGCCCACCCGCTGAAAAACGCACAGTGGACACGGCGCTAAACCTTGCACATGCTCTAAATACAATGCAAATGTCATCCCAATGACACTGGCTAAAAATAAAACACCACTTAGCAGACGATAACTCAATTGCATGTTTAAATCTCTGAGCTGTTATCTATATTGTGCGACATAGTCTGCAAAACTCAGACCCTGTGCTTGTTCAAGTTGTTGTTGTTGCTGAATAGATTGCACTGCAATTTCATCAAAATATGTTTGTGTTTCAGGACGCAGCGCATGTTGCTCATACGCATGTGCATGTTGCTGCGCCATATAACTGCCAAAGCCCCACGTACCGCCATGACGAATAGTATCGGCAATCATGTGTGCCGACAGAGTTTCATCGACTTCATGCAAACGCACCATCATGCGTTCTAAAGCTTGAGAATACAGCTGCGTCGCATAACTTTGGTCGAGTAAAGCAGCCAAAGGTTGCATGGCGGTGACATACTGCTGTCCCCACGCTTCAATTGGGGTTTTAACATCGCTCTCTTGAATGTGCGCATTTGGCGCACGCCCACGATTGACCACTTCGGCCTGATTTTTTTCGATGATACTTTGTTCCGCATCTAACAAGGCTGGGCTGTCTTGCAACAAACAATACAATGCTAAGACTTCCAAAAAGCCTGCGGTATGTTCATCTATCCCAATTGGGCTATACGGATTAACATCTACCGCGCGTAATTCGACATAACCAATACCACGATTGGCAAGTGCTTGAGATGGGGTTTCACCCTCTTGTGGCACTTGTTTTGGGCGCACTAAACTATAGTACTCATTTTCAATTTGCAGCACATGGTCATTAATTTGAATTGGCTCACCCGTGGCATCATCTAAACCTAAGCGGCTAAATGGCAAGTACGGGGTTTTTACGGCTTTTTGCAAACCATCCAAATAACCCGTTAAATCATTGTAATGAATACCAAGTTTTTTCTGCGCCGAGTTTTGATAGCCAAAGTTACCCATACGCAATGCAGTCGCATACGGTAAATACAACGTGCCTCTTAACAACGGCAGCAAATGATGTTCACGCCCCGTCATAAAACACTGACAAACCGATGGACTTGCACCGACTAAAAACATCACCAATGGTGTTAAACGAATAAAGTTACGAATTAAACCTAAATAACGATGACTACGATAATCTTGCAAACTCAGTGCTTTGAGCTGCTCATCACTTTCATGTTGTTGCAAGGCGGCAAATAAATGTTCAGGGAAGGATAAATTATAATGCACCCCTGAAATAGTCTGCATACGGCGACCATAGCGCACACCTAAACCACGGCGATACAAAGTTTTAAAGCGCCCAATATTGGAGCTGCCATATTGCGCCAGTGGAATACCGTCATCGGTTTCATCAAGCATACATGGCATCGACAGCGGCCAAAGTTTTTCACCTTCGCCTAAGTGCTGATGCACCACGCTATGAATATCTCGCAAATAATCAAGCGCGTGTTGAATGCTGCTTTGCGGTGGAGTAATGAACTCCATCAACGCTTCGGAATAGTCCGTAGTAATATGCGGATGTGTGAGTGCCGAACCCAAGGCTTGAGGATGTGCTTGCTGCGACAAGAAGCCATCGCTTTGCATACGCAGACTTTCGCGTTCAATCCCGCGCAACATCCCTTGAAGCAACGCAGCGTCTACCCATGTTGGTAGAACATCTTGCGCATTTGGTTCGGGTTGACTCATTACACTCTCGCTTAATCCAATACACTACAAATACGACATAAACCACAGGCTGATTTTGGGTCGGTGGCAATTTTCTCTATCATGCAGATGATCTGAGATGAAATTGCTACCGTTCAAGTATAACTTGATTTGGCATCAGCACATGCGCTTGGGCTGTTTTTTCTAACAAAATGATGATTTTGGGGCATGCTGACATTTAATAAATGTGGTCAACGTCAATAAATTTTAATTTGGCAATTTTTTATCACAAAGTTGCACTATAAGACATGCTAAATTTGTGATTTTATAATCAAAAGAACAGAGGTAAATAATAAAGCGTATGAATTATCAGGATTTTTTAGATTTTTGGTTTTCTCCTGCTGCTGAACCGAACTGGTTTGTCAAAAGCGCAGAGTTTGATGCCGTGCTTGCAGAAAAATTTACCGATGTACTGCAACAAGCGGCACAAGGAGAACTATGGACATGGCGCGAAACACCCGCAGGTCGTTTGGCTGAAATCATTGTTTTAGATCAATTATCACGTAATTTATACCGTAATGACCCGCGTGCCTTTGCCCAAGATGGAATAGCCTTGGTGTTGGCACAGGAAATGATTCACTTAAAATTGGATCAGGACTTAAACCCAACCGAACGCCGTTTTTTATATATGCCGTTTATGCACAGTGAATCCAAACGTATTCACGAAGTCGCATTGACGCTGTTTGAAAGTTTGAATGACCCCACCGTGTTGGGCTATGAACTGAAACATAAAGTGATTATTGACCGTTTTGGGCGTTATCCGCATCGGAATCAGGTGTTGGGACGTCCTTCGAGTGCAGAAGAACTTGAGTTTTTAACCCAACCCAATAGCAGTTTCTAACTGGCGAGCTTGTCTTGGCTGGTTGATGTGTACAGGAGCTTTCACATGAAATATTCCCTACTCGGTCTTGCCCTTGCCAGCAGTTTGCTGTTTACAGGCTGTGCCACGACACCCTCTAAACCGCTCAGCTTTGAACAGTTGGGGCAATACAGCACCACACCGCTCAATGCGCAAACCTATCGGATTAGTTTTTTAGCGGGTCATAACATGAGTTTTGGCACAGCAGAAGAAATTACTTTGGTGAAAGCAGCACAAACCACGCTGCAACACGGTTTTCGCTTTTTTAAAGTTTTAGATGATCCGAGTAACCGTAGCCAGAAACCACCTAGACAAGCCGTGGTTTACCCTGCACCAAGTTACTATCCGTATAGCTATTCGCCGTATGGATATTATCATCGTCGCGCACCATTCTGGCCTGACCCATTCTATGATATGCCGCAAGTGGTGACCCTCGATCCGACTCAAGTGTCTTACACCATTCAGTGTTTTAAAGATCAAAAATCTGCACCTGAAGATGCCTTTGATGCGAGCCTAATTTTACAATCACTGGGGGCAAAATATGGTTTAAGTCCCACAGGACAACCATTACCCCCACCAACCTCTGCCCCTGCCGCGCCCTAATGAGATAAGGATGCCTGCATGAATACAGCGTCTGACCACACTTTAGCGAGCAGCTCGCAGCATAGCTCTCCGAGCCTGCAACGCAGTAAACGCTTTGCCACCATTGCTTTAGTGATTGCCGTGGTGGCATGGCTGGCATTAATGCTAACCGCAAAATTACTGCCTGAATATACGTGGTTGATTCACATACTAATGCTGTCTGCCGAAGCAGGCGTGGTCGGTGGTCTGGCAGACTGGTATGCGATTACGGTGCTGTTTCGCAATCCTTTTGGCAAAATGCCAATTCCTAAATTCTTACGTGATCACACCGAAATTATTCCACGCAACAAAGACCGTATTGCCGAGTCGATGGGGCGCTTTGTGCAGGAAAACTTTTTATCGCCCCAAGTGGTACAAAAAAGCCTGCACAGCACTGACTTATCTTTATCCGTGGGCAAATGGTTGGCGAATCCACAAAATAATGCGCAAGTGACCCAAGTCATTCAGCAGACTGTACCGAAAATTTTTGAATTTGTCGGGCAAGAACAAATTGGGCGCTTTATTCAAAGCAACAGTGTGCAATGGGTTCGCAACACGCAGGTCAACTACTTGGCCAGTGAAATGCTGCGTGCGGTTTTGGAAAATGACTTTCATCAGGATGTGCTGCAACGCGGTTTAGACCTTGCCCATGACTGGATGCTGAAACATCCTGAAAAAAGCCGTGAATTGACCCGTCAATTGTTTAAAGAGCTTGGCGTGTGGAAACTGGCCAAAGGTGCGAGCTGGATTGGAATTGATGTGCAGCAACGCACCATAGATTCTTTACTGCAACGGGTCGAATCTATGTTGGCAGACCCTGAACACCCTTGGCGACAAAAAATTGAAGAGGCTGGGCAACAACTGATGTTACAACTGGCAGATAACAACAGCAGTGCCAGTCTACGTCTAAATGACACTAAAAATGCCCTATTAGACAGTCCACAAGTCTTGAATTTTATCAGTGGTGCAGTGGTGATTCTCTGCAATGCGATTAAGGAAGATTTACAAAAACCGGATTCGGGAATTGCACAAAACCTGCGTGTTGCTATTCAGCAAGTCGGTGAAAATATCATTGCCAATACCGCAGTACGTCAATTACTGAATGAAAAAATGAGTACGATTGCGGTGAACTTGTCAGATCAATATAGTGAAAAAGTGATTCGCTTTATTAGTGAGCGCATTCATGAATGGGACTCACGCGAAATGATTGGCAAAATTGAAAACGAAGTGGGTGGTGATTTACACATGATTCGGGTCAATGGTGTAGTGGTAGGTGCATTTATTGGTCTGGGATTGGGGATTATTCGGGCATTGGTGGAGTTGATTTGAGATGAAATTTTTTTGATAAGTCGATCTTGAGGTGTTCAATCAAAAATAACGCCTCGAACGATCTATTCAAGCCACATCATCACCCTTTACCCCATTTGCATTCCCCCCTGAAAACGCTACGATGTAAAACAAGCTGCTGCCACAACCAGAACCCCACTATGCTCGATATTCACGCGAAACTGCCTGCTCAAGGTCTGAGTATTTTTAGTACCATGTCTAACTTGGCACAACAACTGAATGCCTTAAATTTATCGCAGGGTTTTCCCGACTTTCCCCCACCTGCAGCATTACTGGATGCTTTAAGCCAAGCCACACACGCAGGCTTCAATCAATATCCTTCGGGCGATGGTTACTTGCCACTACGCGAACAACTGGCACAGCAATTTTTACAGCGTGATCAGCTAATGCTTGACCCGATCAGTGAAATTACCATCACCCCAGGGGCAACACTGGCTATTTTTAGCATCATGCAAACCGTGCTGCAGGCAGGCGATGAAGTCATTATTTTTGATCCAAGTTATGACAGTTATGCACCCTGTGTAAAATTGTTGGGTGCAAAAGCCGTTCATATTCCGCTGCAGGCTCCACATTTTCAGGTGGACTGGAATATGGTCAAAGATGCGATTCATGCCAAAACCCGCATGATCATCATCAACACACCACATAACCCCACAGGCACAGTATGGTCAGCGCAAGATTGGCAGCATTTAATTGATGTTATTCAGGAACATAATATTGTGGTGCTGTCCGATGAAGTCTATGAACATTTGGTCTTTGATGCGCATCAACACCGCTCTGCACTGTCTTTTCCTGAGCTTAGGGAACGCAGTTTTGTCGTGGGTTCCTTTGGTAAAACTTTTCATGTCACAGGCTGGAAAACAGGCTACTGTGCGGCTGCACCTGCCTTAATGCAGCTCTTTCGCCAAGCCTATCAATTTATTAATTTCTGCGGAGTTAGCGCTGTGCAAGTGGCTTTGGCAAATTATATGCAGCAGCACCCTGAACATATTGCAGAACTGGCAAAGTTTTATCAGGACAAACGTGATTTGTTTAATCAAGGCATTGCCAATTCACGCTTTCAATTCAGCCCTGCACAAGGCACTTATTTTCAAAATTTAGATTACAGCAATATCCGTCCCAGCTTAAATGCTGTCGATATGTGCCATTTTCTAGCCGAGCAGCACGGCATTGTCGGTATTCCTGTGTCTGCATTTTATCAAACCCCACCCGATGATTTACGTTTAATCCGTTTCTGCTTTGCTAAAAAAACCGAAACCCTGTTGCGTGCAGGTGAAATTTTATCGGCAATTTAAGCGATGAAGCTCCACTGAAATGTCACTGAGTTACTGAAAAGCTAAGGCTTTTTATGACCAAATCATGCTAGGGTGAAATTTCAAACAACCGCATATTGAAGCGCAGGATTTGGCATGGCAAGACCTCAGGCACTGGTCGATCACCCTCAGCTTTGGAAAACCTTTTTGGTGTTTCTATTGCCACTGATTGCCACCAATATTTTGCAAAATCTTTCGGGCACCATTAACACGATTTTTGTCGGGCAAATGCTCGGTGTGGAAGCCATTGCTGCGGTGTCGGTATTTTTTCCCATTATTTTTTGCCTGATGGCCTTTGTGATTGGGCTTTCGGCAGGATCGACCGTGTTGGTCGGGCAAGCGTGGGGCGCACAAAATGTCGAAAAAGTGCGTTGTATTGTCGGTTCGACTTTATTTATGACCCTAATTGGCGGCAGTTTCATTGCCTGTTTGGGGGTGATTTTTGCCGAACAAATTTTAATATTATTAGGCACAGACCCTAAAGTGATGCATCTATCCCTGCCGTATGTGCAATGGATGTTGGCAGGCAGCCCACTGCTGTTTGTTTATATTATTTATACCTCTATTTTACGTGGAGTGGGCGATAGCCTTACGCCACTCATTGCCCTGAGTTTGACTAGTTTAATGGGATTGGTGATTACCCCCATCCTGATTGCAGGTTATTTTGGCTTTCCTCGCTTGGGCATTATTGCCCCTGCAATTGCCACCATTCTGGGCTATCTGGCTGTTTTAATTTTTTTGGTGATTTACCTGAATAAAAAGAATCATCCCTTAAAAATGGATGTGCATCTACTACGTCAAATTCGGCATCAACCCAATTTAAGCAAGGTGATTTTACGCTTAGGGATTCCCACAGGCTTACAAATGGTCACTACCTCTATGGCAGGTTTGGTGATTGTCGGTTTGGTCAATCGGCATGGTGCTGAGGCCACTGCCGCCTATGGCGCAGTTAATCAGGTGTTGAACTATATTCAATTTCCTGCGCTATCTATTGCAATTGCCGCTTCAATTTTTGCTGCACAAGCCATTGGTGCAGGCAAAGCCGAATTACTGGCTAAAGTGACCCGTACAGCCTTAGGCATGAATTTGCTGATTACAGGTATTTTAGTCACCTTGGGTTATTTATTTTCTAAATATCTGATGGCGTTGTTTATTACCGATCCGGCGGTGGTGGTACTGGGTCAGCAGCTCTTATTTATTGTGTTATGGGCCATTTTATTTTTTGGTGCCAGTGCAATTTTTGCCTCCATTATGCGCGCCAGTGGCACGGTCAATGTTCCAATGATCATCAATATTTTAGCGATTGTTTTAATTGAAGTACCGTGTGCTTATTTCTTCAGTCAGTGGTGGGGTTTGCAAGGAATTTGGTATGCCTATGCCTTGGCATTTGTGAGTCTGTGCATCGGTCAAGGTGCGTATTATCAATTTGTCTGGAAGAAAAAAACCATTCAGGTTTTGGTCTGAATGGTCTGTTATATTTGTAAGTTAGATTAACCGCGTTTCTTGCCCAACTTAGTCGCCCATGCGGTAACTTTCTGATAACCCGTTGGAACAATACGCTGGATTAAATCCAAAGTTTTGGCATCATTACCAATCAATAAACGGCGCTTGTCTTTTTGTACCGCTCCTAAAATTTGGCGCGCCGCTTCTTCAGGCGGGCAACGCAATAATTTATTAAAAGCACGTGCCGATTTTTCAGGATTCATGCCCAAAGTGCGCATGCTGTCGTTCATTTTAGCATTGTTGGCAATATTGGTACGAATCCCGCCTGGATGCACGCTCAACGCACTCACACCACAATTTTCCAAATCCAATTCCTGACGCAAAGACTCGGTAAAACCGCGCACCGCAAATTTGGTTGCGTTATAAGCCGACTGCGTTGGCTGTGCAGTTAAACCAAATAAACTGGAAATGTTAATGATATGACCATCTCCCGTTTGTTTGATTAAAGGCAAAAATTCTTTGGTGCCATAGACCACACCCCAGAAATTAATACCAACAATCCACTCCAACTCTTCGTAACTTGCACCTTCTACGGTAGAACCCAACGCCACGCCTGCATTATTAAAAATCATATTGACCGAGCCGTGGTCTCGCACAGTTTCAGCTGCCCATTCGCGCATTTGTTCTAATTTAGAAACATCCACCTTTTTAATGGTCACGCGCACATTACTGTCTTTGAGCAAATCCACTGTTTGCGCCAAACCTTGTTCATTCACATCACTGAGCGATAAATGACAGCCTTGCTTCGCCAATAGAACAGCCAATTGCTGCCCAATACCCGAGCCTGCGCCTGTAATTGCGGCAACTTTATTTTTAAAATTTTTCATGTGATTTCCTTGAGTATGTGGCGTGCACAGTTCAGACCTGCTTGTTGTTTTGTAGGGCTGTGCGATGCGCTGTGGTTTAAATATAATTTTGACAATAAGTATTGTCAATATAAGCCAGTACGAATATCGCAAATGAATCTGAAAACATAGGTTTAACAGATAATTATTGCTAGTATAAAGCCTAATTACGGTTCTTATTTGGCTTAACTGAACATGACAGAACAACTGCCCGTGACTGCAGAAACAGAAAAAACCACCCAGAAACAACAAAAAGAACGTCAGTTTAAAGGCTTGTCTTTAACTGAGCGCAAACAGGCGCGTCGTGAAAAACTGATTGAGGCAGGTATTCAAGCCTATGGCACGCATGGTTTTTTTGCCGTGACCGTAAAAGATATTTGTACCGAAGCCAAACTAACCGAGCGCTATTTCTACGAATCCTTTAAAAAAAGCGAAGAACTGTTTCAGACCATTTTTTTAAAATTGATTGATGAATTACAGCAAAATGTCATGCAAGCCATTATGCAAGCCTCGGCTGATCCTAAAAAAATGATTGATGCAGGACTGACTGCTTTACTGACCACGCTAAAAAATAACCCGCAAATGGCACGTATTATTTATATTGATGCCATGCTGGTGCAAGAACTACATAACCAAGCCACCATTCACGAAACTATGTCGCGTTTTGACCGCATGATTCAGGCCTTTGTCATGCTGATGATGCCGCATTTAGACCGCCCCAACCGAGAAATTTCACTGGTAGCGACAGGCTTAAATGGTTATGTCACCCAAATTGCGATTCGCTGGGTGATGAGCGATTTCAAACAATCCATGGAAGATGTCTTGTCTTCTTGCCGTATTGTATTTTTATCGTTATTACAGACCTTTTCGGAAAAAGAGCAAGCTTTTGTGAAAGATTCTTCGACATTGTCATAAAATCGAAAAATATTCATAA
Source organism: Acinetobacter sp. YH01011 (assembly GCF_013420785.1). NCBI lineage: Bacteria > Pseudomonadati > Pseudomonadota > Gammaproteobacteria > Moraxellales > Moraxellaceae > Acinetobacter > Acinetobacter sp. YH01011. The sequence goes on from NZ_VOYG01000002.1 coordinate 204,302, forward strand.
TATTTTTCAAATTCAGAGGGGTCTGCTGACATTTCATAAATGGCTTGCGCTGTAGGCTAAAACTGAGCAGATCAGGCATGAAACGCAGGGAATAGTGGGTCTATTACCAAGTTTCATAACGCAATCTGAGAAAGTTTTAGCTACAGTCCTTCGGAACGAAGCATATTTTTTTGCCGCTATTGCGTTATGAGTCAGTCACTTAGAATAACTAAATTTCCTGCCTCATGCCTTATATCAGCTAAAAAATCTTGCGAGATATATCTCTCACGTCGCAAACATAGACGAAGTGTCAGCAGACCCTATTTACTTTGACTGAATCTGTTCAGTTTTTTCATCAAATCGACACTATTTTGTCACAAATTATTGCAAAAATAGCCCATTCAACCCTTTCTGCAATGATACTGTCATAATTAATCTTTGTAATAAGCCTGTCATAAATAAAACGGTCCACCGTTAACATCTATAGGATATTGCGTTGTGAAAGATGACTACATTTTAATCGTCGATGACGAACTTCCAATTCGGGAGATGATCCATACCTCTTTAGATATGGCAGGCTTTCAGTGCTTACAAGCAGAAGATGCAAAACAAGCTCATCAGATGATTGTCGATCAACGTCCAGCGCTTATCTTGCTTGATTGGATGATGCCAGGCGGTGTCAGCGGTGTAGACTTGTGCCGTCGCCTAAAACGCGATGACAACCTTGCTGAAATTCCTGTGATTATGCTCACTGCACGTGGCGAAGAAGATCACAAAGTTCAAGGTTTAGATGCTGGCGCGGACGACTACATGACTAAGCCGTTCTCGACCCGTGAACTGGTGTCACGTATTAAAGCGGTCTTACGTCGTGCCAATGCCTTAAGCGGTGAAAAAACTATTGATGCCAACGGTTTAATTTTGGACCCAGTCAGCCAGCGTGTCAGTTTTGGTGACAATATTTTAGAAATGGGCCCAACCGAATATCGTCTATTGGCGTTCTTTATGACGCACCCAGAGCGCGCTTACACCCGAGCGCAATTGCTTGACCAAGTCTGGGGCGGCAATGTATATATTGAAGACCGAACTATTGATGTGCATATTCGTCGTTTACGTAAAGTTTTAGAACCGTATGGCGTAGACCGTTTTGTACAAACGGTACGTGGTACAGGCTATCGCTTCTCGACACGTGCGGATGTTGCTTTAGGCTAAAATTATTTTATGTACGAACCTTACCCAGTCCCTGAACTCGCCCGTGACCTCAAACAAGTTCGTTACAGCAGTTTATGGACTTTTGCCAAACAAGATTTTCGTTTATTGGCCTTTTTCCTAATTATTGCAAGCTTGATTGGTTTTGGGATTGGGTATTTTTGGATTTGTATTAGCCTCGCCTTTTTGCTGTTTTTTCTTCAGCAAATGCGCTCCCTCTATTTAGTTAATGATTGGATTTCCAATCGTCCTTATGATGTGCCGCCAAATCTGCATGGTATTTGGGGTGCATTACTGTTCAATGTTTATCGCTCACAACGTCAGGAACGTATCGTTCAGGCCGAAATGGTCGGGTTGATTGATCGCGCCCAGTCTTCATTGGTGGCGTTGGATGAAGCCGTGATGCTGATTGATGAAAATCATCAAATTGAATGGTGGAACCCTGCTGCTGAAAAGCTATTGGGTATTCAGCCTTTAGACCGTGGACGCAACATCCTCACTATTTTGCGCCAACCTAGTTTTATTGAATATTTTAATCATATTGATCAAGCACCTGACGGTTTAAAAATGAAATCTAGCGTGCATGAAGGGCAATATGTGCAAGTCAAAATGACTCAGTTTGGTGGCGATAGCCGTTTGTTATTTGCTTACGACATGACGCGTATGCATAACCTAGAACAAATGCGTAAAGACTTTGTCGATAATATTTCACACGAATTACGCACTCCGCTAACGGTGCTGAGTGGTTATATCGAAACCTTTACCGATCAGGAAGATATTAACCCGCGTTGGAAACGTGCTTTTGAGCAAATGCAGTCACAAACCAGACGCATGAACGCTTTGGTAAATGACCTGCTGCTGCTGTCGCGTCTGGAAAATGAAAAAAACATCGCCAAAAATCAAATTATTGAAATGCCAAGTTTAATGAATCAATTATTTGACGATGCACATGCCTATAACGTCGATTATGGACATACGCTCAACTTAAATATTGACAGTCATTATGATCTGATTGGTTCAGATGTAGAATTGGCCAGTGCCTTTAGCAACCTGATCACCAATGCGATTAAATATACCCCGAAAGGTGGGACGATTACCATTGGCTGGCATGATGATGGCAATCAAGGTTATTTTACTGTGGAAGATACAGGCATCGGGATTGATCCGAAACACTTACCACGCTTAACCGAACGCTTTTATCGTGTAGACAGCGCACGTAGCCGACAAACAGGCGGTACTGGTTTAGGTTTAGCAATTGTGAAGCACGTTTTGATGCAGCATAATGCACACTTAGAAGTCGAATCTAAAGAAAATCAAGGCTCTATATTTAAAGTCGTGTTCCCAAAAGAGCGTTTGTATTACGAAACTTAAGCGCTGGTTGAGCTAAAATAGACAATAAATTACAGATTTAAAAAACAAAAAAACGCCAAATTACTTTGGCGTTTTTTATTTCTTTATTCACATATTTTATTCAGCAGAAACGATATGTCCCAGGGCTTTCCCCATTTCCACTACAGAATTGGCTTTGAATTCAGCATCCCACTGCATTTTATTTTCTTCAAACAAAACAATCGCGGTTGAACCCAAATAAAAACGTCCTAATTCTGCACCTTTTTCAAGGAATAATTGGTGCTGATTCAGCTCCAAACGCCCTGATGGTTTCACTTTGCCTGTCGCCACGGTTTCAATGCCCGCCACAATCATGGCACCCACCAAAACAACCGCCATACGACCCAATTCGGTATCAAACAAACACACCATGCGCTCATTGCGGGCAAATAAACCCGGAATATTTTCGGCTGTGGTTTGATTGACAGAAAACAACTCACCTGGCACATATAAAGTTTCGGTGAGTGTGCCTGCAAAAGGCATGTGCACACGGTGATAATCACGCGGAGATAAATACACGGTTGCAAACTGACCATTTTTAAATGGTTCAGCCAATTGCGGGTCGGCAATTAAGTTTTCAACCGTAAATTGCTGACCTTTGGCCTGAAAAATTGCCCCATCTTCAATTTTACCCAACTGTGAAATCGCCCCATCTGCAGGCGATACAATGCTGTTCGGATTGCTGTCAATTTCCCGCACACCCTGCTTTAAAGAACGGGTAAAAAATTCATTAAAAGATTTATATTTCAAGGCATTGCTTTGTTCTGCCAAAGACATATCAATGCCGTATTGCGCCTTGAATGCAGTGATCACCGCATTTTTGAGCACAGGATGCTCACTGGCTGCAAGTTTACCCACAACACGTGATAATTGATGTTGTGGCACAACGCGTTGTGCCTGAATGAAAATTTGTTTTTTTAAACGTGATGTGAGGCTCAAGACGGCAACTCTCCAGTAATAACAGGACTGTCAGGGCGGTTGCCCCATTCACTCCACGCACCATCATAGGCCTGAATTTTCCAACCCAATAAACGCCCTAAAATGTAGGCCAAACCTGAACGGTGATGTGACTGACAATACACCACTACAGGTTCGTTTAAATTGAATCCGAGTTGTTCCAGACGCTGTCGTGTGCGTTCTAAGGGATGCAATTTTAAATGATTTTCACGATTAAGGGCAGTACTCCATTCAAAATGCAATGCCCCAGGAATGTGACCGCCGCGTCGTGCAGCCAAACGCAGCCCTGTATATTCATCTATGGTGCGGCAATCCCAAAGTTGCACCGACTGGTTTTGGCACTTTTCTAATAGCTCATCATATTGAATTCGATACTGATTTTGCTCGGCAACAGGAACAAGCATGCTGACGGGTGTTAGCGGTTCAACCTCAGAAGTAGTTGGAAAACCTGCTGCCAACCATGCGTGAATCCCACCATTTAGTAAACTGGTATTTTCAAAGCCTAAACAGTGTAAATTCCAAATCAGACGCCCTGCCCATGCGCCACCTTCATCGTCATAGGCGACCACATGATGCTCAGGGGAAATACTCAAATACTGAATCAAGTCTTGTAAAGCCTCGGGTTCAGGCAATAAACCCGATGTATCTTCATCCTGACGTAGCAACATGCTCGGTTTGACCTGTAAAGCATGCGGAAGATGCAATTGCTCGTACACCGAATTGCGGCTCAAATCGACAATGCGCAATTTTTCATGCCCTAAAAAGGGAACTAAATCTTCTGCTTCAATCAGCAGTCCAAAATTGAATGGAGAAGTGCTCATTTTTATGCGGTTCAGTCTGTTTGGCAATCAACTTTAACTTAGTATAGGTCATTTTTGATAGCATGCTGTTTTTTTCATAACTTTCGCAGAATTTTAACAATCACATGCTTTAATCTAGAAAAAAACCGAAGATTTTCTTCGGTTTTTTCAATGTGCTCAGGTTTTAAACAGGCGTTTGTATTTCAAAAACTTGGCGTAAATATGCCAAGAAGGTGTCATTATCGGTCATGGTTTTACCCGGACTATCGGACAATTTCGCCACCGACTGACCATTACATTCCACCAATTTCAACACAATATTTAGCGCAGTTTGCCCCATATCATTGGTTAAGTTGGTACCAATCCCAAAACTAACCTGAAAACGGTCTTTAAAATACTGATGCAAGGCCCATGCTTTTTCGACATTTAAGCCATCACTGAAGGTCAGCATTTTAGTTTTACTGTCAATTTTTAGCTTTTTATAATGTGCATAAGCTTTATCGCCCCACACATACGGGTCGCCACTGTCATGTCGCAAGCCATCAAATAACTTGGCAAAATACAAATCAAAGTCACGCAGGAAAGCATCCATCCCGACCACATCAGTCAAGGCAATGCCTAAATCACCCCGATATTCTTGCACCCAAGTTTCTAGTGCGGCTTTTTGGAAGTCACGTAAACGTACATCTAGCGCCTGAAATGCCTGTAAAAACTCATGTGCCATTGTCCCAATTGGGGTAATGCCTAATTCTTTAGCCAACAGTACATTACTAGTACCACGAAACACTTCAGGTACAGCTTGATGAAAAGCCGCAATCACGTGCTTTTGCCATGCAAAACTATAACGGCGGCGCGTACCAAAATCTGAAACCAAAAATGGTGGATCTTCAGGCAGTTGCTGCTGTTGGTAACTTTGAATCAGGGCAATTTTTTGCTGTAAACGGCGCTCACCTTCTGCCCAAACCTCATCATTACGGATGCGCTGAAAATACAGTTCATTGACAATTGCCAGGACAAAAATCTCGAACATCATGGCCTGTACCATCGGGCCTTCTACCCGAATATCCAAACGACCTTGCGCATCAATACTGGCGTGAATAAAACGACGCTTGAGCTGAAATAATTCTAAATAATCGACAAAGTCACTTTTAATAAAGCGTAAATTACGCAAATACTGCAATTCATCTTCTTTAAATTTCAACTGACACAAATGATCAAGCTGCGCATTCAACTCAGCTAAAATATCGCTCAGTGGATACGCGGTATCTTCAAGATTACGGCAGCGGAATTGATACACACTGTGCGTTTGCGGAAATTTATGCAGCACCACCTGTAACATGGTGAATTTATATAAATCAGTATCGAGCAGAGATTGAATAATGGGGGTCATAGGGATCATCATTTCGCGGTACTTCTTGCATTAAAGCATACTTTATTCAGCAAAAAAGGGCTTTTATCGACAATCTTGTTACAACTTTGCTGAAGTGTAGCCTTCCCAAGATATTTTACCTCTCTGCGGGCAGCTACCGTTCTGATGCTTTCGTGATTGATGTTAATGCACGCCAAAGTGCCTAAGTTTGCTACAATCTGCAGCCATCCCCCACACTGAGAAAATTAGTCCCCCATGCGCGCATTATTACAACGAGTTCTTGAAGCCAAAGTCGTGGTCGATGGTGAAATCACTGGCGAGATTCAACAGGGTATTTTGGTATTTTTGGGCTTAGGCAAAGACGATAATTTTGAGAAAGGCAAAAAGCTGATTGATAAAATTTTAAAATATCGTTTTTTTGATGATGAACAAGGCAAAATGGGTTGGAATGTCAGTCAGGCCAATGGCAGTGTGTTATTGGTTTCACAATTTACCCTCATGGCACAGACTCAAAAAGGTTTACGTCCTGATTTTGGCCCTGCGATGCCCCCAAACGATGCCAAAGCGCTGTATGAACAATTGGTGGACTATGCCAAAAGTCAGTTTGACAGGGTGGAAACAGGTATTTTCTCTGCCGATATGAAAGTGCATTTGGTAAATGACGGGCCTGTGACTTTTTGTTTGGAAGTCGAGTAAATCACATATAAAAAAACCTCTGTCAAAAATTGATCAGAGGTTTTTGTTTGGGTCTGAGCAGCTTATTTACCCGTTTTTTGTTTAATAAACTGGCGTGCCATTTTAATTTTTTCTTTTACAGGTTTTGGTAGTTTAGGTGGAATCAATTTCGCTGCTTGGTTAAACCACACCAATAAGCCAAAATCACCTTCCATTTTAATGCTGCCATTTTGCATGCCTGTCATAAATGCAGTTGGATCACCTTTCATTAAGGTTTTTACGCCTTGCTCGCTGTCTGCAAACTGCAAAATAAAATCGGCTTTTTCTGCATCGCCTGCCACAGTGTCAATATGTCCATTGTTGACAATAATTTGACGCGCCATACCCAAGTCTGTGCCAATTTGAATACGGAACTGGCGTTCATGCACCAACTCAATAAATTTTGGACTGGTACGTGCCAGTTGTTTCATACGCAATGCCAAACCTGCCACGAGAAGGTCAAGTGGATCGGTGCTGACATCAACCAAAGGAAGTTTGACCACAGGAATTGCAGAAAGTTTCATGACAGTGAAGCCTATTGTAATTGTTGGATAATGAACAGACTCATCCTATCACAACTCCCGCTTTTTGCTGCAAGGCTTTGTATAACAATCTTTAGGAGGGTGTTAAAATTTTGTCGCTGTTTGGATGGCGCAAACTGCCGTACAGATAAAGCAAAAAAGATGCAAACCAGTTGCATCTTTTTAAAGTTTTTGAATTTAGTCTGTACGATTTAGCGGCTTGAGCACTGCTGCTGATCGTCTTCATAGACTGGGGTATGTTCGATATAGCGACGTTTTGCCAAAGCACGCTCTGCCCGACGGTCTTCTCGTAATAATAATAAAGTCACCAAAGTCATCGCCAAGAAAATTGCCGACAAGTAACTGTAGGTAATTGGTAGTTCAAATACGCTTTGCACACTGTAGCGCACCACTTCCAATAAACCCCAAAACACCATACCTGCCAACATAAAGTTTAACCAGCGACGATAAGGCGAAAAGAAAACAGCAATCAACGCAGCTGCGACGAGGCTTAAGCCTACAATGGTCGCTAAATTCGCTGTTAGCATAAAAACCTCCGTCTAAAGATGCAGCCTCTTTTTGAATTGGTCTGCGACTTCAAATACCGTTTAAATAAATAATGGATGTCGATTTAAATTCTATGTCTGCATTATGCTGCGTTTTCTAGATAAAAAAAGACTTGTATTTTTATAAAGCGACACACCTTGTCGCAATATTATATTGTCATTACATTTTTTAAATTTTGTAGTTTTCGGGAAGCTAAGCTAGCTCTTTATTCGCGTGTCATTACAAAAAAACACCTTATTTTTTTGCCTTAAAAAATATTTTTTTCATTCAATGCTGTTGCGGTTTTTATCGACAGTTTTTGTTTACCGTTCATCGTTATCTGCTGATTATACAAACAAAAAACGCAGCATGACTGCTGCGTTTTTTTCATTGAATTGTCATATTAGGCACGGTTCAAGTCTTTGTCATGCACGCCCAATAAGTACAGCACACCATCTAAGCCCACGCTTGAAATGGCTTGATTGGCGTTTTGACGTACCAACGGTTTAGCACGGAACGCCACACCTAAACCTGCAATAGAAAGCATTGGTAAGTCGTTCGCACCATCACCCACCGCAATGGCTTGTTCCAAAGAAATCCCCATTTTGTCTGCCAGTTCACGTAGCAATAATGCCTTACGCGCACCATCCACAATGTGACCTTTTACTTCGCCTGTAACCATGCCATTTTCCACATCTAGAATGTTGGCATGCACTTCATCAATCCCCAATTTTTCCTGCAGATATTCTGCGAAATATTGGAAACCGCCCGACAAAATAGCGGTGCGATAACCCAAAGATTTCAGGGTTGAAATCAGGCGTTCAGCACCTTCGGTCACGGTCAGACGTTCGGCAATTTTAGGCAACACAGCAGCATCTAAACCTTTGAGCAATGCTACGCGCGCGCGGAAACTTTGCTGAAAATCCAGTTCACCCTGCATGGCACGTTCGGTAATGTCCGCCACCTGATCGCCCACACCTGCCTCAATCGCCAACTCATCAATCACTTCTTGTTCAATGAGCGTTGAGTCCATGTCAAAACACACCAAACGGCGGTTACGACGGTAGGCATTGTCTTCTTGTACCGCGACATCCACACTCAGTTCATTCGACAGGCTTAAACACGCAGCACGCATGGCAACTGCATCTAGCATTTGTCCACTTAATCCAAACTGAATGCAAGCACGTTTAGGTTCATCTTCGGCTACATTAAGCTGTGGGCGACCCGACAAACGGGTTACAGTTTCAATGTTAAAACCTTGGCTAGATACAATATGCGTGACCGCCTGTAAATGTGAGGCATTCAGCTCTGGTGCCAGTGCAGTCACGATATAACGGGTACGACCGCCTTCTCTGACCCATTGCTCATATTCAGTTGCAGAGATTGGTTTAAAACGCACAGTTAAGCCAATATCATGTGCTAAAATCAGAATCTCCTTCATGGCTAAAGCAGTTGCAGTCTGGTCTTCTGATGCAACAACAATACCTAAAGTCAGTTGATTATGAATAACAGCTTGGCCAACATCTAAGATTTGTAAGGAATGAGCGGACAATACCTGCATTAATCGAGTAAACTGATTAGGTTGGTCAGGTCCTAAAAATGATATAAGAATGATTTCTCGCATGAATTGACTCGGGTCTGAGCTACAACTATTGTGAGAATCATAATCTAAATTGAATATAAATGCCTTGGAAGTTTTACCTTGAATGCGCCTAGACAAGGGCTATTTGCTAGCCTATTGATTGTAAGTTTTGCTTTTCACACCTTTTTATTGGTGCTTGCAACAACACACCAATTAAATGAAAACCGCGCCAATCAGGGGCAGTTAATGACCAGCCAACTGGTCACAGACAGCCTTTCTGAGCTGGAACCTGCCAATACAGTATCACTGGCATTATTGGTGAATCGTTATGCCACCAATCCAAGCATTGCTTCTATTCGTATTTTAGATGCGCAAAATCAGGTCTTGGCGACAGGTGGACAGTCACGTACCCGTGAAGGTGAAGTCTTTGTCCGCGATGCAATCATCAATGAAAAGAAAGTCGGCAGCATTGAAATTACCTTAATTCAGCCAAGTATTGGTGAAATTCTGCGTACCCAATGGTTAGCGACACTTTTATCATTATTGGTTCATGGCTTGTTATGGTTGGCTTATCGCGCGATTGCCCGTCCAAGTCGTAGTGAATATTTAGCACGCATTAATAATGAATCTCGCCTTAAACACGAATTACAATTATTGACGCAAGCCCTTGAACAAGAAAAACATCAAACGGCTTTGGCACTTGCGCAGGCACAGCAACAGCCTAAACCTGTGATGTCGCCTAAAGCAAACAAAGCCATTGAGCAAAGCCAAGAGCAAAACAACATTGCGCTGAATATTCAGTTTTATGACCCGAAACAATTATTAGACACGGTCACGCAAAGTGTGTCTGTGCCTTATTTTAGCTTATGTCAGATTTTCCTGAACAAAAGCATTGAACTGTGCGTACAACACTACAAGTTAAACCGTTCCGACATTCAAACAGTACAACCATTCCATGAAGATGGCGCAACACTCAGTATTGCAGCCAATACACCAAATGCAGCAGCCTGTATGGCCATGATTGGCACGGTGTTCCAGTTATTGTCTGAAGTGCTGTATAAGCGTTATCGTGAAGAAAAGCGTTTTGTGTTGCAAACTCGCAGTGGTTTATCAACCGCAGTCGAAGCCATGCAGTTATCTGCAGTGCAGGCAGCAGAGCGTTTGGTGCATCAATTATCTGCTCGTGAAAATGCAGTGCATTTACCGAATGAATTACTAGATGAACTGTCTACGCATTATGAATTAGTGAGTATGCCAAATCCGACCAATGTGCTGATGCGCCATGCCTTTATGGTTAATGGCATGGACAGCCAATCGGCTGAGTTGGCGCAAAGCCTGCGAACTGAAATTCTAAAAGGCAAACATTCAAGAGCTTCTTAAAATAATCCATGAGATGCCTTAAAAGCATAAAAACCTGAGTATGCACACATACTCAGGTTTTTTATACTCACAGATGCTAGATCACATCCATTTACTGCAGCCCAATTTACACATTCAACTGCTTCTGCTCGACCAAATACATTTGCGCATTGTGTACAGCAGCCTGCCCCACCACAACAGCTTTCTGCCATTCGCCATTGGCTTGTAGCTCCCACGCATTTTGATTGTCATGCAAATAACTCAGCAAGCCATCTTCTACAATACGCTGTTTAATTTTCTCATCCAAAATAGGGAAGCAAGTTTCCACCCGTGAAAATAAGTTGCGCCCCATCCAGTCTGCGCTGGCGCAGTACAATTTTTTTGCACCACCATGCTCAAAATAATACACGCGGGTATGCTCCAAAAAGCGTCCCACAATCGAACGGACATGAATACGCTCAGACATACCTTTCACTTTTGGAATCAAACAACAAATCGAGCGGATAATTAAATCGACCTGTACCCCTGCCTGCGAAGCACGGTACAAAGCCGTAATTAACTCAGGCTCAGTCAATGCATTGACTTTAATGATAATTCGGGCAGCTTTGCCTGCTTGTGCAAACCCGATTTCTTGTTCAATCAGTTTGAGCAATTCACTGTGCAAGGTAAATGGTGCATGCAGCAAGTTTTTTAATTTTGCCGATCTGCCCATGCCTGTGAGTTCCTGAAACACCCGATGCACATCTTCACAAATATCAGGATGTGTGGTCATCAAACCATAGTCGGTGTACATACGTGCATTGCCCGCATGATAGTTGCCTGTACCCAAATGCACATAGCGCACCAACTGATCTTGCTCACGACGCACAATCAAAATCATTTTGGCATGGGTTTTATAGCCGACAATGCCATACACCACCACTGCGCCTGCCTCTTGCAAGACGTTGGCGACCATAATGTTGGATTCTTCATCAAAACGTGCGCGTAGCTCGATCACGGCAGTGACTTCTTTGCCATTACGTGCGGCTTCTGCAAGTACCTGCACAATTTCAGAATCTGGGCCACTACGATACAGCGTTTGCTTAATCGCCAACACATTTGGGTCTTTCGCCGCTTCTTTGAGTAAATTAATCACCGGCTGAAAAGAGTCAAATGGGTGATGTAGCAACACATCCTGCTTTTTCAGAATCTCAAACATCGGTTTTTGCTTCCGAAATATTTTTGGAATCACAGGTGCAAAAGGTGGATATTTCAATTCAGGTCGGTCAAAACTACTGGTCAGACGCGACAGGTTAATCGGCCCGCTAATCCGATATAATTGCTGCTCATCTAAATCAAACTCTCTGAGCAAATAATCAATAATATCTTGCGGGCAATCATCTTCAATTTCTAAACGTACCGCACGCCCAAAACGACGTGACGATAATTCATCTTTTAAGGCAACTGCCAAATCATCGACATCTTCGGCCAAAATCAGGTCGGCATTGCGGGTCACTCGAAACGCATAGCAACCTGTGGCTTTCATGCCTGGGAACAGATCATTGATATGCTGCTGAATAATCGCAGTCAAGAAAATATGTTCAGTCGCACTACCTGCCACTTCTTTTGGCAAATTGATTAAACGTGGCAAAGAGCGTGGCGCAGGCACAATCGCCATTTCAATTTCACGTCCAAAAGCATCTTTGCCTTGTAAACTGACAATAAAGTTCAGACTTTTATTGACCAAACGCGGAAATGGATGCGATGGGTCTAGGCTAATTGGCGTTAAAACAGGCTGTACCTGACGGGCAAAATAATCGGCAATCCACGCTTTATGTTTATCCACAATGTCATGGTATTGAATAAAGTGAATCCCTAAACTTTGCAGCTGCGGCAAAATGGCATAATTTAAAGTGTCGTATTGCTGCTTCACCGCCTGATGCACTTTATCAGACAGTTCTACCAAGACCTGTTCAGTCGGAATGGCATCTGGGGTACGGGTAATGGCATTCAAATCGAGTTGCTTCATTAAACCTGCAACGCGAATTTCAAAAAACTCATCTAAATTACGTGAAAAAATAATTAAAAAATTGAGTCGCTCTAAAATAGGTAACTCTGGGTCTAAAGCTTGCGCCAAGACCCGACGGTTAAACTCAATTAAAGAGAGTTCACGATTAAAATAAGTATCAGATGAATGCTGAAAGTGTTCCATATCTTCTCTATGCTGTTTTTAAGACAGTCTGCTTATTTCGCCTCTGTGCAAGGCATGGTAGGTAGAGATTATGACAATCATGTTACACCCACAATCAATCGCAGAACATTTCGTCAAAATTGAGTATATGTAAAAAATTGATTTTTATTTATTTTATTTTACATTTAATCTATTTTTATAGAAAAAAGGAAGATTTCGCCCTTCCCTTTCGCGGCCAGTTCGTTATCTAGTTTTAGCCAAGTAAGTGCTGACTTTGTACTCGCTGTACTCCTTGTGCCAACATCTGTTGCCATGCTTGTTCTAAAGAGCCATTTAAATCAATCGCTTTGGTGGCATCTTCAATCACATAGGTGCTAAAACCCAACTCACAGGCATCTATTGCCGTCCACGCCACACAAAAGTCGGTGGCAATGCCCACAATATAAACCGTATCAATTTCACGGGCTTTTAAATAGGCCGCCAAGCCTGTGGTGGTTTTGCGGTCTGCTTCCATAAAGGCAGAATAACTGTCTATTTGCTCGTGAAAACCTTTGCGTATAATCAATTGTGCTGTAGGCAAATCTAGATCTGGGTGTAATTCAGCATCAGCTGTGCCTTGCACACAATGCACAGGCCACAACACTTGCTCGCCATAACTGAGCTGAATCTGCTCATAGTCCTGTTTGCCTGCATGGTTGGCAGCAAAGGACACATGCGTTGCAGGATGCCAGTCTTGGGTGATCACAATGTTCTGAAACACACGTCCCAACGCATTAATGCAGGGAATAATTTGATCGGCATTTGCAACCGCCAAATTACCTCCTGGACAAAAACCATTTTGCACATCAACCACAATCAAGGCATTATTCAGCTGCTGCATGCTGTTTCCTTTCCCATCTTAAACGCTACCCTCAGCATAGCTGAAATTTAAGTCTGAGTTGTATCGCTTTGATAAAAATAAAAAGAATCGTTTTCGGCACAATGTTGATAGTTCGGTAGCTGTAACAATAATTGCCGTACAAAACGTGGATAGATTTTGGCTTTGCGTGCAGTCGCGGCATGAAAATAAAAATAAGGCAGTGGATGCCGAGTTAAATAATTGACCAAATGCTGTCGGGTTAAACGCATCACCTGAAAGGCATCAATACCTGCGTTGACATCTTCATAAGTAGCTTGATCGGCAAATGCCAGCCACGCGTTTTGTTTTGGAGAAGTCCGTGTTGCTCGAAAATGGCGTTTCAGTTCTAAAATAAATTCATATTCAATCAGATACAGCGAAAACTGCTGTTGATCCAACTGAAATTCTGCAATCAATTTTTTCTGCTTCAAATGATACTCTTATATTTACTGTTTTTTAGGACTTATTATACCCTGCTTGCGTCATTGCCACCCAGTAGAACAGGCAGCTTTGCGACAGTACTTGTCACACTTCATTCGAGCATTTTCTCTCAAAAATCAGCGATCAACATACAAAAAAATAGCCTGCAAGTGCAGGCTATTTGGTCTTTCAACTGTTCTCATCCTTTTAAACAGTTTGAATACGACGTACCAATAACAACATGAAAATGGCTGAAATAATAATACATGGAATGGCTGCTGAAATAACCCCAGCCGCACCAAAGCCTGCTGCCAACAACTGACCTGCAATAGCAGGGCCAAGCATTGCGCCTACACGACCAACAGCAGAGGCAACACCGACCCCAGTACCACGTACTTCGGTTGGGTAGACAATACTACCAAAAGCATATAACACGCCCTGACAGCCAATCACAAAAGCACCGACCAAAGCTGAAGCCATATACATTTGCATGAGTGAACCCGCTGCATTTAGAGCAAATAAACCTGCCAAAATACCACCATACATCAATAAAATCACGTAGGCTTTTTTCCAACGGTCGGTCAGCATACCCAAAATTACAGTACCGACTGTCGCACTCACCATGAAATAGAACTGTGCAGTACTGCCTTCTTTACGCGAGAAACCTAATTCCATAAATAAAGATGGTAACCAGCTCAACATGATGTAAACCACCATCAAGGTAAAGAAGTAACTCACCCAAATAAATAAGGTGCGCAATAAGTTTTGTGAATTAAACAAATCTTTAAAAGATGCTTTTGGCGCAGCATTTTGTGCTGTGACATCTTTACCTGCCGCTTGTGCTTTTAAGAATTCACGTGATTCTGGCAATAACCACATCATCAATGGAATGACAATAAATGGCAGCAAACCACCCAAATAGAAAATGTTTTTCCAGTTTGAGCCAAAATCTGTACTGGCAATTAAAGATAAAATGGCTGCACCCACAGGCATACCACAATACATCAAGCCCACAGCACGACCACGGTTTTGTGGCGAAACAGCTTCAGATGCCAAAGTAATTAAAATTGGCATGGCTGCCCCTAAACCCGCACCTGCCAAGAAGCGCACCGCCAATAGGCTTTCAAAGCTATTCACCCACACCGTACATAAGGTAAATAAAGCAAAGACTGCTGTAGACCAGATTAATACTTTTTTACGACCAATACGGTCTGCAAAACGTCCGCCAACCAAAGCACCTGGCAATAAACCTAAAATACCCGCACTAAAAAATACCCCAAGCTGCGAGCTGTCTAAACCAAAATGCTCACGGATACCTGCCGCAGCAATACCTGCTGCCTGAATATCCAGACCTTCAATCACTGCAATTAAAAAGCAGATCGCGACGGTAATAACCGCATGCCGCTGATCGCTATGTTGTGTTGATCTATCCATTGGGTCCCTCTACTAGAATTAGATAGCCATGTGAAAGCCTGCATCTTGCGCAGTTTTAAACTGCAGCAATAGCTATCAATAAGTGTTAGACCAAAGTGAATTTTTTCAGATCAGCGCAAACGTGTTGCGCAGCATGTAGAAAAAAACATAGCGAAAAAAACAATAAATCTGGCAAGTTACACGCTATTTTCCCGCTTAAAGCAGTAAATTCAGCGCAAGATTTCTCACCATTTAAGAAGTCAGCGACAACATAGGTAGACTTAAAAGCTATTATTCTTAAGAATCAAAAATCAAAATATCCCGATTAAAACAGTCAAATATAAGAGCTATAAGGTCTGAATTGAGCGTTTTTTTATATAAATATCTAGGGTCTGTTGACAATTCATCTATGTTTGCGACGTGAGAGATATATCTCGCAAGATTTTTTAGCTGATATAAGGCATGAGACAGGAAATTTAGTCATTCTAAATGACTGGCACATAACGCAATAGCAGCAAAAAATATGCTCGCCCCCTTGCGCAGCAAACAAAGCAGCGCTTTGTTCTTGCTCATGTGGCTAAAAAAACGCTGATACCGTTGCGCCATACCAATGAAAATTTGGGTACAAAGGAGATGGTTATTATTTTTTTATTTTGAACAACAAGCTGCTGATCCTAAAATACTAAATTAAACAAAGTTTATGATTGCTTTGACGAAAGCATATTGTTCTGACACACTGAATCAGTCATAATTTGGCTAAGCATTATTTAATCAATTTGATTGAATTTTGACCCAAATCAAAATACTGCAACCATCCACATCTACCTTTTCTACACCTCTGTGGATGGAAAAATAGGATCTTTTTAAAAAATGACTCAGCAAGCACAGACCATTCAAGGCTCAATTGTCGCAATTGTCACCCCAATGTTAGAAGATGGCAGCGTAGATTGGAAAGGTCTCGAGAAGCTCGTTGAGTGGCACATAGAACAAGGTACCAACAGTATTGTTGCTGTAGGTACAACTGGTGAAGCATCGACCTTAAGTATGGAAGAGCACACCAAAGTGATCGCAGAAATTATTCGCGTCGCAAATAAGCGTATTCCTGTCATTGCTGGTACTGGTGCAAACTCAACGCATGAAGCCATCGAACTGACCAAAGAAGCACAACAATTGGGCGCAGATGCGGCCTTATTGGTAACGCCTTATTATAATAAGCCAACTCAGGAAGGTTTATACCAGCACTATAAAGCAATTGCAGAAGCAGTTGATTTACCTATCATTTTATATAATGTACCGGGTCGTACTGGTGTAGATATGTCAAATGAAACGGTCATCCGTCTTGCAGACATCCCAAATATTGTGGGCGTAAAAGATGCAACGGGCGATGTGCCACGTGGTCAGCAATTATTGGCTGGCTTAACAGGCAAAAACATGGTGGTGTATTCAGGCGATGACGCTACGGCATATCAATTGATGCTGCACGGTGCAAAAGGCAATATTTCTGTAACTGCCAATGTTGCACCAAAAGCCATGAGCCAAGTTTGCGCGGCTGCAATCGCAGGTGATGCTGCAGGTGCAGAGCAACAAAACAGTGCGATTGCAAATTTACACAATATTCTATTTTGTGAATCGAACCCAATTCCTGTGAAATGGGCACTTCATGAAATGGGATTAATTGGTACAGGAATTCGCCTGCCATTAACTCCGCTTGCAGAACAATATCGTGCACCGTTACGCGAAGCCCTTCAGGCTGCGGGTGTCATTCAATAAAAGAGCTTAGTATGATGCAATTACGTTTTGGTTTTATCGCCGCACTTTCAGTATTGAGTTTGGCTGGTTGTAGTTCTCTTGCCATCAATAATGGTTCATTGGACTATAAAGACGCCGCTACTTTAGCACCACTTCAATATCCAGAAGGTTCTGTGGTTCGACCTGCAACACCGTTGTATCCTGCACCAAGCGTTGACCCTTTAGCAACGGCAAATGCACCTAAGCTTGAAAATGCACGTGGCAACCGTTTTGCGATGCCACGTCCTGAAGCCATGCAAGCCAGCAGCAACACAGTTCAAGACAGTACGCAAATTGGACGTCCTCAACCCGTAGTTGACGGAAACCAAAATCCGTTGCTCAAAATTGATGGAAATTCTGCTACAATTTGGCAATACACACTTGCCACCCTCAGCAGTCTGAATTACAGCATTGTTGGTCAAAGTAAGAACCGTTACGAGGCAACCATTAAGGTCGATCAACAGATTTATGTCTTAAGATTGACCTCTGTCGGTTCGAGCAACAACCTAGCTGTATTCAATGCCGATAACAGCTTTGCAGATCAAGAAAAAGCTGCAGATCTGTTGGCCCAGATTTACCAAAATTGGCCAGCCTAGCCGTACTAGGCATTTTTTTTTGAAAAAGGTTCCCTCATGTTAAAACAAACCTTGCTCTATACTGGTAAAGCAAAATCTGTTTATACCACAGACAGTGCAGACCACCTGATTTTAGTCTTTCGTGATGATGCCTCTGCGTTCAATGGCGAAAAAATCGAACAACTAGATCGTAAAGGTAAGGTGAACAACCGTTTTAACGCCTTTATCATGGAAAAATTGGCTGAAGCGGGTATCGAAACTCACTTTGAAAAACTACTTACACCAAACGAAGTATTGGTGAAAAAGTTAGACATGATTCCTGTAGAGTGCGTTATTCGTAACTACGCTGCAGGTTCACTCTGCCGTCGTTTAGGTGTAGAAGAAGGTAAAGAACTGACCCCACCTACATTTGAATTGTTCTTTAAAGATGACGCTCTTGGCGACCCAATGGTAAACGAATCTCAAGCGATTGCTTTAGGTTGGGCCAATGCTGAACAATTGGCAAAAATGAAAGAATTAACTTACCAAGTCAACGATGTATTAAAAGCATTGTTTGATGCAGGTAACATGATTTTGGTCGACTTCAAACTTGAGTTTGGTGTATTCCACGACCGTATTGTGTTGGGTGATGAGTTCTCTCCAGACGGTTGCCGTTTATGGGACAAAGACACCAAGAAGAAACTCGACAAAGACCGTTTCCGTCAAGGTTTAGGCGGTGTGGTTGAAGCTTATGAAGAAGTTGCTGCACGTTTAGGCATCGACTTAGACAATATCTAATTCAAGCTTTTCAATTTTAAAAGCTGAATTCCCAAAACCGAGCAACATTGCTCGGTTTTTTGTATTTTGCTGTAGACCAAACAGGGTTTACAAACCAAATCTTTGAAAAAATCGCCCCATCCACAATGCCCAGTCTGTCTGCCTATTTTTAAATTTATCTGAATTTAAATTGTGTATTCTGCAATTCCGTGTATGCTTGTTGTCATACTAGAAAAATATGAAGTTCGTTTTAATCGTCTAAGTCCGTAGTTTTATTTTGTAATCCTTCGTTTGTTCAGATTTTAAGTCGCATCTTTTTCCCAGTTATTCCAAATCTTTTTTAGATTGCAACATATTAAAATTCAGCAGGATATTTCCCTATGTCAAATCCGACAATGAAAGGCACGGTAAAGTGGTTTAACGAAACTAAAGGTTTTGGTTTTATTCAACCAGAATCTGGTCCAGATGTGTTTGCGCATTTCAGCGAAATCGCACACTCAGGCTTCAAGACTTTACACGAAGGTCAGCAAGTTGAATTCAGCATTGCGCAAGGTCAAAAAGGCCCGAATGCTGTAAACATCAAACCGCTTTAAACCTTTGAATGCAGCACTCAAGGCTGCAAACAAATCTAAAAAAGCTCAAGTTGATTCTTGAGCTTTTTTTATGCCAATACTTTTACAAATATCTTTTCAGCTATACCAAATCGCTTAGGATTGAGTCTGCTGCCAACGACGTTGTTGTAAACGCTCACCTTCCACTTCACGTTTATTACGTGCCGACTCATACAACTTTGTGCCTTTCAGTTCAGGCGGCAAATAGTCCTGTAGCACAAAATGCTCTGGGTAATTGTGCGGATACAAATAATCTACGCCATAGCCTTGTTCTTTCATCGGTTTGGTCGGTGCATTACGCAAATGCAGTGGCACAGGTAAGTTGGCGGTTTTTTCAGCCAAATCCATGGCTTTATTAATTGCCAAATAAGTACTGTTACTTTTGGCACTGGTTGCCAAATATACTGCACATTGTCCTAAAATAATCCGCGCTTCGGGCATACCCAGCACTTGTACCGAGCGGAAACACTCGCCTGCCAATAACAAGGCATTCGGATTTGAATTGCCAATATCTTCCGAAGCAGCAATCAACATGCGACGCGCAATAAAGCTCGGGTCTTCACCGCCTTTGAGCATGCGCGCCATCCAATACAATGCAGCATCGGGGTCACTGCCACGAATTGACTTAATAAAAGCCGATACCAAATCATAATGTTGCTCGCCTGACTTGTCATAACGGGCAATGTTTTGTTGCGCAACCTTGACCACAATCGCGTTGGTGATGATATTTTCCACCTCGGGTTCAAAGGTGCTTGCCACCAAGTCCAGTAGGTTTAAAGCCTTGCGTGCATCACCTGCAGCAAACTGAATCAGAGCATCAAATTCTTCAATCTGAATATAACGGTCTTTTAAGAATTGATCTTGCTGAATGGCTTGAGTCAGCAAAGTCTGAATCGAATCGGCATCTAAAGCCTTTAAGGTATAGACCTGACAACGTGAAAGCAGCGCACTATTGACTTCAAAAGATGGATTTTCAGTGGTCGCACCAATTAAGGTGATTTTGCCCTTTTCCACCGCATTTAATAAGGCATCTTGCTGCGACTTATTAAAGCGATGAATTTCATCAATAAACACCACTGGTGTGAGCAAATCGCCGCCTTCGGCAATAATTTCACGCAGCTCTTTGACCCCAGTATTCAAGGCAGAAAGGCTGATAAAAGGACGATCTACCGCCTGCGCCAACAGCAAAGCGATGGTGGTTTTCCCCACCCCTGGTGGCCCCCAGAAAATAATTGAAGGCAAATGCCCCTGATCAATCATTTGGCGTAACGGCGCTTGCTCACCTAAAAGATGATCTTGACCAATAATTTGCGATAAATCGCGTGGACGCAAACGCTCAGGCAGTGGAATATGACTCTCTGACATCTTGTTATTTCTATACTTGACTTCAACCTAGTCTACTATGATCTCAAGCTTTGGAGTATTTCTAATCGTACCGATTTATCGCTAAAACACGATTCAAAGTTTATTCTGCAGTATGAATTAACGCACCCAACGCACCACATAATCTTCTATATCTTCTTCTGCAACATCCAGTTCTGAAATACAACGCCCTGCCGCAGATTTTTTGGCTTTAATCACACTTTGGCGTGAGCCCGTATTTAAGTAATGCCAAGATGGCAAATTTTTGCCCTGTTTTAAACGACGATAGGCACAACTTGGCGGCAACCAGTGAATTTTTTCTAGTTTTTCGGGGGAAAGTTGAATGCAATCGGGCACAAAGTCAAAGCGATTGGCATAATCTGAACAACGTGCTGTGTTACAGTCCAGTAACTTGCACGCCACTTTGGTATAGGCCACTTCTTGCGTGTCTTCATCTTCTAGTTTGACCAAACAGCATAAACCGCAACCATCGCACAAGGCTTCCCATTCCGCAGTATTTAAGGCATTCAGCGGATAGTTTTTCCAAAATTCAGGTCGTAATTGATCAGACATAGCGCACAGAAAATAACAAAACTGCGTCATTATAACAGCCTTGTTTCAACTTGTTGCTTTTGTTTAGTCTTTAAATGAATCAAACACTTAACTCAAACAACTGAACATTTAATACACAAAAACAAAACAGTGTGCTGCGTTCAGCTCCCTATACTAAATTCAGAAGCTATAAAAACACATGGAGAACAATTATGTTTCGTTGGGCTATAATCTTCGCAGTGATTGCGTTAATCGCGAGTTTACTTGGTTTTGGTGGTGTCGCAGGTTTATCCAAAGACTTTGCCATTATTTTATTGGTGATTGCTGTGATTTTGGCAATTGTTGGTTTCCTCTCTCGCGGAAAAATCTAGTGACCTCGTCTATAAATTCCTAAAAATCAGATAAAAAAGAAGGATTTTTCCTTCTTTTTTTATGTCCGCTTTTTACGCAACAAATGCCAATTTGGCTATTTTAAAAATATTTTCTCACATTTATTGGCAGTATTTACCCTGTTTTTAAAAATGCGTGCCATATTATTATGCTTTAATCATGGCATTGAAAACGATAAGGAATAAGGCATGGCTTTAGCAATCAAAACTCGCGAAATTGAATATACGGCTGCAGATGGCAGCAAACTGATCGGTTATTTTGCTGCACCAGAAACAGCACAAGCTGTCGCGGGGGTGATTGTCGCACCTGAATGGTGGGGACGTAACGAATACACCGAACAACGCGCGCGTGAATTGGCTGAACATGGTTTTGCAGCCTTAGCGATTGATATGTATGGCGATAAAAAAGTCACCACCACCGCAGCCCAAGCCAATGAATGGATGATGCAAACTTTTGCAGATGCTGACACAATTGTGACTCGTGCGTCTGCAGCTTTGGACACTTTAGCTGCCCAACCTGAAGTAAATCGCGATAAACTCGCTGCAATTGGTTTCTGTTATGGCGGCAAAGTCGTTCTGGATTTGGCTCGTTCTGGCGCAGCATTAAAAGCAGTGGTGACCTTCCACGCCAACCTCAGCCCGAAAGCCCCTGCACAACAAGGTCAGGTACAAGCCGAGATTTTGGTGTTGCATGGTGAACTGGACAGCATGGTGACTTTAGACGACGTCGCAAGTTTCCGTGAAGAAATGCACGCGGCTCAAGTAGAGCATGAAGTGATTATTTTTGAAGATGCCAAACACGGCTTTAGTAACCCTCAAGCCGATGAACGTGCCAAAGCCAATGGGGTCGATTTAGGCTATAACGCATCGGCAGAGCAACAAGGTTTAGCTGCCATGTATGAAGTGTTGGATCGTCGTTTAGCAGATTAATCTGCTGTTCACATTACGCAGCATATACTCAACGCAAGCCAAGAAAATTTTAAAGAAGAGGATATAACAATGACTGAGCAATGCCCTTATTGCAATTTTGATGATTATGATGTTTTGGCAAAAAATGAATTTGGGGTAATTTTGCCTGAACCCAATGCCCTGTCTAAAGGACATTGCGTGATCATTCCGCTACGTCACGTCGGCTCTTTTTTTGACATTACAGACAAAGAACGTAAAAGTTTATTGTCTTTATTAGAATTGGCGCGCAATGAGTTGCAATTGCGTCATCAACCTGCAGGTTTCCATGTGGGTTTTAATGATGGCGATGTGTTTGATGCTAAATCTGAGCATTTACACATCCACATTATTCCACGCTATGAAGGTCAGACCTTAAAATTGGATAACCGTTGGGGTATGAGCGGTCAAATTTAAACCACGACTCGTTTTATCCCAAACCAAGTGAAACCAAACCTAAAGAAGAAGATGCACGCTCATCTTCTTTTTTTATGCACGTAATTCCCACGCCAGTTTGGCTATACTAAGCCGCTACTTTACAAACTGGGTTCGCATGACTGCTTTTTCATTTTCCGATGCTCTCCTCACGTGGTTCGATCAACACGGACGCCATGACCTGCCGTGGCAAGTCGCCGATGATCCCTATGCGGTGTGGGTGTCTGAAATCATGCTGCAACAAACTCAGGTCAAAACCGTATTGCAATATTTTGAGCGTTTTTTGCAGCGCTTTCCGACAGTGCAAGATTTAGGACGTGCAACTTGGGATGAAGTTGCACCGTATTGGGCAGGTTTAGGCTATTACGCCCGCGCCCGCAACTTGCATAAAGCCGCAGCCATTGTGGCACAGCAAGGACATTTTCCAAGTACGCTCGAACAGTGGATGGCTTTGCCGGGCATTGGTCGCTCTACGGGTGGTGCCATGATGTCGCTGGGTTTACGCCAATACGGCGTCATTATGGATGGCAACGTCAAACGGGTTTTAGCACGTTTTTTTGCTATTGAAGATGATTTATCCAAACCTGTACATGAACGTGCCATGTGGCAACTGGCAGAACAGCTCTGCCCCGAAGTGCGTAATCACGACTATACGCAGGCTATTATGGATTTGGGCGCCACCATTTGTACCCCCAAAAAACCACTGTGCTTATATTGCCCAATGCAACAACACTGCAAAGCACATCAACAAGGTTTAGAGCAGGAATTGCCCTTTAAAAAACCGAAAAAAGCCGTACCCGTTAAATCTGCACAGGTCTTAGTACTGCAATGCGCAGATCAGTGGTTATGGCAACAACGTCCCAATACAGGACTTTGGGGTGGACTATGGTGTTTGCCTGTCATTGAAGATGCACAGGCTTTTGAGCAACTGTGTCAAAGCTTGAGCCTTAAACAGGTACAGCAACGCGCACAGATTTCACATAGCTTTACCCATTTCACTTGGCAGCTTGAAGCACTGTGTTTTCAGGTCGATGCTGATCTACAAGAACACTTGGCAATAGAACTGAATGCAGATTGGTATAGTCCGCAACAAGCCAGCGATTTGGGCATTCCGACGGCCATGAAAAAATTGATCTCGGCAATCAATCTGTGACATAGTCAAGCATCGTGATGAATGAAATCTTTGCTTTCACTGCCATTACAAGGATGTCTTATGTTTCGATGGATTGCTGTTTTAAGCCTGTCACTCTTTACCTTATTGATTGCGGCCTGTAGTTCTGCACCGAAACGTCCCAGTACCCCACTCCCGCCTGCCTTGGTGCAAAAACTCAATCAAATGAGTTTAAAAACTCGCTTGCCCATTCCTGTGCAGGGCATTAAAGCGCATCAGTTGAATGACACTTGGGGTGCATCTCGTAGTAGCGGACGTTTGCATGAAGGCATTGATATTCTTGCCGCCAAAGGCAGCAAAGTGTATAGCGCTACAGAAGGTTTAATTGCAGACTTACGCGATAATCGCTTAGGTGGTAAAGTAATTTGGATATTAGGGCCTGCAGGCACTTGGCATTACTATGCACACTTGGATGGACATAAACGCGGTTTAAACGTGGGCGATTATGTCAAGGCAGGAACGCATATTGGCTATGTCGGCAATACAGGCAACGCCCGACACACTGCCGCACATTTGCATTACGGACTTTATTTAAATGGTAAAGGACGCGGTGCGGTCAATCCTTATCCTTATTTACGTTAATTTTGTTAGGAACATTTCATGTCTGAAGCCTTGATAAATCGATTGGTGGAATTTGCAGAATCTGGCAATCAACAAAAAATTGTATTGGCAGGACAAGTCCATCAAGGCTGGGTCATGGAAATTACTGAAGATGCCCTGCTCATCAGCACAGGTTATTCAGATAAAGTTGGTAAAGACAACTGGATTTCCTTTCAGGACTTAGAACAGGCCGAATTATATTATTGGGATAACCAAAACGACCAATGGACGCAATTTCAGCTTTAATCTGCCCGATTATTTTATGCCTTAATTGATCAGGAGTACGCACATGACCTTACAACGCTGTGGCTGGTGCTCTGATGATCCGCTCTATATGGCCTATCACGATTTAGAATGGGGACGGCCTGTCTTTGCAGAAGCACATCTGTTTGAAATGTTTTGCCTAGAAGGACAACAAGCAGGTTTGTCTTGGATTACTGTTCTAAAAAAACGTGAAGCTTATCGCCAGCATTTTTTTCAATACAGCATTGCTGAAATTGCCGCATTTAGTGATGATGATCTTACGCTCAAATTACAAGATGCTGGATTAATTCGCCATCGAGGCAAATTACAAGCAATTCGTGACAACGCACGTGCATGGCAAAAACTAAAAGATGCCGATATAGACGTCGTGACATGGCTTTGGGATTTTGTCGCACAGCGACCTATTAGGAATGATGTACCTGACTATCGTCTTGCACCTGCACAAACCAACGCCAGTGTTACCATGTCGAAAGCCTTAAAGAAAAATGGTTTTAAATTTGTAGGCCCGACCACCTGCTATGCCTTTATGCAGGCTGTGGGCATGGTCGATGACCATGAAAATCACTGTCACTTTAAAACAACATCCAAGCTTTAGTATTCAAAACTGCTCACCCCATAACAGCAAGATCACCAATCAATACAGTCAGTCGATGACAAGGACGGTGCAATATGAGTAATACCATTCGAGCCTATGCCGCAATGCAGGCAGGTGAAGCCCTGCAAGCCTATCAATTTGATGCGGGTGAATTGCAGGCGCATCAGGTAGAAGTCAAAGTCGAATATTGTGGCTTATGCCATTCCGATCTTTCAGTCATTCAAAATGACTGGCATTCCTCGGTATATCCTGTGGTGGCAGGACATGAAATTATTGGCACGATTACCCAATTAGGCAGTGAGGCCAAAGGCTTAACCGTGGGGCAACGTGTAGGCATTGGCTGGACTGCAGACAGTTGCCAACACTGCGATGCCTGTATTGCAGGCGAACAAGTGCTGTGCAGCAATGGCACTACCGCAACCATTGTGGGACATGCAGGTGGTTTTGCCGATAAAGTCCGTGCAGGTTGGCAATGGGTAATTCCATTACCCGATGAGGTCGATCCTGTCAGTGCAGGGCCTTTGCTCTGTGGTGGAATTACCGTATTTGATCCGATCTTGAAACATCAAATTCAGGCAGTACATCATGTTGCGGTGATTGGTATTGGTGGCTTGGGGCATATCGCCATCAAATTATTAAAAGCATGGGGCTGTGAAATTACGGCGTTCAGTTCCAATCCAGACAAAACCGCAGAATTACTGGCTATGGGTGCAGACCATGTAGTGAACAGCCGTGATGCTGCTGCCCTTAAAACCCAGCGTGGCAAGTTTGACCTGATTTTAAGTACGGTAAACGTAAGCTTGGACTGGAATGCTTATTTAAGTACGCTTGCACCACATGGCACTATTCACATGCTAGGTGTAGCGCTAGAACCCATGCAAATTAAGGCGGGCAGCTTAATTGGCGGTGCAAAATCGGTTACTGGTTCATCGACAGGTTCGCCTGCAGCGCTGCGTCAATTACTACAATTTGCCGCACGCAAACAGATTGCCCCACAGGTGGAAGTTTTTCCGATGTCACAAATCAATCAGGCAATTGAATATTTGCATCAGGGCAAGGCACGCTATCGGGTGGTGTTAAAGGCCGACTTTGACTGATTTTTAAGTTAAATCTTGCCCAATTTAACGGTCTTGCTCATCTCAGATGGGCAAGATTTATGTATAAAAAATGTTTTAGATATTCAGTCTGTTATAGAATAAACTGCGTAAGCAGCATATATTAAAAAGTTGAATCGACACAGGCTGCAAAGCCACGTGCCAAACTAGAAAAGTCTGTGAAAAAGTCTGCTAAGATGAATGCTGCTTTTTTAACTATAAAATGAATTTGAGAAAACCTATGAGTAAAGCCTTACCCATCGCTGTTGCTGTAATTTTAGGCGGTGCTGCACTTGTTCCTGTTTATTATGCCTCTCAAAACCCAGCAGTGGCGACCTCTAAAGCGTCGGCAAATGCTTCTGCGGTTGAAAAAATCAGCTACGCTTTGGGTTATGAAGTGGCACATCAAACCCCACCAGAGCTAGACATCAACAGCTTTGTAACAGGTGTGCGTGAAGGTCATGCGCGTAAACAACCTGCCTACACCGAAGAAGAATTACAAAAAGCCTATGAGCAATTCCAGCAAGAGTTGCAACAAAAACAAGCCACTCAAGCGCAAGCTGCGCAAACAGCCAGTGATTCATTCTTAACTGAAAATGGCAAAAAAGCAGGCGTACAAACCACAGCTTCTGGCTTGCAATATCAAGTGATTAAAGAAGGCACAGGCAAACAGCCAACGGCAAGCTCTGTGGTCAAAGTGCACTACACGGGTAAACTGGTCGATGGCAAAGTATTTGACAGCTCGGTACAACGTGGTGAGCCAATTGAATTCCCACTGAATCAAGTCATTCCGGGCTGGACTGAAGGTTTACAGCTCATGAAGGAAGGCGGTAAAGCTACGCTGTATATTCCATCGAAACTGGGCTACGGCGAACAAGGTGTACCAGGCATGATTCCTGCCAACAGCACCTTAATTTTTGATGTTGAACTGATTGAAGTGAAATAACAACATCACCCTTTCAGGAGAGCTTGGCTCTCCTGTATGGTCTTAGGACGAAAAGAATGAAAAAACACCTTGCCCTTGTGTGTATCGCACTGCTCAGCAGTGGCAGTTTTGCCAAAACCGTGACCAATAAAAGTCCTGTTGCAGATCAGGTCGGTTATAGCTTTGGTTATTTAATGGGGCGCAGCAATGCGGAAACCTTAAAAGATATTGATCTCGAAGCCTTCATTGCTGGCTTAAAAATGGCAACACAAGACCAAGCCGCCAGTTTAAGCGATGAAGAAATGGCACGAGTGCTGACTCAATTCAAAAAGCAAGCCGAAGCCAAACAACTGATTGAGCTTAAAAAAGTAGCCGATAGCAATGCTAAAATTGGGCAAGCCTTTTTAAACAATAATGCCAAAAAGGCAGGGGTCAAAGTCACCAAGTCTGGCTTGCAATATCAAGTCTTACAGGCAGGTACGGGCAAATCACCCAAAGCCACCTCTACCGTTAAAGTCCATTATGAAGGTCGTTTAATTGATGGTACGGTATTTGACAGTTCTATCGCCCGCGATCAAGCTGCAGAATTTCAGGTCAGCCAAGTCATTCAAGGTTGGACTGAAGGCTTACAACTCATGAAAGTTGGTGCCAAATATCGCTTCTTTATTCCTGCTGCTCTAGCCTACGGTCAAATTGGCTCAGGCGATGCAATTGAGCCAAACAGCACGCTTATTTTTGATGTGGAACTTTTAGAAATTGTAAAATAATCCAAAGCCGCATCATCTTTAAACAAAAAAATACCGCAATTTAAATTGCGGTATTTTTTCAGATCAACTTCGCTTCATTAAGGTTTTAAATGACGTGGTCTAAAACCCGTTGCCAACAATCCAACCCCATAGGCCACTACGCCCACCACACACAGCGCAGTGACTTCTGCCACACGCATCCATTGTGATACATCACCGTTATACCAAGTTAAGGCATACCACAACGCAGCAATCATCACGGCATTTGCCACTGCAAACTGCACCATGAGTTTTTTCCAGTGCGCACCAAAACGGAAAATCTTGCGTTGATGCAAATAGAAATACAACATGCCTGCATTCACCAAAGCCGAACCTGATGATGCCAGTGCCAATGCCATGTGTTCAGCTTGCCAGTCAATCAGTTTAAAGAAGCCAATAAACACCACGTTTAAAATCGCATTGGCAGCCACAGCCATTAAACCCACACGTACTGGTGTTTTGGTGTCTTGCTGTGCATAAAAACCCGGTGCAAAGACTTTAATCAGCATGAATGAAATCACCCCTGCACTCATACATTGCAAGGCCAAAGCGGTCATTTGCGTATCTTTAAAACTAAACTGACCACGCTCAAACAAGGCTTGGATAATAGGCGTTGATAACATAAACAGTGCAATACTGGCAGGGACACCTACCAAAATAATCACCCGTGCAGCCCAGTCCATCATGCCGCGGAATTTATCCATATTTTGTTCTGCATGACGCGCAGACAGTGACGGTAAAATGACCGTCCCAATCGCTACACCAATTAAGCCCAAAGGTAGCTCTGTCATACGTTCCGCACTATACAACCACGACACCGAACCATCCTGCATAAAAGATGCCCAAATGGTGTTGAGTAGCAGGTTAATTTGCGTGACCGATACCCCAAATAAAGCAGGCAGCATCAGCTTCATAATCCGATCCACCCCTTCATGCTTGAAATCAACTTTAGGGGGAATCAGCAGCTTTTTACGCCATAGTTCTGGAATTTGAATCGCAAGTTGTAAAGCACCCGCGATAATCACCGCCCAACCCAGTGCCATAATCGGCTCTGCCATGTACGGTGTGAGCCATAATGCACCTGCAATCATCGCCACATTCAGCAATACAGGCGCAAAGGCAGGCGTGGTAAATGAGCCATAGCTGTTCAAAATACTGCTGGCAAATGCCGTCAGCGACATAAACAACAAATAAGGAATGGTCAGGCGGAACATATCGGTGGCTAGCGCAAACTTTTCAGGGTCGCTATGGAAACCCGGTGCGTAGATATACATCACCGCAGGCGCAGCCACCATGGCGGTAAAGGTTAGCCCTGTCATTACCGTCATTAAACAGCCAAAAACCCGACTAATTAAAATTTGTACTTCGGCATGAGTGCGGCTGGTTTTATATTCGGTCAATACAGGAATAAATGCCTGCGAAAACGCCCCTTCGGCAAACAGTCGCCTGAAAAAGTTGGGGATACGAAACGCCACCACAAAGGTATCGAAATCTTTACCTGCACCAAACACATTCAGCAATACCACATCACGGACTAATCCTAGCACCCGTGACAGCATGGTCATTGCACTGACAATAAAGGTCGATCGCCAAAGCGCCATCGTTACCACCCAATTAAAAATTTAGTCGCTATTGTAATCAAAGCATCAACAAAGTTTTGTTATTGATTGATCAATTTTTCCTGTGATGTCGAAGCTTTAAGTTGAGATAACTGTTCACGAAAATACTGCCAGTCAAAATACGGCCCTGGATCAGTTTTACGTCCCGGTGCAATATCGGAATGTCCTGCAATATGCTGTTGAATACTCGGATAGGCCTGCTGCAAACTGTGTACCACCTGCACCAAACTCTGATATTGCGCTGTTTCAAAAGGCAAGTCATCACTGCCCTCTAATTCAATCCCAATTGAATAGTCATTACATTCAGGCTGTGCCAAATAACTAGAACGCCCCGCATGCCACGCCCGATCTGCAAAATTAACAAATTGCAGCACCTCGCCTGTTCTTAAAATCAACAAATGTGCCGAAACCTGCAGGCCCTGAATGGTCTGAAAGTAAGGATGCTGCGACCAATCCATTTGGTTCTGAAAAAATTGCTCAATATAACCACCACCAAATTGTGACGGCGGCAAACTAATATTGTGAATGACCAGCAATTGAATCTCTTGGTCTGTCGGACGGGCGTTGAAATTCGGAGATGGGACTTGTCTTGCCCCTTGTAATTGACCCTCAACCACCTGAAACGACGGCACATGCTGCATAAGGCAATCCCCAAACCATTAGAATAGAAAAATAGAACAGAAATTTCAGTTTAATGCCAACGCGTGACAATGAACATCTTAAATTACACCCGAACGTGGCTAAAAAACACATCCTGACGCAGAACAGTGTTAATATAACGCGCAATTTTCATGGGCAAGATCGACACGGAAAATCTTATGAGCATCTCTCCAGCTTTGCTTGAACAATCCATCCAAATCAATATTCAGCAAGCCTTGCAAGAAGATATTGGCGATGGTGATATTACCGCATTATTGACCCCTGAAGATGAGCAGGCCACTGCCACCATTATTAGCCGTGAAGACATGATTTTGGCAGGTCAACCGTGGGTAAATGCCCTGATTCAAGCATACGATGCCAATGTGCAAGTCACGTGGTTAAAAAATGATGGCGACCACGTTGCTGCCAATGAAGCCTTTTTGAAATTGGCAGGTTCTGCACGCAGCCTGTTAACGGTAGAACGCCCTGCGCTGAATTTTGTGCAAACCCTGTCTGCTGTTGCGACTAAAACCGCAGCCTATGTGCAACAACTTGAAGGCTTAAATACCAAACTGCTAGATACCCGTAAAACCTTACCGGGTTTACGCATTGCACAAAAATATGCTGTCACGGTCGGTGGTGGACAAAACCATCGTTTAGGCTTATTTGATGCCTTTTTGATTAAAGAAAATCACATTATGGCAGCAGGCGGCATTACTCAGGCAATTGCCAAAGCACATGCCATTGCTCCGGGCAAACCTGTAGAAGTTGAAGTGGAAACTTGGGATGAACTAAATCAAGCCCTTGAAGCCAAAGCTGATATTGTGATGTTGGATAACTTTAGCCAGCAACAAATGATTGATGCGGTCAAGCATGTGGCAGGTCGTTGTAAACTTGAAGCGTCGGGCAACATCACCATTGAAAATTTACGTGAAGTGGCTAGTACAGGCGTAGATTATATTTCGATGGGTGTTTTAACCAAAGATGTCAAAGCTGTGGATTTATCAATGCGTTTTAATGCGTAAACGATTACTTTTAAAATTAAGGGTGCAATCTGCACCCTTAATTTTTTCCAAAAATTGATTTTAAGGAGGCAAATGAGCCTCCTTTTTTTATGCCTCAATTTTGAATTTAATCATCGTCCTTGTTGTCGTTGTCGTTGTCGTTGTCGTTGTCGTTGTCGTTGTCGTTGTCGTTGTCGTTGTCGTTGTCGTTGTCAGAAGCTTGACCGAGTACACTACGATTGTCTTCATTTTCACGCTCAGTACGTGAATCACATGCAGTTAAAAACAACATCATGGCAGACATTAAAATAATCAATAGTTTCATGCTTTCCTCCTCTTTTCATTCAGGCTCTTTGCATACAGTTTTCCATCTTAAAAGAACGCATCCTGCAATATTGTAGCTTTTTGCTTCACGCTTCCTATCGCAATCTAAATCTCATCCATAAAAAACGCATCCGAAGATGCGCTCTTAAACAGCAGAAAAACATCAAAAAGCTTAGCTTACCAACCTAAAGCTTGCTGCTGTTTTTTTACCAATTCCTGAATACCTTTTTCTGCCATTTCCAACATGGCATTACATTGCACACGATTAAACGGCTTATCTTCAGCAGTACCCTGAATTTCAATAAATTCACCTGCTTGTGTCATCACCACGTTTAAATCAGTTTGGCAATTTGAATCTTCTTCATAGCACAAATCCAATAACACTTGGTCTTGGTACATGCCCACAGAAATTGCAGCCACCAAACCCTTTAATGGGTCATGCTTAATTTTTTTCTTTTCCAGCAACACATTCATAGCATCAATCAATGCCACTGCTGCACCTGTAATGGCTGCAGTACGGGTACCGCCATCGGCCTGAATCACATCGCAGTCAATGGTAATGGTGTTTTCACCCAGTTTCTTCAAATCGACCATGGCACGCAAGCTACGACCAATTAAGCGCTGAATTTCCTGTGTACGTCCGCTTTGTTTACCACGCGCCGCTTCACGGTCACTACGGGTATGAGTTGAACGTGGCAACATGCCATATTCTGCAGTTACCCAACCTTGTCCCTGCCCTTTTAAAAAGCGCGGTACAGAGTTATCAATACTTGCGGTACACAAAACTTTGGTATGACCAAACTCTACCAACACTGAACCTTCAGCATAGCGAGTATAGTTACGGGTAATTTTTACCTCACGTAATTGATCTAAAGCTCGTTGGTCAATACGCATAATGTGTCCTTATTTTTGGCTCAAATAAATTGCCCGCAAGTATAACAGATGCCACAGCGCAGGTCGCTTTTCCAAAGCTTGACGTGTGCTGTTTCGGTAAATTTTGCCTGTATTTTTACAAAGTGGCTTCATTCATCTTTTAGTATTATCGTGAAACACAGGTTTTTGTTAGACTGCGCGGCACTGGCAGAATCAGGAAATACAATGTCGATTCGGGAAGAACGAAAACAACAAAGTCGTCAGGCAATTATGGAGGCAGTGCTGCAACTCAGCAGCGCAGGACGTGCATTTAGCAGCATTAGCTTAAGAGAAATTTCACGACAGATTGGACTGGTGCCCACCGCATTTTATCGGCATTTTCAAGATATGGATGAGTTGGGGCTAGATTTGGTCGATCAAGTTGCCTTGCACATTAAAGGTATTTTGTATCAGTTGGGACAAGCTTATTTATACCAACCCGATGCACAGACCGAAAAGGCATTGACCCTATTTTTTAAATCTGTCGATCAACATCCACAACAATGGATTTTTTTAATTGCCGAACGCTGGGGCGGTTCGACCATTTTACGGCAAGCCATCGCCCGTGAAATTGATTTTTTAATTGAAGATTTAGCTAATGATTTACAACGGGTCGAAAGCGTACAACATTTTCAGCATGCTGAAGATTTTCACATTCTGGCCAATATTTTAATTAATTTATCGTTAAATTGGGCAATGAGCTGGATTGGTTTAGAACGCCAATTTGAAGCCGAAAAATTACCTGAACAACAGCAGCGTTTTATTCAACAAACCATTACTCAAGTACATTTATTATTTCGTGGCATTTGCCACTGGCAACGTCCGCAGCCTGTCGCAGATTAAACATACAACACACTTTTAACCTGCATTAAAAAAACCGCAATGACGTTGCAATCATTGCGGTTTTTAGCGATGCGCTGCTGATTCAGCCTTGCATCATCTTGTTATTGCATCTGCTTATTTCTTAGCTTTACGCTCTTGATCAACCAAGTAGTTCACTACTTGAATCACTTTGCCGTTATCGCCTTGAACGATATATTTACCATTCACCACCACCGCAGGTACACCTGTCAATTGGTACTGACGCGCCAATTGTTTAGCTTGTGAAATTTTAGAGGTGATCGCAAACGAGTTAAACATGCTGTTAAATTTCGCTTCAGGTACACCATATTTCACAAAGAATTTAGCTTGTGATTGTTGGTCAAAAATTTGCTGACCTTTGTCATGAATGGCATGGAAAAGTGGCAAGTGAGTTTTCTTGCGCACACCCAAAGCTTCAGACACATAATAACCACGTGCATTCATTTCCCAAACAGGATTCATGGCTGCAGGAGTACGCACAAAATTCACATCTTTAGGTAACTGGCGTAACCATGTTTGCATATATGGTTCTAAAGTAAAGCAGTGACCACAACCATACCAAAAGAACTCACGCACTTCAATTTTACCCGGTACATCAACCTTACCCGGGTTGGCGACAACGCTATAATCTTTACCTGCTACAAAATTTGCCGCCATAGTGCTACCAGAAATAGCAAAGATGGCAGTTGCCAAACTACCTAAAAGGAATTTTTTCATTGCGTTTATAATCCTCTAAATCATTCTGTTTAGTGTATGGCAACACTATAAATCAATTATGCTGATTTCGTTTTCCTTCTGTGAACTTTTTTACAGCTTTTATCGCTTTTTTTAGAATTAACGCTACACTAGGGTTTATATCTATTTTTCCAATTATCACGACCCAATTGAGGTGGCACCCATGTCGCATTTGAATGTTGATCCACAAGAAATTGCCAAATTTGAAGCATTTGCAGCCATATGGTGGGATCAGCATTCCGAGTTCCGTCCCCTGCACATGATTAATCCACTGCGCTTAAACTGGATTGATGAGCACGTAGGCGGCTTGGCAGGCAAGAAAGTGCTAGACGTCGGCTGTGGTGGTGGTATTTTGGCAGAAAGCATGGCTCGTCGCGGTGCCAATGTGCTTGGAATTGATATGGGCGAAGCACCTTTAAACGTGGCACGCCTGCATGCAGAACAAGAAGGCGTACACAATATTGAATATCGCCAAATTCCTGTTGAGCAATTGGTAGATGAGCAAGCTGGTCAATACGATGTGGTGACTTGCATGGAAATGTTAGAGCACGTACCTGATCCGGCCTCGATTATTCAAGCCTGCCAAAAACTGGTCAAGCCGGGCGGTCATGTATTTTTCTCGACCATTAACCGCAACCCTAAATCATACCTATTTGCCATTATTGGGGCAGAATACGTGCTGCGCATGTTAGCCAAAGGCACACACGATTATCATAAATTTATTAAACCGTCTGAATTGGCACACGACATCCGTCAAGCAGGCTTAAAACTAAAAGATATGACAGGCTTACACTACAACCCACTGACTAAACGCTATTGGTTAGCGCCAAATGTTGATGTGAACTACATGGTTTACACGGTCAATGAGGCAACAGAATGAAAGCCGTTTTATTCGACCTCGATGGCACCTTAATTGATACCGCTGCAGATTTTATTCGCATCATTCAAGACATGTGCCACGATAAAGGCTGTGAGATTGTGGCAGCAGACGCCATTCGCACACAGGTATCTGAAGGTGCGCGGGCAATGGTCAAATTAGTCTATCCAGAATTTGAGGTAGATGATCCTGTGTTTTTGGCCCATCGACAGCGTTTTTTAGACCTGTACGGCGCAGATATTGCAGTCGAAACCGATCTGTTTGAAGGCATGTATCCACTGCTTGAAGCATTGGAACAGCGTCAAATTCCGTGGGGTATTGTCACCAATAAACCGCGCTGGCTCAGCGAAGCACTGCTCAAAGCACTGAATTTAACTGAACGCTGTGCAGTTTTGGTCTGCCCTGAAGATGTTAGCCGTACTAAGCCAGACCCAGAACCTATGTATTTGGCGGCCAAACAAATTGAAATTGCCCCAGAACATTGTATTTATGTGGGCGATCATCCACGTGATATCGATG
The DNA here is from genome assembly GCF_013420785.1 of Acinetobacter sp. YH01011. Lineage (NCBI taxonomy): Bacteria > Pseudomonadati > Pseudomonadota > Gammaproteobacteria > Moraxellales > Moraxellaceae > Acinetobacter > Acinetobacter sp. YH01011. Next base: position 239,962 of record NZ_VOYG01000002.1, read on the forward strand.
CAGGTCGTAACGCCAATATGTATACCATTTTGGCAGCATACGGTTATTTACCCTTGCAACACAAAGATGACTTAACAGCATGGCAAGCAGATTGTATAGTGGATTCAGTGACTGAATTACATACGGTTTTAGACAAATTGGTGCTGCAAGCTGCAACGCAAAACAGCAGTGCCAATGCTTGAATCAGTCCTGTAAAGCGATGACATGAAACTCAACCCATAAGCAATAAGAAATGAACAGGAGGGATGCCCATGAAATACTCAGAATATCAACCTCGCCCCGATCTTCTCAAAGATCGTATTATCCTGATCACAGGTGCCAGTGATGGTATTGGACGAGCGGCTGCCCTCAGTTATGCGCTACACGGAGCAACCGTAGTGCTGCATGGTCGTACCTTAAATAAACTTGAAGTGATTTATGATGAAATCGAAAGTTTAGGCGCACCACAACCTGCTATTTTGCCGCTGCAGCTTTCAAGTGCTTCACCACGAGATTATGAATTACTGGTCGATACCCTAGACAAACAATTCGGACGTTTGGATGGTATTTTGCATAATGCAGGCATTTTAGGCGAACGCACCGAGTTGGCAAATTACCCTGCCGATGTTTGGGATGACGTCATGGCAGTGAATTTACGTGCGCCATTTGTACTCACTCAGGAATTATTACCACTTTTGGCAAAATCGGAACATGCTTCAGTCGTGTTTGCCAGTTCAGGTGTAGGTCGTGAAGCACGTGAACGCTGGGGTGCTTATTCGGTGTCTAAAATTGCAATTGAAGCGGTGAGCCAGTTATTTGCCAAAGAACAGGTGCATCCAAATATTCGCTACAACTGCATTAACCCGGGTGCAACCCGCACTGCCATGCGTGCCAAAGCCTATCCAAATGAAGATCCGAAAACCTTACCAACACCCGATGCAATCATGCCAGCCTATTTATATTTAATGGGCGATGACAGCTTGCACATGAATGGTCAAAGTATTGATGCACAGGATTAGTTCTGTCGTTTGATCCGAAGAAAGGAAGCGCTTGCTTCCTTTTTTATGGACTTAACCTAGCATATTGCCAATTTTTGCACATTGATTTGCGGTAAAATGGCATCGCACAAGCATTTTCAGGTTTCTATCCTGCCTATTTTTGGCAATGCAAAGCCTGATTACCATGCTTCCACATCTCAATTCAACCTCAACGATGCAGAGAGCAACATGACTGAATTAAACAACATCACCGTGACACCACTTGAAGATGGTATGGTGTCTTTACTGATTGATGGTCAGCCTATTTCTGAAAAATATGGCATGAAGTTTGAAGCCAGCATCGTAGATGACATTCAGGCACTCGACAACGGTCAGAAAATCAAACTGTTTGATCAGTTTGTATTTTCACATACCGACCTTAATTTTGAACATGCTTACCACTATGTCACAGGCATTGAAAAACTGGACGATGCCTACAAAGTGGTTAAAAACTTTGTTTATCGTATTAAAATTGAAGGGCAACCTGAAATTGAACACGTGATTAGCAAGCAAGGCGCACCAATGAGTACTGAAGATGTACGCGAATTTATCAATGCACATATTCAAAAATCATTGACCGACTACACCGATTTAAACTACGCCTATTAAGCAAAACTCATGGCAACGGTGGCAATAATCGTTTTATTGGATTGTTTTTATAAAATTATACGGTTTTCCAAATCAATATACATCACCTATGCTTGATGTATCTCCACAACAAGCATTAGGTAAATTGTGATGACTGATATTCAACGTAAAACTGCCGTGATTCAAAGTATTGAAAGCTTGCAATTAGGTCAGCATTTAATTGTGGCTTTGGATGATCGTGAAACAGCCGAATGTGTTGCCATCGCTGTGCAATCTTTACAAGGCTTAACTGAACATTGGAACTAAAGCAGACCATAGCAGTACGCTGCTATGGTGATGTCTCATCCTTTCCTTAGCACAAGAAAAATCATCCCACCCCTATTTTCTGAGCGATAGCTACTAAATTTCGTATTTTGTCGCATAATAGAATCAATACCATGCCGCATCCTGCAGAGCGTATTTAAAAAATTCATGTGCTTTCTTCACAGTTTCTCTGCATTTAATGGTTAAAGTATGAACTGTGATATCAAGATGAGAGAATGAGGGGTTTACATGAAAAAGATTTTGACAGTTCTGGCAATGTCTTTCAGTGCTTTACTAAGCAGCAATTTTGCAACTGCCGCTCCTCAATTTGATCGAGACTCAGCTGACCATCCTCGTAACCAAGCACACAATAAACATGAATTTCGTGCCGATGCAGAAGAGCGTATGCAAGACAAACGCCGCATGCGTGAAGAACGTGGTGTAAAACGCTTACAACAACATAAATGGCAAACGGGTTATGTCATGCCGCAGCATTATCGTGGCAATGGTTATAAAGTCGATTATCAGGAACATAACTTGCCCCGCCCTGAACGCAAACAACAATGGTATAAAATCAACCAAGACTACATTTTGGTCGATGTCGAAAATCACCATATTTTGCGTATCGCAGGTTTATAGACCTACTGTTGTACATACACAATATCTAAATACATAGCCCAAAGCTCACTTTGGGCTTTTTTTATAGAGCGATAGTCCGCTCAGGCTCTCCTTGTTTTCTCCATAAAATTCACAATTCACCTCAATTTCCACCATCATTTATCTTGAGTATTTGACTAATTTGGACACATCTACCCCATATTTAAAACTGAAGGTAAGTCGCATGAAAAAATTACTCAGCACCTTAGCACTGTCTTTAAGCGCAATCATGGCAACATCGGCTATGGCAGCACCCGACCATCGTTATGATGATCGTCGTCATCAAGCGAATGCCACCTATAAACATCACGACAAGCGTTGGGACAATCCACGTCATCATGCACAGTGGGAACAAAAGCGTTATGATCAAAAACGCGTGAATCCAAGTCGTGACTGGCGTGTAGGTCAAAACCTCCCACGCGGATATGATGCGAACCGCTACAAAGTCAGTGATCGTGAAGCACGTCGTTTACCCAACACAGGTCGTTATCAGCAGTGGTATAAAGTCAACGGTGACTATGTGCTGATTAATGAGCGCACCCAGCGTATTATTCGTATTATTGGCTAAAACCGTTCAGCCTGAGCTGAAAAATAGCATTTCTCCACAACACCTGAAGCACCATTCAGGTGTTTTTTTATATTTAGTCTTCCGCTGCAGAATTTTTTGATTAGAATCAAAGACAGCACCATCGATCATTACAGCAGGCCAACGAATGACTCCAACTGAAAACCCGCACAGCACAACCTTACAATATGTGCATTGGTTTAGACATTCTGCGCCTTATATCAATGCCCACCGCAATAAAACCTTTGTGATTATGTTCGATGGTGAAGCGGTTTTGCATGAAAACTTTCAGCACATTATTCATGATATTGCCCTACTACACTCGCTTGGTATTCGTTTGATTTTGGTACATGGTGCGCGTCCACAAATTAATCAAAACTTAAAATTCAGCCAAATTGATACACCGTTTCATTTGCAACGTCGTGTCACCACTCGTGAATCTTTATCGTGTGTCATGAATGCTGTCGGTTCAATTCGCCTGCAAATTGAAGCCTTATTGTCGATGGGGCTAGCTAACTCCCCTATGTACGGCGCACGGATTGATGTGGTGTCGGGTAACTTTATCACCGCCAAACCGTATGGCATTCGTGATGGGGTCGATTATCAACTGACTGGCGAAGTCCGCACTGTAGATGTCGATGCCATTCAACGCCATTTAGAAAATCATAATATTGTGTTGCTCGGTCCAACAGGTTATTCCACCACAGGTGAAGTGTTTAACTTGTTGGCTGAAGAAGTGGCAACTAAAACTGCCATTCAATTAAAAGCTGACAAACTGATTTTCTTAGGCGCGCAGCACGGTTTGCAGAATGCCGAAGGTCAATTGCAACGTGAAGTTCATCCGCAACATTTAACTCCATATATTGAAGATGCTCAGCGACATCATCCTGAATTGGCTTTACACTTAAATGCAGCCCAAGATGCCTCATTAAACGGCGTACATCGGGTACATCTCATTTCCTATGCCTACGATGGTGCTTTACTCGAAGAACTGTTTACCCGTGATGGTTCAGGGACGATGGTGAGTGATGCACATTATGAAGAAGTGCGTACGGCCAATATTCAGGATGTAGGCGGTTTGATTCGTTTATTACGTCCTTTAGAAGAAGAAGGCGTGTTGGTATATCGTTCACGTGAGCGTCTGGAAAATGAAATTGGACAATTTGCAGTGATTGAACGTGACGGCATGATTCTCGCCTGTGCCGCCTTGTACCCCATTCCGACCACAGGTCATGAACTCAAGTCGGCCGAAATTGCCTGTGTCGCGGTGCATCCTGCTTATCGTAAATCCAACCGTGGTCGCCAAATTCTGGATTATTTAGAAGATAAAGCCAAAACCATGGGTATTCAGCAATTATTTATTTTAACCACTCGCACCGCACACTGGTTTTTAGAACAGGGCTTTGCACCTGCCAGTGTCGATGATTTACCCGATGCACGTCAGGCTTTATATAACTATCAACGCAACTCAATTGTGTGTAAAAAACGGCTCTAAGCGAAACTTTTGGTACGCTGAATGACACAGCACAATCAAAACCCAGAAATGTTTCACGTGGAACATGCTGCCGATTAAATCAGGTCATCACACCTATACCTGTCAGCACGACAGTGTAGGGATGATCAAAATTGGCAGCATCCACACCACTGTTTAGTTTTTTTAAATAAAATTGATGCAAGGCAGGAAGAAACTTTACTTTTATCATTTATATAGAAAATTCAAAAAACTTATTCATTCAGTCAGAAAATACAAAAACAAGATACTCCCCCTCTCTAATCATGCTTTTCACGGATTTAATAGCTAAACTACAGAATAAACTAAAAATATTTTAAAAATACATCTTTAAAAGATGCACAAGCCTGATGATTTGCCGTACAATTAATAATTCCCTTTTTTCATTGTTTTAAAATTACGAATGGAACAAAAAAAGAGTACACAAAAACGCCATCAGCTTCTCAATGCTGCACTCGACGTATTTTCCTTATACGGATTTAGCGGTGCAAGTTTGGATGAAATCGCACAAATTGCAGAAATGCATAAGTCGAATATTTTCTATTATTATGAAAATAAAGAGGCGCTCTATGTTGAAGTACTGACCACAGTACTGCAAAAATGGCTTGCGCCTTTACAAATGCTTGAAGCCGAACTTGAGCCAGAAGAAGCGATTACCAATTATCTGTTACAGAAAATTGAGGTTTCCCGTACTCAACCGAAAGCATCACGTCTATTTGCTTTAGAAGTGATTCAAGGTGCGCCACATATTCAGGAAATTTTAAAAGGTCCTCTGAAAAAACTGGTAAAACGTAAAGCCAAAGTCATTACCATGTGGCAAGAACAAGGCAAACTGTCTAAACAGATTGACCCTGAACTGCTCATTTTGAATATTTGGGCCATTACCCAAAACTATGCTGACTTTGCCACGCAAATGGAAATGGTCACAGGTAAAACCTTGCGTAACCGCAGTATGCTACAACGTGTTTTACAACACACAGTTCACATGATGCTGTACGGTATTGTGCCTCGTCAGGACGAAATTAATGCTACAGAAGCCACTGTTGTCACGGCTGAACCTGCACAGGAAGCGCAAGAATAATCGCGCCAACCTGAACAAATATCCGAATTTAGCCCACGACCCTAGTTTTTACTCGGGTCGTGGCGTTTTGGGCAACTGTATTATTTAACACTTTGATATAACGATAATAATTTTTGTGCGCCTAGCAACAAGTTTTCTTCCCAGTCCAAATGCGCCGTATCATTGGCACCATCGGTAATATATTTGACCGACAACATGCGCACGCCTAGTTTTTTACAGACTTTGGCAATCGCATAGCCTTCCATATCGACCAGCTGACACGGCACTTTCGGTGTCCCCGTTTCAAAACTATCGCCTGTACCGCAAATTCCGTTAGGCAAATGCTCAAAATAGCGTTCCAAATGAATTTCTGCAGGATGTTCCTGATCCATTGGCGTGACCCCCACCTGAAAACCCAACGGAGAAACATCCATATCGCGCTGCACAAACTGGCAGACTTCCACCAAAGCATGTGCATCAAAATGTGAGCTGCCAGCTGTGCCTAAATTCAATAAAGTTTTACAACCTGTCTTTTGAATCACTTCAAAGGCTTTAAATGCAGCATTGACCTTGCCAATGCCACTGTAATGCACCTGAATCCCAGCCTGCTCAAACAAGCCTTTAGACTCACTGGGCAATGCCATAATTAAAGCGAAATCAGAATTCATCACTATTTACTCGTACAGATCATTGAAACTGGGCACATTAGAAAAGAAAATCTGACGCGGTGCAAATCCAGTTCACCTTTAGCGCTCAAATAGTCGGATTTTGCCTGATTTTCAGATAATTTTTCAGGTTAAAAACACAACAGCAAGACGAAAGCGCGAGAATATGGCAATATATAGCCCTTACAAATTTTCAACTTTCATCCGATCATGCAGCTGCTCCGCCTGAATGCTTTATCTTCAACCACCGACCTCGCCCAAACTGCCGTGACCATTGGCAATTTTGATGGTGTGCATGTCGGTCATCAGGCGATGATTCAACAGCTCAAAGAAGTTGCTGCTATGCAACAACTCAAAACCGTGGTGATGCTGTTTGAACCTCAACCACTGGAATTTTTTAAAGGCTACGATGCTCCACCACGCATCAGCTCGTTGCGGGAAAAAGTCGAATATCTGACTGAATTGGGCATCGACTACATTGCAGTAGCGAAATTTGACAATCATTTCCGCAGTTTAAGCGCCGAAGCCTTTGCAAAACTTTTAAAAGATACCCTGAATGCCTCGCATTTGGTCTTGGGTGATGACTTCCATTTTGGTAAAAACCGCCAAGGCAATAGCGAGTTTTTGCGCAACTATGGCTTTCAGGTCACCAATTTAAACACCATTGAACTAAATGGTGAGCGTGTTAGCTCAACTCGTATTCGTCAAACCTTACAAGCAGGTGATTTGGCACTGGCAGCCAAACTGCTTGGACGCCCATATAGCATTACAGGGCGCGTCCAATATGGCGATCAAATTGGTCGCACACTTGATTTTCCAACCATTAATGTACGCTTAAACCGCCATAAACCCTGCTTAAATGGCATTTATGGCGTTGAAGTGGTCTGTGAAACCACCGCTTTAAGCGAAAAAGTCAAACACGATCATCCTCACAAAACGGGTGTTGCAGGCTACAGCCCGAACAGTCTGTTTGGTGCAGGGCATGTGGGTACGCGCCCAGCCATCCAACAAGTACAGCCCGAATGGCGATTAGAAGTACATTTCCCCAATGTTTCTGCTAATCTGTATGGCTTATTAATGCGGGTCACATTTTTAAACTATTTACATGGCGAAAAAAATTACCCTTCGCTTGAAGCACTCAAAGCGGGAATTGATGATGATGTTGAAAAACTTCTTGAATTTCGACAAGATCATCCAAATTTCCCTTTTTAATTTTACCCTGAATATTTAATGTAAAACGCGTCAGTCCATGGGCTGATTCAACTGGAAGACAACTTGCATGAGCGATAAGCAAACTCCTGAAAATGCAGTGGATTATAAAGCCACGCTAAACCTCCCAGGTACTGAATTTGCAATGAAAGCAAATCTCGCAGTACGTGAAGCGAAATGGTTAGAAGAGTGGTATGCCGACAACATTTATCAGCAGATTCGTGCATCGCGTATTGGCAAGAAAAAATATGTGCTTCACGATGGCCCTCCATACGCCAATGGTCAAATTCACTTAGGTCATGCGGTCAATAAAGTCCTAAAAGACATCATTATTAAAAGCCGTGTCATGGATGGCTATGACGCACCTTATGTTCCAGGTTGGGACTGTCACGGTTTACCAATTGAACTTAAAGTAGAAGAAAAAGTGGGTAAGGTGGGTGTAAAAGTCGATGCTTCGACTTTCCGTAAAGCCTGTCGCGAATATGCTTACACCCAAGTCGAATTACAGAAAAAAGACTTCGTGCGTATGGGTGTATTTGGTGATTGGGACAATCCTTACCTCACCATGAACTTCAAGCAAGAAGCCGATATCGTGCGTTCATTGGGTGCAATTGCCAAAGCAGGTCATATTGAACCGGGTCTTAAACCTGTGAACTGGTGTTTGGACTGTGGTTCTGCATTGGCAGAAGCCGAAGTTGAATATGAAGATAAAAAATCCGATGCAATTGATGTCGGTTTTGCTGTGGTCGATTTAGCCGATTTATCTGCACGTTTGGATGTGCAAGTGAATGATGCCACTGACATCGTCATTTGGACGACTACACCGTGGACTTTACCTGCGAACCAAGCCGTTGCATTACATGCCGAAATTGAATACCAATTGGTGAAGGCACGTGCCGATGAAAAAGCACCACAAAACTTTATTTTGGCCAAAGAATTGGTACTGTCAGCAACTGAACGCTATGGCTTTAGCAGCTATGAAGTATTGGCTGACTTCACAGGTGACAAACTCGAAAACCTGATCTTACAACATCCACTGATTCAAGCACGCCAAGTACCTGTGATTTTAGGTGAACACGTGACCGCAACAAGCGGTACAGGTGCAGTACATACCGCGCCTGGACATGGTGTGGACGACTATAAAGTTGGCTTACAATACAACCTAAAAGTTGACAATCCTGTCGGTGGCAATGGCGTATATTTACCTACTGCACCAATCTTTGCAGGCGAACACATCTACAAAGCCAATCCACAAATTATTGCGACTTTGGCAGAAAACAATAAGCTGTGGGCACATCACCCAATCAAACACAGCTATCCGCACTGCTGGCGTCATAAAACTCCAATTATTTTCCGCGCTACACCACAATGGTTTATCAGCATGGATGCCAAAGGTTTACGTCAAGGCGCACTGAATGCGATTGAAAATGACATCAGCTTTGTACCTGATTGGGGTAAAAACCGTATCCAAGCGATGATTGAAGGTCGCCCAGACTGGTGTATTTCACGTCAACGTACTTGGGGCGTGCCAATTCCATTCTTTGTACATAAAGACACCAACGAATTGCACCCACGCACACCTGAATTGATCGAAGAAGTTGCGAAACTGATCGAACAAGAAGGGATTGATGGCTGGTACAACCGTGAAGCCAAAGACTTCATTGGCGAGGATGCCGAGCACTACAATGCAGTACGCGACACCTTAGACGTTTGGTTCGACTCAGGTACGACGCATTATGCAGTTCTACGTGAGCGTGAAGAGTTACAAGACCCAGCCGATTTATATCTTGAAGGTTCAGACCAACACCGTGGCTGGTTCCAGTCTTCATTGCTCACCTCAATTGCGATCAATGAACGCGCACCATACAAAGGCTTGTTAACCCACGGCTTTGTAGTGGATGAAAAAGGTCGCAAAATGTCGAAATCGTTGGGTAACATCATTACTCCACAAGACATTATTAAAGACATGGGTGCAGACGGCTTACGCTTCTGGATTGCATCGGCAGATTACCGCTATGAAATGACCGCAGGTAAGGAAATCTTTAGCCGTGCCTCTGACGGTTATCGTCGTATCCGTAACACCTTGCGTTTCTTGTTGGCCAACTTAAATGGCTTCAAACCCGCTACAGATGCACTGCCTGTAGATCAGTTGATTGCACTGGATCAATACATCCTGCAACGTGCCGCAGAAGTACAGAAAACCATTCAGCAAGCCTATGAAGATATGAACTTCCATATCGTGACCAGTGCACTGACCAACTTCTGTATTAATGACTTGGGTGGTTTCTACCTCGATATCATCAAAGACCGTCAGTACACCACCAAAGCAGACTCGCAAGCACGTCATTCTGCACAAACCGCTTTGTATCACTTGGTTCAGGCTTTCGTTCGTTGGATGGCGCCAATCTTAAGCTTTACTGCACAAGAAGCATGGCCGCTAATTCCTGAGCAATCAGAAAAATATGTCTTCACTGCAGAATGGTATGACATTCCAGTGGCTTCTGAAGCTAACATCTTGGCAGAAGCGGAATGGCAAACCCTGATCGCTGTTAAATCTGCCGTCAATAAATTCATTGAAGCTGCACGTACCGCCAAAACAGTCGGTTCCAACTTGTCTGCTAAAGTTGAACTTTGGGCGAATGACGAACTCAAAGCCGTATTGGATAAACTAGGCGATGAGCTACGTTTTGTCCTGATTACCTCACAAGTGGTTGTGAATGGCTTTGATGCTGCACAAGGTGAAGCCTCTGATTTAGATGGCTTGAACGTGAAAGTTTCTGCAGCAGATGGCGAAAAATGCGTACGTTGCTGGCATGTACTCCCTGATGTGAATACACATTCTGCACATCCAGGTTTGTGCTCACGTTGTATTATCAACCTTCCAACAGGTCAAGGCGAAGAGAGAAAATATGCCTAATCCACAACACAAAAAGGGCTTATTCCAGTTCTATCCACATAATTTATGGTGGGTGGGCTTGTCTATTGTTGCGATTATTCTCGACCAATGGACCAAATGGATTGCAGTATCGCATCTGAATTACGCAGATCCAGTGCCTGTATTGCCCTTTTTGAATTGGACTTTACTGCATAACTATGGTGCTGCCTTTAGTTTCTTGTCCGATGCAGGTGGATGGCAACGTTATTTCTTTACCTCACTGGCAGGTTTAGTGTCTGTAATTTTTGTATTTTGGCTAATGCGTATGCCAAAAAATGTCATCGTACTGCCTTTGGCGATTGCCTTGATTTTAGGCGGTGCGATTGGGAATTTAATTGATCGGGTCAGTCTTGGCTACGTGGTCGATTTTATTCACGTGTACTACAACAACAGCCACTTCCCTGCCTTTAATATTGCAGACAGTGCCATCACACTTGGCACCATTCTGCTGTTAATTGATACGTTTTTCCTAGAAAAGCACCGAATTGAACGAGCGCAGGCGCAACATGACTGAAATTATTAATCCAAATGATGAAACTCGTATTGAAGATGGCTCAAAAGTCGAATTGCACTTTTCTGTCGCCATTGAAAATGGTGTAGAAATTGACAACACCCGTAGCCGCGCTGAACCTGTAAGTTTGGTCATGGGCGATGGCAGCCTATTACCTGGTTTTGAAAAGTCATTATTTGGTTTACGTGCAGGTGACCGTCGTACCGTGAGTCTTCCACCTGAAGAAGCATTTGGTCCATGGAATCCTGAAAACGTACAAACTTTTGATACGGTTAAATTTGAGCAACATCCAGTTGAAGGACACATGATTGAATTTGAAGATAAAGCCAAACAAAGCCTCTATGGCGTGGTGAAATCTGTCAACGATGATGTGACTGAAGTAGACTTTAACCACCCTTTAGCGGGTAAAAATATTACCTTTGAAGTTGAAATCTTTAGAGTGACCCCAGCAGGACAACAAGGTATTAAGTTGATGTAATCAATTTGCATACTTACTGCATCTTTCTGCTGTTCAAATCTCCCAAGTACAAGAAAATGAATTTGGGAGATTTTTTATTGAATAAGATAATTATTAAATATAATCAAATACTTAAAATTAAATAAATCCAGTTTATTGATCTATATTTTACCGATATATCGTTGTACGTTTTAGCTTACATGCACTGCAGAAAATTGACGCTAGGCAAAGATCAGCTTTCATTTTATATTTAACACATACAGAAACAGGATGTTTCTAAAAGCAAGAATAACAATAATAAATAATATAACGGCAGGACGCTGAAAGGTATAACAGGAGTAATACCTAAACATAAATCTGAAAAAGCCCCGACATGATGTTGGGGCTTTTTTCTATTTGTTTTTTGTCCTACTTTGAAATAAGTTTAGACCTGAAGAAATTTATTTTATGGAGCCACCAATTTAAGCAATCTGGCAGATTGACCATCTTCAATCACCCAAATATTGCCATCCTGTGCTTGAAATACGCCACGAATCCGCTGACCCATCTCGATACGCTGTAACTCCCGAACAGGCTGTGCTTGCGTATCCACCACAATAATTGCTTTTGAAGATAAACCACCAAGAATGGCTTTATGCTTCCAGTGTGGAAATACATCTCCCGTATAAAACATCAAACTTGAGGGAGAGATGACAGGCGTCCAATCCAGCACTGGGGCTGTAAATTCAGGACGAGTCGCATGGTCTGGAATTGGCAAACCATTATAATGATCACCGTTCGACACCAACGGATAGCCATAGTTTTCGCCTTTGGCAATCAGATTCAACTCATCACCCCCTTTAGGTCCCATTTCTGCAACCCAAAGCTGCCCTGTAGAATCGAATGCCATGCCTAAAGGGTTGCGATGCCCCAAACTCCAGACTTGCTTGGCAATCTCTCCATGTGTTTGAAATGGATTGTCTAAAGGTGTTGTACCATCTGTATTTAAACGTAAAATTTTACCTAAATTAGATTTTAAATCCTGAGCAGGTTCAAACTTTTGTCGCTCACCAGAACTTATCCATAATTTGCCATCTGCCCCAAACTTTATACGATGCGCATAATGTCCTTGTCCCGATACTTTCGGCACTTGCTGCCAGATTCTTTGAGTTTCGGTGAGTTTTGGCGTGGGTTTAGCATCTAATACAAGCTTGCCCCGAATCACGACTGCACCGTAACCACCCGTACCCACTTCGGCATAACTTAAATAAATCTGCTGATTCTGTTGAAATTCAGGATCTAAAATGACATCACCCAAACCACCTTGTCCGCCATAGGCGACTTCAGGGATAGCTTGAACATCTAAGCTTTGACCTGTTTTTGGATCAAAAAGTTTTAATTTCCCCGCTTTTTCTGTAATTAATAGGCGTCCATCGGGTAATTCTGCCAATGCCCACGGCTCATTAAAATCTGCAATTGGCTGTATTTGATAGCGTTGTAAATTTTGTGCAGAAGTTGATTTTGACTCTAAAGCAGCCGTGTTCTGTTTCGGCTCAACTTGCGCATTACACCCTGTAGTTAAACCCAATACAACTAGACATATAAATCCATAGTATTGCCGATTTATCTTGAGCATCCTAATTGCTCCTCTATTCATTCAATCTTTGCTTGTGCTAATCAAGACATCATAATCAATGAAATGTACCTCGTGCACAGTAGAAATGTAGCGATACACACTTTCTTACTTAAATCTTCTACAAAGTGAATAGGCAAAAAATTAAGGAGCAATGCTCCTTAATTTCAAAGTCCCAAAACACTAACGATCAATTAACTATAAGATCGGCTGGCTTTTTTAACCACGCTTGGCTCACTCACCACCTGTGATGTACTTTGTAAACGAATCAGTGCTACTGCAATTGCACCAATCACTGCAGGAATCGCCACCGCCAAAAAGTTCATTTTATGTGGTAAATCCATGCCCAAAAGTACGCCAATAATAATAGGGCCTACAATCGCACCGACACGCCCCACTGCAGAAGCACAGCCGATACCTGTAGAACGAATCGTAAGTGGATAATACTGAGCAACAAAGCTATACAATAAAATACTGCTGCCAATGGCAGAAGCACCTGCTAAGCCCACCAATAAATAAATCACAGGCTGTGGTGAATTAAAGCCTAGACCCACTAGAGAGAATGCGCCCAATAAAAACATGCCAATAATCACAGGTTTTAAGTGGAAACGGTCTGCTAAAATCCCGCCACTGATGGTTCCGATCACAGCACCAATGTTCATCGCCATTAAGAACATTAAACTGTTACCCAGCGAATAACCTGCTGCCATCATCAGTTTTGGCAACCAACTGCCCAAAGCATAAACCATCAACAAACACATAAAGAAGCAGCACCAAAACAGCAAAGTACTCATGCCACGGTTATTTTGAAATAAGGCTGCAATTGAGGCATCTGCGGTTTGTACTTCATTTAATACAAATTGTGTTTGTGGGCTGATATTTTCTTGTGGGCTAATTTGCTGGACGATGTGACGCGCTTTTTCATGTTGCTGTTTTTTCACCAAAAAAGTTAAAGATTCTGGTAAGAAAAACCACAATAAAGGCAAAATAAGTAACGGTAATCCCGCAATATAGAACATCACTTCCCAGCCAAATCTAGGCGTCAACCATGCACCAAGTAAGGCTGCCATAATGCCGCCCACGGCATAGCCGCTGAACATGGTGGTAACTAAGGTACTACGCATTTTTTGTGGTGCATATTCAGAGGTTAAAGCCACGAGGTTAGGCAATACCCCGCCAATCCCTAAACCTGCAATAAAACGTAAAATACCAAACTCTGTTGGGTTGGATGCAAAGCCGCCCCAAAAAGTAAAGCCACTAAATAACGTCACACAAATTAATATGACATTTTTACGGCCAATTTTGTCTGCCAACATGCCAAACAGCATGGCGCCAAACATCATGCCTGCCAGTGCCGTACTCGCAAGCATACCTGCCTGTACAGCCGTCATATTCCATTCTTGCATCAGTAGTGGTAAAGCCACACCGTTAATCGCCAAATCATAACCGTCAAAAATAACGACAAATACGCACCAAAGTACAATTTTTAAATGAAAAGGTTTAAACTTTGCTTGATCCACTACAGCATTCACATTCATTGTTGTTGCTGTCATTTTTCCCTCACCTCCAATTGTGAGCTTTTTATTTTATAAAAAATGAATGGTTATTCACTTTTGTATATAAAATGAATCAATATTCACTTTTTGTCTACAGCAAAAACTTAACTCTGGTTAATTTTCTTAAAAACCTAGACTAAAGTTGTAGATAAATTCGACCAAATAGACTTGCAGTAATTTATGATATTTTGATATATGCTATATTTTTCACATAATTTATTATTGTAAATATATTGTTTTAAACTTCTTTCTTCTACTTTTCTTCTTAATATTTTCCTTTCCGTATAAAAAAGCCCCCTTGACGTTTATGTCAAGGGGGCTTTGAATAATGAGCTGGCGATGACTTACTCTCACATGGGTAACCCCACACTACCATCAGCGCGAAGAGGTTTCACTTCTGAGTTCGGGAAGGGATCAGGTGGTTCACTCTTGCTATGGTCGCCAGCACAACTGTTTACGGAGACTTGCATTGGTCTTATTCACGACTGTGATGCACTGCGTTTTCCGAATCTGTAACAGATTGGGCTGTATTGGGTCTGAATTTTATTGTTTAGCGTTAACTAAATCAAGGTCAGTCTGAATTGACTGATTGGATTTGAATCGATTGAGCATACAACCCCAACTGTTTGGGTGTTGTATAGTCAAGCCTCACGAGCAATTAGTATTGGTCAGCTTCACATATCGCTATGCTTCCACATCCAACCTATCAACGTCGTAGTCTTCAACGGCTCTTTAGGAGG
>NZ_VOYG01000031.1:0-1659 GCF_013420785.1 Acinetobacter sp. YH01011
GTACCAGCGTACGGCCCACAGAATGATGTCACGCTGAAAATGCCGGCCTTTGAATGGGTTCATGTGCAGCTCCATCAGCAAAAGGGGATGATAAGTTTATCACCACCGACTATTTGCAACAGTGCCGATAAAAATATATCATCATGAACAATAAAACTGTCTGCTTACATAAACAGTAATACAAGGGGTGTTATGAGCCATATTCAACGGGAAACGTCTTGCTCGAGGCCGCGATTAAATTCCAACCTGGATGCTGATTTATATGGGTATAGATGGGCTCGCGATAATGTCGGGCAATCAGGTGCGACAATCTATCGATTGTATGGGAAGCCCGATGCGCCAGAGTTGTTTCTGAAACATGGCAAAGGTAGCGTTGCCAATGATGTTACAGATGAGATGGTCAGACTAAACTGGCTGACGGCATTTATGCCTCTTCCGACCATCAAGCATTTTATCCGTACTCCTGATGATGCATGGTTACTCACCACTGCGATCCCCGGGAAAACAGCATTCCAGGTATTAGAAGAATATCCTGATTCAGGTGAAAATATTGTTGATGCGCTGGCAGCGTTCCTGCGCCGGTTGCATTCGATTCCTGTTTGTAATTGTCCTTTTAACAGCGATCGCGCATTTCGTCTCGCTCAGGCGCAATCACGAATGAATAACGGTTTGGTTGATGCGAGTGATTTTGATGACGAGCGTAATGGCTGGCCTGTTGAACAAGTCTGGAAAGAAATGCATAAGCTTTTGCCATTCTCACCGGATTCAGTCGTCACTCATGGTGATTTCTCACTTGATAACCTTATTTTTGACGAGGGGAAATTAATAGGTTGTATTGATGTTGGACGAGTCGGAATCGCAGACCGATACCAGGATCTTGCCATCCTATGGAACTGCCTCGGTGAGTTTTCTCCTTCATTACAGAAACGGCTTTTTCAAAAATATGGTATTGATAATCCTGATATGAATAAATTGCAGTTTCATTTGATGCTCGATGAGTTTTTCTAATCAGAATTGGTTAATTGGTTGTAACACTGGCAGAGCATTACGCTGACTTGACGGGACGGCGCTTCCCTACCCTCATGGCCGCCTCCCAGGAATCGACCCAGGTGCTTATCGTGGACATAATCCTTTACTCATAAATTTATCTTATTCCATTATTGTACCTGTCACGCAAAACTTGCAGAAAAGCCATAAACGCAGGAGAATCCTGTCGGCGGTGAGGATAATAAATATGGTAGCCGTCAAAATATGGACACCACTCGGTCAGAACAGCAATCAGCTTGCCGCTTTTGATATATCCATCTGCAACATACTCGGGAATATAGGCAATCCCCAGCCCGTCTAATGCTGCATCGAGCTGATGAATCGTGCTGTTCGCAATATATTGCCCTTTGACTTTCAGACTGAATTTCTGAGCATCTTTCTCGAATTCCCAGGCGTACAATCCACTCGTATCAGAATAGCGGACGTTAATGCAGTTGTGGTTCAAAAGATCCTGCGGCTTCCTGGGCTTAGCATAACGCTTAAAATGGCACTGTTGCAAAGTTAGCGATGAGGCAGCCTTTTGTCTTATTCAAAGGCCTTACATTTCAAAAACTCTGCTTACCAGGCGCATTTCGCCCAGGGGATCACCATAATAAAATGCTGAGGCCTGGC
>NZ_VOYG01000032.1:0-1144 GCF_013420785.1 Acinetobacter sp. YH01011
GATGCTAATCTCAAAAAGCCGATCGTAGTCCGGATCGCAGTCTGCAACTCGACTGCGTGAAGTCGGAATCGCTAGTAATCGCGGATCAGAATGCCGCGGTGAATACGTTCCCGGGCCTTGTACACACCGCCCGTCACACCATGGGAGTTTGTTGCACCAGAAGTAGGTAGTCTAACCGCAAGGAGGACGCTTACCACGGTGTGGCCGATGACTGGGGTGAAGTCGTAACAAGGTAGCCGTAGGGGAACCTGCGGCTGGATCACCTCCTTAACGAAAGATTGACGATTGGTAAGAATCCACAACAAGTTGTTCTTCATTGATGTATCTGAGGGTCTGTAGCTCAGTTGGTTAGAGCACACGCTTGATAAGCGTGGGGTCACAAGTTCAAGTCTTGTCAGACCCACCATGAGCGAGGGTCAGCGAAACATGTTTCGCCCGAGCGCAAGACGAGAGCTATGCTCGAGTTAAGCATTCGCCTTAACACAGTTTACGATACATCGAATCACAGATGATAAGCTGGGGACTTAGCTTAGTTGGTAGAGCGCCTGCTTTGCACGCAGGAGGTCAGGAGTTCGACTCTCCTAGTCTCCACCACGTACTTATTGAGTATGGGTATAAGCTAAAGATTACAGAATTTAGTAAGTATAAGCTTATTAAGTTCTGTGATTTAAATATCACAGTATTTAGTGCGGTCTGACGAAGACGCATTAATTCATTAACAGATTGGCAAAAATTGAGTCTGAAATAAATTGTTCAACTCATTTAATTCAAGATTGACAGTAATACTTCGGTGTTACGGTTTAATTACGAATTGAAATGAGAACTAGCAAATTAACTGAATCAAGCGTTTTGGTATATGAATTTAGATTGAAGCTGTACGGTGATTAAGTTCACGAAGCAACAAACTGTGGGCGCAAGCCTGTTGTTACACTCACTTGTAAGTGTTAACGACTGTTTGGGGTTGTATAGTCAAGTAATTAAGTGCATGTGGTGGATGCCTTGGCAGTCAGAGGCGAAGAAAGACGTGATAGCCTGCGAAAAGCTCCGGGGAGGCGGCAAATATCCTTTGATCCGGAGATTTCTGAATGGGGAAACCCACCTACCTTAAGGTAGGTATCGTATGATGAATACATAGTCATACGAA
>NZ_VOYG01000033.1:0-1125 GCF_013420785.1 Acinetobacter sp. YH01011
CAATACAAAAAATTTCTGTAAAATCGTACATGGTAGTTAGAGCCTTTGGGTTGTGTCGTAACTTTCTAAATGGCTCTAACTACCTTTTTTTCAAGGGCTTTTCTTATCCGTAATTCGGGTTAATATAGATGCAATGCAAATACAACACAGATGGATTGGTCAGCAAATGTTAAAACAAAGTGTGTTTACCATGGCAGCAATGCTTATCAGCTTCAATACGATGGCAGCCAACACCGTGGTAGAAATGACAACCAGCATGGGCAATATTGAAATCGAACTGTTTAATGACAAAGCCCCAGTTTCTGCAAAGAACTTTGAAAACTATGCCAAGTCAAACTTCTATAACGGTACGATCTTCCATCGTGTTATCCCGGGCTTTATGGTGCAAGGCGGTGGTATGGATGCCAATATGCAAGAAAAGCCAACCAAAGCGACCATTCGTAATGAATCAAGTAATGGATTGAAAAATACCCGTGGTACCTTGGCGATGGCACGTATGAATCATCCTGATTCTGCCAGCAGCCAATTCTTTATTAATGTGGTAGATAACGATTTCTTAAATCGAAGTCCACGTAACGCAGGCTATGCGGTATTTGGTCAAGTCACTAAAGGTATGGATGTTGTCGATAAAATTGTAAAAGTACCAACAGGCAACTATGGCATGCATCAAAATGTACCGAAACAAGCGGTAAAAATACTCAGTGTGAAAGTGAAAGAGGCTGCCCCAACAAAATAAGCGGATTTAGATTGCAAAAATATGAAAAACATATTTTTAATTTAAAATTATAGGGTTAGTGCGAGTTTTGTGTGTTTTTGAACCAAAATAGTGCGTAAAAATCCAACACTCGTGAAAACAAGCAGTTAAAAGCACTTGCACGTGTAGGAAATTGCCCTATAATGCACCCATCCCGACGCGAAACAGCCTACGAACTTAGCTTACAAGGTTGAGTTGTTAGAAGTGTTTTGCGTTAAAATTTCTGCTGACGAGGCAGAAATTGAGATCATTAAGAGATTATGAAGAACAACTTGTGTGGATTTTTACTGATTGATTGATCGAAAATATTTCATTGATTGATTGGTTTAAATTACTCGAAGTTTATTTGAGCGAAATTTAAGTCAGAAAAT
>NZ_VOYG01000034.1:0-1007 GCF_013420785.1 Acinetobacter sp. YH01011
AAGCAAACATGTAATCTTTCTTCTGCATCTAAAGCCTTGCCCATCAAGTGTTTACCACAATCATTTTATCGACGTATGCAGCGCTTCTTTGCAGGTCAGTATTTTGATTATCGTCAAATTTCTCAGTTGATTTTCAATATGTTTTCATTCGACCAAGTGCAACTGACTTTAGATAGAACCAATTGGAAATGGGGAAAACGAAATATTAATATCCTGATGCTCGCAATCGTTTATCGTGGAATAGCGATACCTATCCTTTGGACATTGCTTAATAAACGTGGAAATTCAGATACGAAAGAGCGTATTGCTTTGATTCAACGCTTTATAGCCATTTTTGGTAAAGACCGTATTGTGAATGTGTTCGCAGACAGAGAGTTTATCGGTGAGCAGTGGTTTACATGGTTAATTGAACAAGACATCAACTTCTGCATTCGTGTTAAAAAAACTTCATTGTCACCAATCATTTAGGAAAGAATCATAAAATTAGTGATTTATTTCGCCATCTTAAAGTTGGTCAAATTGAATGTCGTAAACGACGGATTTTGGTTGGTCGGGTGAAACTATATATAAGTGCACTACAGTTAGAAAATGGAGAGCTTTTACTCGTCGTTTCTCCTCAGTTTAATGCCAATGCTATTCAGGATTATGCATTACGCTGGGAAATTGAAACCTTATTCAGTTGTCTCAAAGGACGCGGGTTTAATCTTGAAAATACGCGCTTGACAGACCCTAGACGAGTGAAAAAATTGATTGCGGTGTTAGCTATAAGCTTCTGTTGGTGTTACTTAACGGGTGAATGGCAACATAATCAAAAAAAAGCGATAAAAATAAAGAAGCATGGACGACTCTCAATGAGTTTATTTCGCTATGGTTTAGACTATGTTCAAATGGCGATTCAGCGTTTAATTGGTTTTGGGAAAAAAGAAGAGTTTAAGGAAATTTTGGCAATTTTAAGAAAGCAGAATCCTGATAGGATAAGGGTTCTGTGAAATTTGTCGTGTACAGAG
>NZ_VOYG01000003.1:0-248224 GCF_013420785.1 Acinetobacter sp. YH01011
TTGTGCTGGCGACCATAGCAAGAGTGAACCACCTGATCCCTTCCCGAACTCAGAAGTGAAACCTCTTCGCGCTGATGGTAGTGTGGGGTTACCCATGTGAGAGTAAGTCATCGCCAGCTCATTATTCTAAACACCCTCAACTAGCGTTGAGGGTGTTTTTTTATGTAGAAAAGAAAATATTAAAAACTATAAAAAGTGAAGGCAAAATAAAACCATCAGATGATGATGGTTTTATTACGGCTTAGATAGAAGATTGATTTAAGCGAATAATTGAGTAACGGAACACCATAGAATTGCTAAAATCGCAATCGCAACGATAGGTTCTAGTACTTTAGACCAAGTGGGTACAATTGCTTCTACAGGCTCAATATTTTGATGATCATCGTGGGTATGTTGTTGTACCATTTGATTAAACTCCTTCATTGATGCCTCTAATGATAGCTCTTCTTGAGGAATTGGTTTAGAACCTTTTAACTCTATTAGATCGTTTGTTGACCAAACCCAATCATCCGCTTGACCAGATAAATGTTCAATTTGACCTAGCAATAATTCACCTAGACCTTTATTGCCAAAATTACCAGTTTGATCCAATTGCTTGAGCTCTGTGAGTTGTAAGGCTAAGACTTCACTAATATTCTGTTCAAGCTCAGTTTTGGAGAGAGGTGACTGATTGTGTGGAGATGTGGTGAGTCGACGTGCAATTTCCTGAATATATAATTCATCTTGATGATCAATTTCTTGATAAAGTTTTTGGTTGTCTTCTCGCCACAGACTGACCAGTTTGCCTAAGCTCAGCGCATTGATTTCTTGAATATATTGGTCGCGATCAACAGCATTATATTGTTTCAAAAGCGAGGGCTTTTGAAGTTTAATCTGCGCTGCAAAATATTGTACTAAATCAAAAGCCATTCACTACTCCATTGTTTTAATCTAATAATCTAAGGCTTGGTTTTTTCTTAGTTTGTTCGGTTTTTTCTTCAGTCTTTGATTCTAAAGCATCTTGATCATTTTGGATATGTGCATACTCACTTGGATCAAAGAATAAGCCTTGTCCATTCTCTCTTGCATAGATACCTAAGACGGCATTCATAGGTACATATAAGTCGCGTGATACGCCCCCAAAACGTGCAGAGAAGGTGATTGCATCATTGCTCATGTGTAAGGCATGCACTGCATGTGGAACGATATTTAGGACAATCTGACCATCCTGAATAAATTGTTCAGGAACAAGCGTATTCGGCTGTGTAGCATCGACCAATAAATGTGGTGTGAGTTGGTTATCACAAATCCATTCATAAATTGCACGGGCTAAATAAGGACGGGTTGGACTTAAATTGATTTCAGATTCAGACATAATATGCTCTTTAAGTATGAATTAAAAATTCTTGATAGCGATTTTTTTCTTGCAAAGTCATTGCTTGAGTGAAGGCAGGGCGTGAAAAAATCCGCTGACAATACAGGAAAATTGGACGACAGTGTTGTTGGGGTAATTCTATGCCCATGGCTTTTAGCCGTATAAATAAGGGTGCCAGCATGCAATCTAAAATACTGAAATTTTCTGACATGAAATAAGGATAATGCTGAAATAATGGTGTCAGTGAAATGAGTGTATCACGTAATTTTTTTTGTGCAGCGCGCTGTGTTGTGTACTCTAAGCTATCAGGATGACGTAGCATCTGATCGGCAAGTTTGAACCAGTCTTGTTCAAAGCGCCAAATATATTGTCTTTGTTCTGCACGTGGCATAGGTGCATCTGCATAGAGTTTATTTTGTCGATAACGATCATCCAGATATTCGGAAATAATCGCAGTATTAAAGAGTTTTAAATCGTTTTCTAGCAGCATTGGAAGTTGATTATACGGATTCAGGCTTGCAAGATCTTCATCTTCATAATCGACCAAAATCAGTTGATATTTGATTTGTTTTTCGGCCAGAACGTAACGAATCCAATGTGAGCGAAAGTCGTCCGCATGACTGTAGAGGGTAATGCCTTGTAAGGGTGCGTTCTCGACTGACATAATCCGAAATAAAACCAAATGAATAGAATAGGATACTAAACTTAGCCACTAAAATCACCCAGCAAAGCTGATAAAAGTGTATGAGATATTTGTTGATTGGTTTTCAATTTTTGGACTGTATTGAATTTTGATTTTTGGTGTATGTGAATCCGAATTGTTTATCTGGCTTAAAATGCTCAGCTCGTTGATTTGCATAAAAAAAGCCTTGGAAAATCCAAGGCTTTTTTTGTGTCCGATTCGGTAAACGAATTAACGTTTAGAGAATTGTGGACGTTTACGAGCTTTACGTAAACCAAGTTTCTTACGTTCAACTTCACGAGCATCACGAGTAACGAAACCAGCTTGACGAAGAGCAGGTTTTAAAGTGTCGTCAGATGCGATCAATGCACGAGTAATACCGTGACGGATTGCACCAGCTTGACCACCAATACCACCACCGGCAACAGTGATGTAAAGGTCATATTTTTCAGTAGCTTCAAGAAGCTCTAATGGTTGACGTACGATCATACGAGCAGTTTCACGACCGAAATATTGCTCAAGAGTACGGTTGTTAATTACGAGTTTACCTGTACCAGCTGATAAGAAAACACGTGCAGTTGCGGTCTTACGGCGACCTGTACCATAGTTAGTAGCCATGTGCTGTATCCCTTAGATGTCCAAAACTTGTGGCTGTTGAGCTGTGTGAGGATGCTCAGCACCAGCGTACACTTTCATTTTCTTGATCATAGCATAACCAAGAGGACCTTTTGGCAACATGCCTTTTACAGCGCGTTGGAAGATTTCTTCTGGTTTGTGAGCAACTAATTTCTCGAAATTAGTTTCACGGATACCACCAGGGAAACCAGTGTGGCGATAGTATTTCTTGTCAAGTGATTTGTTACCAGTCACTTGAACTTGCTCAGCATTGATGACAACGATGTAGTCGCCAGTGTCAACGTGAGGAGTATAAGAAGTTTTGTGCTTACCGCGTAAACGACGAGCGATTTCTGTCGCAAGGCGACCTAGAGTTTTGCCAGAAGCATCAACAACGTACCAGTCGTGTTGAACTTCAGCTGGCTTAGCGCTGAGAGTTTTCATTAAACCACTACCTATTATAGTTGGTTTGGACTATGGAAGCTGTCCAAACAAAAAGGAGTCCGAATTCTACCTGAGAATGGGTAGAACTACAATGGAAAAGTCACATTTTAAGCGCTATATTTTATCAAGTTTGGTTATAAAAGCAAAATCACCTCTAGCGACCATTTCACGACAGTAAAAATCAGGTATTGATCTTCTTTATCTAGTGCTGTTTTAGCTTTTTCTGTATGGTCGCAGCTAATAATAATGATGAGGACGGATCACTATGTCTGATGATTTAGAACGCATCGCTACAACGACAAAAGCATTAACGACAGAAGCATTAAAGCCGCAACCAAATAAACTGCTAAAATTTATAGCAGGTTTTTTCATCACATTAATTGCTCTGTATGAACTGGCATTTTTGTTGGTAGGTGCAGCTTATGGTACTGATGTATTTGATTTTATCTTAATCTATTCTGTATTTATGCACATCACCTTGCTCCCTTTTATGCTATATGGCATCGGTGGCTTCATCATGTTGAGTCTATCTGATCAAAACTATCGAGCAGTCACTCAACAAGCGCCCAAAATACTATTTATAGGTTTGTTGTTATGTATGGTCGTGATTGGCATTTCGGAATGGGCGCATCAGATGGGCATCTTAGATAGCCGATTTAGATTAGATTGGAGATAAAACAATTTTGCTCAGGATGGCGCTATAATTCAGCTACACCTAGCTATAGTGGATGAAGCTGCATGCGCCCTTTATATGTCACCAGTGGTGAACCTGCAGGTATTGGACCTGATATTTGTCTAAGTCTGGCAGCTCGACAAGATGAGCGTCCAATTGTGGTATTGGCAGATCATCAATTATTACAACAACGCACCGAAATTCTAAAGCAACAAGTCGAATTGATTGAATATTCAGGTCAGCAACAGCCTGCAGCGCTTGGGCAGTTATATGTTGAGCATGTGCCTTTGGCTGTAGATGTTGAGTTGGGGCATTTAAATGCACAAAATGCAACTTACGTTTTGGAGCAATTACGTCGCTCAGCTTCTTATGCAATGACAGGTAAGAGTGTGGGCGTGGCGACAGCACCCGTGCAAAAATCTATTATTAATGAAGCTGGTATTTCTTTTAGTGGGCACACTGAATATTATCAGGAGTTTGCAGGTGTTGCGCGTGTGGTGATGATGTTAGCCACCAAAACCTTACGCGTTGCCTTGGCGACCACGCATTTACCTTTACGTGCCGTGGCAGATGCCATTACCAAAACACGTTTAGAACAAGTAATTGATATTTTGCTGCACGATTTAAAAAGCAAGTTTAAAATTGAACATCCTAAAGTATTGGTCTGTGGTTTGAACCCACATGCGGGCGAAGATGGGTATTTAGGCATGGAAGAAATTGAGGTGATTAATCCTGTGCTGCAAAATTACCGTAATCGCGGTGAAAATCTCAGTTTAAGTTTACCTGCAGATACTTTATTTACCCCAGAAAATTTAAAAGATGCCGATGCAGTTTTAGCGATGTATCACGATCAGGGTTTACCTGTGTTAAAATCTCAGGGCTTTGGTGAAGCAATCAATATTACTTTAGGCTTACCGTTTATTCGCACTTCAGTCGATCACGGCACAGCGCTCTCCCTCGCAGGTACGGGACTTGCGAAAAGTTCTAGCTTGCATGTTGCTGTCGATTTAGCGCTGGATTTAGCACGTTCATAATTTCAGCTTGGAAATCTTTATGTATCAAATTAATGCCCTAAACCCAAAAGATGAAGGGCATCAGGCTCGTAAACGCTTTGGTCAAAACTTTTTGCATGATCAACGCGTGATTGCCAAAATTGTCCGCTCAGTGAACCCACGTCCAGGCGATAATATTGTCGAGATTGGACCGGGTTTAGCGGCATTGACCTCACCTTTAATTGGTGAGTGTGATGCTTTGACTGTAGTGGAATTAGACCGTGATTTGGCCGCAGGCTTACCGGGACGTGTGCCACATCCTGAGCGTTTAACTATTGTAGAAAGTGATGCGCTGAAATATGACTTTACCGAGTTATTTCAGGAAGGGCGCCCGCTACGTGTGGTTGGAAACTTGCCGTATAACATTTCGACGCCGCTTTTGTTTCATCTCTTAGAGTTTGGTGACAAAGTTAAAGACATGCACTTTATGCTGCAAAAAGAAGTGGTAGATCGTATCACGGCTGAACCGAATACCAAAGAATATGGGCGTTTATCGGTGATGATGCAGTATTACTGTAAGCCAACGTTCTTGTTTGAAGTACCGCCTGGCGCATTTAATCCACCGCCTAAAGTGACTTCTGCAGTATTCCGTTTAGAGCCTTATGTGACTAAACCGATTATTGCCAAAGATGAAAAAGCATTGGCACGTTTGGTGGCGCATGTATTTACCCAACGTCGTAAAACATTGCGCAATAGCTTAAAAGGCATGTTGGCTGAAGATGCGTTTGAACGTGCAGGGGTAGACCCAATGGCACGTCCTGAAACTTTAAGTTTGAGTGCATTTGTCGCATTGGCAGATCAGATGGTGAATTAATGGCAGCAATTCGATACAACTATGTCATTGGTGATGTGCAGGGCTGCTTTGAAGCCTTAAAACTGTTATTAAAAGAAATACAGTTCGATCCCGATCAAGATTTTATTTGGTTTGCAGGCGATTTAGTCGCGCGGGGTGAAAACTCGGTAGGTGCTTTGCGTTTTATTAAAAAACTGGTAGATCGTGGCGTTGCAGCAACGGTGTTAGGCAATCACGATTTAACCTTGTTGGCAGGCGCACGTGGCTTAAAGAAAATCAAAGCACAAGACAACACTCGTGATGTGATTGATGCAATTGACAGTGATGATTTGATTGATTGGTTGCGTAAACAACCATTGTGTCTTTTTCCTAATGAAAACACCATTTTAACTCATGCAGGTATTCCACATATTTGGAATGCGGAACAAACCGCAGCTTTGGCAAAAGAAGTTGAGGCGGTGATTGGGCATGAGGACTTTGAGGTAGTGGATGCATTCTTAAAGGAAATGTATGGGGCAGAACCTGCAGTTTGGTCGGATGATTTAGAGGGGCATGCGCGTTTACGTTGTATTACCAACTATTTGACCCGTATGCGTTTAGCCAATGCACAGGGTGGTTTGGAATTCAGCTTTAAAGATGCCTTAGATGATCCGATGCCAGAAGGTTTTAAACCGTGGTTTGAATATCCATCTTTAGCTGCGCAAACACATCAAATCGTATTTGGTCATTGGGCAGCATTGCAGGGACAAACGGTAGCCGACAATATTCAAAATGTGGATGGCGGTTGTGTGTGGGGCAATCAGCTTGTGGCTTATCGTTTGGAAGATCAGCAATTGTTTGCAGTGGATAATCCGCTGGCAGAATGGTAATAACATTCATCTTTAAAATTTAAAAATGTGATGATGAAATGAAAATAGCCACCTATTGAGGTGGCTATTTTTTATCTTGAATTTTATTGAATTCGAATCCAAGTTTGACTGCGACCTAGTGTAGATACACCCATATAAGCACGTAAAGTTAAACGTTTACCTGTTGAGTTGAGGCGAATTTTTGCATCGTAAATACGACCTGCCAATGGATCAATTACGCGTCCTTTTTCGTAATTGTTGCTGTTTTTGACTTGTTGTAAGCCTTTTAAAATATCCATCCCTAAAATAGGTTGGTCGGTATAAGGCGCAGGGCATTTATTACAAAGTTCACGTGGGGTATAACCCGGACGCGGGGTTACTTTCACAATTTTACCCGTATAGGTTTGATTGGCTTCTTTACGAATTTCGATGACAGCTTTGGGTGAGCCTGTTTTATCATCAATTTGTTGCCAAGTTCCTGCTAAATCTTGTGCCATCGCCAAAGTGCTTAGACTGCCGAAGATGACGGCTATTCCTAAAGCCAATTTCTGAATCATTTTATTTCCCTTACTCGGTCTTTGCGGCTAGTCTAATCTGTGAATTAACGGACACAAAGTCCCGAGTATCCAGAAAAAATGACCGATGAGACACAATTACTCGCTTATTGTTGGCGAATCCACGTTTGTGTCCGACCAATGGCTGAAATTCCGACGTAACCACGTAAAGTGAGACGTTTATTATTAGATGCTAAACGACCTTTCAGGCTATACATTTTGCCTGTAAGTGGATCTAAAATACGCCCATCGGCATAGTTGTTATTTTCCACATGCTTTAAGCCACTAATAATTTCCAAACCGACCAAAGGTTTGTTGGTATAAGGTGCAGGGCAATTCACACACATAGTTTTTGGGGTATAGCCCGGTCTTGGTGTGACTTTGATAATTTTACCAGTAAAGCTGCCATTTTCAGCTTGGGTAATTTCAATCAGGGCTTTGGGTGAACCTGTTTTGTCATCAATACTTTGCCAGATACCTGTTAGGTCTGCAGCAAATGCTGAACCACTGAAGATTAAGCTTGCAAATACACCCATCAATACATTTTTCTTCATATCAGTTCCTTTGATTGTCGAAAGTTATTACAGAGGTTAATTCAAGATATAAAGCGAGTTGTGGTAAGAGTCAATAGATTTGAGGAAATTTTTAATCTTAAACTTGCAGGGAAAATGCTGGAAAAGATGTGAAAAATGCCACGAACGTGTGGCATTTTAAGTGAAAAGTGAATTAATTAAGTTGATGGAATAACTTATAAATTAATCACTTTTAATCCAAGTTTGGCTGCGACCTAAAGCCGATACACCGACATAACCGCGCATGGTCAAACGCTTACCATTATTGCTCAATTTGGCTTTGGTGCTGTAAATATTGCCGCTTAAAGGGTCAATAATTTTCCCGCCTGTGAAATTGGAATTACCTGTATATTTTAAGCCAGTGAGTACATCCATACCTAAAATCGGTTGGTTGGTATAAGGCGCAGGGCAGTTGACACAGGTTTCTCTTGGTGTGTAACCTGGGCGTGGCGTCACTTTAACGATTTTAGCGGTATAGCTACCATTGCTTTCCTGACGAATTTCTAAAATGGCTTTAGATGAACCCGTTTTATCGTCAATGTTTTTCCAAGTTCCTGTAATATCTTGAGCCAGCGCAAAACTACCTAAGGCTGAGCAGATTAAGGCAACGGTGAGTTTCATCTTGACCATGTTCAATGTTCCTTCATTTCGCAAACTGGATATTTCATAATAAAAAGAAAGTGAAATGGTCACAATCTTTAAAAGTGATTGCTCAGTCACATTCTTTGTAAATACAGTATAAATGTTGGCAGCCAAACTGCGGTAAAGACTGCATTGACTGCCATGCCAAAGGCAGCATAACGTCCTGCAACACTGCCACGTTGCCATGCTTGAGCAGTACCAATGGCATGTGCAGCTAAGCCAAGTGCCAAACCTGAAGCACGTTCATCATTGATATGCCTTAAAATAAGTGGTGAAAAAGCAGCACCCACGACACCTGATAAAATCACAATTAATACTGCCAATTGAATCGGTGCTTCTAATAAGGTTGCGATATTAATCGCAATCGGCGTGGTCACTGCACGGGTGGCAAATGCCATAATATCGGCACTGGACATATGTAGCGCATAAGCAAGCCCCATCGGCAGCGCCACAGCACTAAGACTGGCAAAGAACAAAATACCTAAAATCGCTTTGAGGGGTAAATCGTCATAACGCATGGCTGCTAGAGGAATGGCGAGTGCAACTGTCACATAGCCCAATAATTGATTAAACAAAGGGTTGGTTTGTGCGACGTAAGTTTCGTATGGAATCCCGAAAAAATACAACAGTAGCAACACAAAACACATGCCAAAGACAATCACAGGGATTTGCGGGACTTTTTGGTTGCAAGGTTTTGCCAGTAAATATGCAACGAGAGTGATTAAAAAACCATATAGAATTGACAGCATTTTAATCTCCTAAAGCCAGCGTTTTGCCATTTTGGCATACAGCCAAAGCGGGATCAGCGTACTGATAAACAACACAATTAAGAAGATTGGAATTTGTTTGCCCATGTGCGTGAGCATAATTAATGAACCCGCGCTGATGGGTAAAAAGGCAAAGGCACTTTCTTTCATGATTTTGTTGTTGGTATCGACCAGACGAGCAGGAATTTTACTGAGTTTGCGCCATGTAAATAATACCGCCAGTAGGCTGAGCAAACCGACTAAATTGCCTAATTCTGGGTGATTAAATTGGGTCATGATCCATACAGAGGCTTCACGAAACACAATAATCAAAAGGAGTGTGCCGATCCATGCTGGCCAATCGATATGTTTTATCCTGCTCATTTTTGATCTTTCATTAAAATTTTACTTATCACGTTTTAACCGATCTGATCGTCAATTTCAAATGCTTCAAGCGGACGTTTAAATTGTTCTGCCTGTGCACCTAAAATTTCGTCTATCGGTAAATGTGCCTGTTTAATCAGTTGTTCCAGTTTATGTGGTGCCATGCTGACTTGTAGATGTAATTGACCTTCATCATCGTACTGTTCTGCCTGAATGACATTGAGCGCATACAGTTGATTGCGCAGTTTGCCATAAGCAGGTTGTAATTTAAGATCAAACTTTTGAATTTGCCCCATCAAACATTCATGTACGGCTTGTTTTAACAAGTCTAAACCTTGCCCTGAATGTGCCGATACATAGACACGGTCAGGTTGATGCGGTTTTTCATAGATAATTTTGGCTGTTTCGCCTGAGACATCAATTTTATTGTAAACCCGCAAAATAGGTACATCTGCGCCAATTTCTTTTAGCACACCTTCGACTGCTTCAATTTGTTCCAACACATCGGGGCTGCTTGAATCAATCACATGCAGCAATAAACTGGCTTCTAAGGTTTCTTCCAAAGTTGCTTTAAAAGATTCCACCAAAGAGTGAGATAGGTTTCTTACAAAGCCAACGGTGTCGGCCAATACCAGACGTCCGATGCCATCCCATTCTAAACGCCGTAAAGTAGGGTCAAGCGTAGCAAACAGTTGGTCAGCAGCATAGACATCACTTTGCGCCAAAATATTAAATAAGGTCGATTTGCCTGCGTTGGTATAACCGACCAATGAAACGGTAGGAATGGCGGCTTTTTGCCGAGCCACACGACCTTGTGCACGGGTTTGACGGACTTTATCGAGTTTGGTTTTTAGTTGTCCCATGCGAATACGCAATAAGCGTCGGTCAGTTTCAAGCAAGGTTTCCCCAGGACCACGTAAGCCGATACCGCCTTTTTGACTGTCTAAGTTGCTGCGACTACGCACCAAACGTGAAGATAAATGTTGTAATTGTGCCAATTCGACCTGTAATTTACCTTCGTAAGTGCGGGCGCGTTGAGCAAAAATATCTAAAATGAGTTCGGTACGGTCAACCACACGGCATTGCATCACTTTTTCTAAATTACGTGCCTGTGCAGGACTGAGTGCATGATCAAAAATGACCAAATTGGCGTCGTGTTCTTTGACCAATGCGGCAATTTCTTCGGCTTTGCCTGAGCCAATAAAGAGTTTGGCATCGGGTTTACTACGTTGAGTGTGGACGTGTTGTAAAACTTCTGCACCCGCAGATTCAGCCAAGAGCTGAAATTCTTCGGCATCTAGGTCTTCTAAAATTTGGACAGCGACACTGACCAGTACAACACGCTCGCCATCTTGAGGTGGCACAAAATTTTCCACTCAGCGCAATCTCCATGCTAAAGCTATATTCTAGTAGAAAAAATGTTTGTGCAGGGAAATAGATGATTGGATTTTTCCTGCGCCCTGATTTGATGCTATATCAACGTATGTAAACTCAATTATAAGGATGACCCCAATATAGAATTTATCTATTTAGATTTTGCCAAAAGTCGCATGTTTGCATGCAGGTTTCGGTTTTTATTATCAATGCAAGTTCAGATTGAACAGTATAGAATGAGCAAAATATAGACCTTTATACGTTGTTTTGCGTTTAACAATTAGTGATGACCCTATGAACCCAGCTGTTGAAACTCACACATCTCCAATTCATGGTTTTGCAAAGCTTGCTTTGTATAGCAAAAAAGTTCTGGCAACGGCTGGCGCGATTGGTGAAGGGTTTTATTTGGTCTATCGTCATCAATTGTATAAAGACACCAACAACCCGAACAATACGCGCTATGTGCAATATTTTTGCCGTCAATTGTGCAAAGTTTTTAATATTGAAGTGCAAATTCATGGTGAAATTCCGCATGACCCTGCGCTATGGGTCAGTAATCATATTTCGTGGTTAGATGTAGCGGTATTGGGTTCTAGTGCGCGGGTATTTTTTCTGGCCAAAGCTGAAATTGAAAAATGGCCGTTATTGGGTAAGTTAGCCAAAGGTGGGGGGACGCTATTTATTAAGCGTGGCTCTGGCGATTCAGTCAAAATTCGTGAACAAATCACGCAATTTTTAAAACAAGATATTCCTGTATTATTTTTTCCTGAAGCGACCACGTCAGATGGAAGCAAAATTAAAAAAGTGCATGGTCGTATTTTAGGGGCAGCAATTGAAGCCAAACGACCTGTGCAAATTTGTCTGATTTGTTATGTGAATCAGCAAGGTGAGTTAGATACTGTTGCGCCGTTTATTAATGACATGACCTTTGTTGATCATGTGAAAGATGTTTTGGAAATGCCGAAAGTGACAGCGCATTTAATGGCGTTACCTGCAATTGTGGTAGAAGGGCACGATATTGAATCTTTAACTGCTGTGGTACAGGAACGCATGACAGAAGGTTTGGCTGAGTTGCATCGTCAGGTATTAAAACCACAAGTGCTGACATCATAAAACATGCTTAGGCGCATCTTCATGTTAAAGATAGCCTAAGCACATCACATTTTTTTAAGAATAATGGTCATCATCCAACAGCTTCAATATTATGTTGCTACATAAAGCCTTCAATTGGCAGCCATGAGGTAATTTTCATTGCCGCACGTTGATACCATTTCATCCCTGGTTCTTTTTTTAGAATTTGAGTTTCGCCTTGTGGATTTTTCATCTGCCATTGAATGTTTTGTTGCGCATCTAAAACCAGTTTATAAGCATATTTGGATAAATTGACATCCATGGTCTGGTGAACTGCGCGAGCCAATGGTGGACTATTTAAAATTACTCCAATTTCAGTATTTAAATATGCCGAGCGTGGGTCAAAATTAAACGAACCAATAAATACCTGTTTTTCATCCAATGCCATGAGTTTGGCATGTAAACTAGAACGGCTTAAACCTTTCATACTGACTTTGGCTT
This sequence comes from Acinetobacter sp. YH01011, assembly GCF_013420785.1. Classification (NCBI taxonomy): domain Bacteria; kingdom Pseudomonadati; phylum Pseudomonadota; class Gammaproteobacteria; order Moraxellales; family Moraxellaceae; genus Acinetobacter; species Acinetobacter sp. YH01011. Next base: position 12,306 of record NZ_VOYG01000003.1, read on the forward strand.
TTTTGGAAATTTCGTGCGTATGTGTGTTTAGGTTTTCCATTTCAGGTCGCGCCAAAAACTCATACAGCTGCACGTTATTTGCCAATAAATCTTCTCGATATTTGGCGTAAAAAGCATGCACCACAGGAACATCGTTGGCTTTAAAGGAGTTGGTCAGTACGCGTACCTGAACGCCATCATCCGCCAAGTCTTTTAGTTTTTCTGCCCCCGATTGTTCAGGGACAAAATACGCAGAAATAATATCGACACTACTGCTTGGCTTCTCTAAATGCGTCAGCAATTGAAAGTTGAGATGTTCTTCTTTTGAGGCGCGGTCTTTAATTTTACTCGGCGCATCTTTGACCACTTCAGCACTGACCCAATCGAACTTAATACTACGCGTCATCCACTGTTCAATCGCTTTAGAACGAGTCACCAAATCTAAATAATTTTGTACGGTGGCTTCTTGATCGTGCTGTTCTAATTGCTGTTTTAAGCTTTCATAACGCAAGGTGTAATGTTGTGGATTGACCAATTGCTTGACTGAATAAGCATAGTCATCATTCCAGTATTCATCAAAAGAGTGAATAATTTCATCCGAAGCCGAGCCGACTAACATCACATCGACATCAGAAAATTGATAATTGTCGCTGACGTTATAGTATTGATTGCTCATATTGCGCCCACCAATCAGAGAAATTTGGTTATCGGCAATAAAGCTTTTGTTGTGCATACGACGGTTAATACGCTTCAAATCCAAAATCATGTCCATGGCACGATAATGTCGAAAGCGATATGGATTATACAGTTTGATGTCGATGTTGACGTGTTGATCGAGCGCGAGATAAATGCCTTCCATTTTTTTGGCATTGTTATCATCGACCAATAAGCGGACTTTCACCCCACGATCTGCCGCACGAATAATGGCGTGTAGTGCAAGCGCGCCAATTTTATCGTTATCCCAAATATAATATTGTAAATCTAAAGATTTTTCTGCTTTATTAATCAGATAGATACGTGCTGCTAGGGCTTCGAGCGGATCATACAGGACATGATAACCCGTAAGCTGCGGATATTTTTCGCGTAGCGGCAGTACAATTTTGGCCAAACTGGTTTGATCGGTTGGGGTTTCAAACGCCATCCGGATCGGATGTTCAATCTGTTTGGGCAGCGTGCTACAGCCTGAGAGTGTCAAAACGAAGGCGCAACTCAGCCACAAGACGTTGTGCCGAATATTTTGAAATGGAGCGGATGAGCTGCGGTTTGCCAAATTAAATTCCTTTTTAGCACGAGGAGCAAATAAGTTAAAAATAGGGTTTGAGTATAATTGTCAGCTATGAAAAGATAAATATGACAATACAGATATATGACGTGTGTGGGTTAAATGCGACATCTGGGTTTAGCGCAGCATTGAATAGCAGAAGTATGAAGTAATAGAGAATAAATATGTGGGATAACGATTCAGTCGTGTTGTATTTCTATATGGGTATGGCAATTTTGGCGCTGTGGGCAGTTTCGCAAGCATGGCGCAGTCAGGCCAATACAGAAACCATTCACCCGTTTAAGGCCTTTGTGCATTTGTTGGTATTTTATTTGTCTTACCTGTTGCCGCCTTTGGTTTTTTTTAGTGTCTATGCGGGTATTCAGGGCTATTACTCCATCCACGAAGCGATTTTTGTATTTTTAGTCAGTGCTGTGTTGAGCTATGCGCGTTTTATTGAACCGCATTTGATTCAAGTCAAAACTACCAAATATCAAATTCATGCAGATCGCCGTTTATTAAAGCCTGTCAAAATTGCTTTAATTGCAGATTTACATATTGGCTTGTTTTCTGGGCATGAGCGTCAATTGAAGCAAATTGTGAAAAAACTCAATTTGCAAAACCCCGATATTGTCGTTGTAGCAGGCGACTGGACTTATGAGCCTGAAAATAAATTGGTCGAAGAATTGGCGGTATTAAAAGAAATTTGTGCGCCTGTATATTCGGTAAATGGTAATCATGATGAGCAGTATCCTGGCCCGCCCATTCAAGAGCTGTTAAAAACGGCTTTAGAACAAAATAACGTGATTGATATTGAAGGTAGAATTGTCGAGTTTGATGAGTTTCGTTTGCTCGGTATTGGCGATTTATGGGCAGGTAAAACCGACATGCGCTATATGCCCGATTTACCTCAGGATAAGCCGTGGGTGTTGTTATCACATAACCCCGATACAGTGGATATGGTGCCAAAATTGCCGACACGTCCGTTGATGTTGGCAGGACATACCCATGGTGGGCAGGTTGAACTGCCGTGGCTGACCGATTATGTGATGAAAAAAGTATCTATTTTAGGGCATAAAAAGGGGTTATATCGCCATGATCATGCCGATGTATTTGTGACTGTAGGGACAGGAATGGTCGGTGTTCCTTTTCGTTTTGGTGTGCCGCCCACGATTGATATTATTGAATTATTGTAAGCACCGTCACCATCGCCTACATGAAAAAAACCAGCCGAGGCTGGTTTTTTGATGCAATTTTTGCGCTTAAATTTGATTGTTTACATCATCATGCTTGGTTTCTCGAATCATTAAAAATGCGATTAAAGACAAGATGGATGCTGCACTTAAATAATAACCAACTGCAGCCAAGCCATAAGTGGTGGCAAGTTTGGTGGCAATGAGTGGGGCAAACGATGCGCCAAAAATACCCGCCAAGTTAAAGGTGAGTGCGGAGCCTGTATAGCGTACAGATGTTGGGAAAATTTCAGACAATACTGTACCAATGGGCCCGTAAGTAAGTCCCATAATTGCCAAGCCAATACACAGGAAAATAAATACAATCCACGTGCTGCCTGAAGCAAGCATATCGGCAAAAAATAAGCCAAAAATTGCAGAGATGATGCACACTGCGATAGAGGTGGTTTTACGTCCAAATTTTTCGGCTAAAACGGCTGAGAGGGGAATAAAAGCAGCAAAACACAATGTGGCTAGTAGTTGAAGTTTTAAGAATTCTTCACGTGAATAACCCAGTTGTTTGGTGCCCCATTGCAAGGCAAATACCGTAGTCAGATAAAACACCACAAAGGTACAAATTGCAGCGATTGTACCGAGCACTAACATTTTAGCGTGTTTTTTAAAGACCTGAATAAATGGCACATTGACTTCTTTTTGTTTATTCAACACTTTTTGGAAGGCAGGCGTTTCATGCAGTTTTAAGCGAATCCATAAACCGACAATCACCAATAAGGCACTCGAAATAAACGGGATGCGCCAGCCCCATGTCATAAAGTCTTGCTCAGACATCAGCGCACCTAAAATAAGGAATGAACCTGTGGCAAGAATAAAACCAATCGGAGCGCCCAATTGTGGGAACATGCCATACCAAGCACGTTTACCTTCAGGGGCATTTTCTGTGGCTAACAGTACTGCTCCCGACCATTCACCGCCCAAGCCTAAACCTTGCCCTAAGCGACACAACGCCAACAGTAATGGCGCGATAATCCCAATTTGTGCATACGTCGGCAGTAAACCAATACAGACTGTAGAAATTCCCATGGTCAATAATGCCGCGACCAAAGTGGCTTTGCGTCCAATCCGATCTCCTAAATGTCCAAATAAAGCTGCGCCAATTGGACGGGCGATAAAGGCAATTGCAAAGGTGGCGAGAGATTGAATGGTTGCCGTCATTGGGTCAGTACTGATCGGAAAGAACAGATACGGGAAAATAATGACTGCCGCAGTGGCGTAGATATAAAAGTCAAAAAACTCGATGGTGGTACCGACCAAGCTTGCAGTCAGTACTCGAAATTTAGAATTTTGAGTCGGCTGTTCAGCGGCAGCAGTAGATGAAGATGCCATACAGGACCTTATGTAAAGTGAATTTTAAATGAAAGTGCAATTTGGCACAGACCGCACTGGCAGAAAAATAGTAGATACTTCTTGTAGTTATACTTTTTTGAACAAGAAGTCGGTTACAAAACTGCATCCATGAACACCATTCAAATCTGATCGTTTTATCTGTAAGACATGAGCGATATTCAGCGTTAAATCACATACAGATAAATTGCCAGAAAGTGTGCGCCTGCACCAATTAAGACAAATACATGCCAAATTGCGTGGGTATATCTTACGCGTTTTAAGGCATAAAACAATGCACCCACGGTGTAGGCAATGCCGCCAATTAGCAAAAAGGTCAGGGCTTGGCTGCTTAAATAGGCTTGCATATCGTCCATGACCAGAACGGCTAACCAACCCATCACCAAGTAGGCAATTAAAGAAATTTTATGAAAACGGTTGATAAATACCAGTTTAAATAGGGTGCCAATCAGGGCAATAATCCACAGGGCAATTAACAAATATTGTGCTTTTTGAGTAGGAATCGCGATGGATAAAAATGGGGTATAAGTCCCTGCAATTAAATAATAAATTGCGGTGTGATCTAACTTTTTATAAAAATAACGACGGTCTGCTGCGGTTGCCATGTGATACAGCATTGAAGCAGAAAAAAGCAGTACCATGCTTATTGCATAGGCCCACAAACCTAGCCATTGTCCCGTACTTAAATACGCACCTTTAATGATTAAAAGAATACCTGCAATAAATGCCAAAGCCGCACCAACACCATGGCTCAGATAGTTAATCCGTTCTTCTTGCAGGTCATAATCAGGCACTAAAGGGGCATTTAATTTCATGGCGAATCTGCTTTAATTTCTTTAATTATACAACTGTATCGTAATTCAATTTTGCTTTTAGGGTAATAACAATTAAACTTGAATTGTAATTTTTTCAGGTTTTTATTATGTCGACTTTGGCTTCTCCCTCTGTGCAGGAACAACAATTCTTAGAGGCTTTTCAGCAAGCCATTGATACACAAAAGCTTGATCGTGTGGTGCTGAGTCAATATAAAGGCGAACTGGAACAATTAGAAAAAATCACCTTACGGGTGATTCAGCTAAATCAAGACACCGTTTTAACTTGTTTGTATCGCCATAAAACGCAGGATATCACCAAAAACTATCCTTTGGCAGAAGCACAGATACAATTGAGTCACTTATTGGCAGATTGTAAACAGGCCAATTTATTTACGACAGATCAGGAAATTCAGCTAAAAAAGAACAAAAAGAAAGCCATGCTCAGCATTAGTAAAACAGCACCGACTATAGCGAAACCGAAAGAACCACAAGGACATGACCGAGAAAAGCAGCGTTATGTCGATCAATCCAGCCCATTTTTACAACACTTGGGGATTAGCGATGCCAAAGCGCAAATTATTCCGAGCATGGCGCGTAAATGGAAACAGATTAATAAATTTATTGAAATTTTTTCGGGTGCCTTGGCGCAAATCAAAATTTCGGAAAATACCTTGCGCGTGGTGGATTTTGGTTCAGGCAAAGGCTATTTAACTTTTGCGCTCTATGACTATTTGCAAAAGCAGCAATTTATTCCCTTTGTGACTGGGGTGGAACTAAACCCGAAAATGGTTGAGTTTTGTCAGTCGGTGGCGAGTGCTTCAGACTTTCAGCAGCTAGATTTTTTTCAGGGCGATGTGCGCACCTATCAGCCAGAACATTTAGATGTAATGATTGCTTTGCATGCCTGTGATGTCGCCACCGATTTTGCAATTCATACTGGTATTCGCCTGAATGCACAAATGATTATGTGCGCGCCGTGTTGCCATAAAGAGTTGCGTCCACAATTACAAAGCCCAAGCGTGTTGCAACCGATGCTGCAATTTGGCATTCATGCAGGGTAACAGGCGGAAATGTTAACCGATACCATCCGCGCTTTATTGCTCAAAGCCTATGGTTATGACACCAAAGTTTTTGAGTTTGTCGCTTTAGAACACACCAGTAAAAACAAAATGATTTTGGCAACCAAACGTCAAAATTGGAGTGAACCTGATCAAGCAGTTTTGGCACAAATTCGTGATTTAAAAACCATGTACGGTATTCAAAAACATTCTTTGGAGTTGTTGTTGAACGATCAGTGGGATCAACAGGGCATTGGTTCTAAGTGCTAAGCAAGATGGAACAGGATATAAAGATGCAAGATTATGAAATTCAATCGGGCACTTGGACACAATTTGCTGCAGAGGCCAAATCTATTCGTGAGCAAGTCTTTATTCAGGAACAGCGAATTGCGCCTGAAGATGAGTGGGATGCACAAGATGCAGTTGCCTTGCATTTTGTGGTCTATGCAACTGGACAGGCGATTGCAACAGCACGTTTACTGGAAAATCACAGTATTGGACGGGTCGCAGTGTTGAAATCACAGCGCGGTTTAGGTGTGGGACGTGTTTTAATGCAGCATATTATTCAGGTGGCAAAGCAGCAGCAACGTCCGTGGGTCAAGTTGTCTGCGCAGGAACACGCGATTCCGTTTTATCAAAGTTTGAGTTTTCAGGTTGAGGGTGAGTCGTATTTAGATTGTGGTATTCCGCATGTAGATATGCGATTGATATTTTAAATGAATTGTCGATAGTCCTGATTTTAATCGTGCAAAATAAAAATCGCCATGATGGAATGTGATCATGGCGATTTCTTTTTATAAACTGTATGAACAGAGCCGCTAGCGCATATTAATGTCCATGTGCGGGTGCTGGCTCATGGTTTTCAGGCATATTGGCATGTTCTGTTTCAGTCATACCGTGTGCATCTGCAGTTTCAGCAGCCAAAGCTTCACGTGCTTCACGATCTGCTTGTGCTTTTGCCAATGCTTCTTGTGACATAGCTGGCGCATTTTTAAAGGCGTGTTGCTGAGTATTCTGCTTTTGTTGCTGGCTAGGCATGTAGTCAGGTTCATTCGTGACCGCTAACCAGAAAATAAACATGAAAATTCCACCCAAAATACAGAAAATAAAGAGTGCTTTCCAACCCCAAGGTGATTTTTCAGGAGTAAGGCGTTCGGTCATGTGCATCTACCCAATTTGAATCTAAATCTTAAAATTATGTAACTTTATAACATAAAATGCATGAAAAACGGATTAAATTCTATTTATGCAGGGATATTCATTGTAATTTTGAGCAAATAAAAAGAGGGATGATGTATCCCTCTCAGATTGCTTTAAATTTAAAGTTTAGCTTTAAATGCTTTTAGCACCTGCAGCAACACGATCTTGCAAGATTTTAGGTGGGGTAAAACGCTCGCCATATTCAGCAGTAAGTTGCTGTGCTCGTGCCAAAGCCTGTGTTAAACCATATTGATTCAAAAATTGTAAAGCACCACCTGTCCATGCAGGGAAGCCAATGCCAAAAATTGAACCAACATTGGCATCAATGACAGATTCTAAAACACCTTCTTCCAAGCAACGTAAGCTGTCCAGTGCTTGTACAAATAAGAAACGGTTAATCATCTCTTGTTCAGCGATTTCGGTATTTTGATACCAATGACTTAATCCCGACCAAAGCTGTTTTTTACCCTGTTCAGGGTAGTCATAAAAGCCTGCACCTGCAGCTTTGCCTTTACGTGAGAATTGATGAATCATGGTTTGAATGACTTCATCTGCACTCGACAGTGGTCGGTCTTTTCCTTCGGCTTGCAGCGCCTTACGTGCTTCCTGTGCCACGTGTTCAGATAAGGTTAAAGATACTTCATCCTGAATAGCAAGTGGGCCAACAGGCATACCTGCTTTTAAAGCTGCCATTTCAATTTTGGCAGGATGTACGCCTTCTGCCAGTAAGCGCAAGCCTTCCTGCACAAAAGTGCCAAACACCCGACTGGTAAAAAAGCCACGTCTGTCATTGACTACAATCGGTGTTTTACCAATGTGTTGCACAAAGTCATATGCTTTTGCCAAAGTATCGGCAGAGGTGTTTTTTCCTTTAATGATTTCTACCAACGGCATTTTATCGACAGGACTAAAGAAATGCAGTCCAATAAAGCGCTGTTGATCTTGCGCAGCTTGGGCAAGCCCGCTTATTGGCAAAGTTGAGGTATTGGATGCCATCACACCTTGTTCTGCCAGAAAAACTTCGGCTTCTTGTGTGACTTGCGCCTTGAGTTGAGGATTTTCAAATACCGCCTCAATAATCAAATCACAGCCTTGTAAATCGGCAGCCTGTGCCGTTGGATGAATATTGGCTAAGACTTGTGCTGCTCGCTCTGCACTTATACGACCTTGCGATACTTGTTTATCCAATAGTTTTTGACTGTAAGCTTTGCCTTTTTCAGCTTGTTCGATGGATACATCTTTAAGAACAACCGCAATGCCTTTGCTTGCTGTGGCATAAGCAATGCCTGCGCCCATCATGCCTGCACCTAAAATGCCGACTTTTTGAGTTTGATGCGGTGCAATGCCTTGCGGACGGCCACTGCCCGATTTAATCGCATTCAGCCCATGCCAAAAGGTGCCAATCATATTTTTAGAAATTTGACCTGTTGCGAGCTGGGTAAAATAGCGAGATTCAATGCGTAAGGCTGTATCGACATCAACCTGCGCACCTTCTACTGCTGCACTCAAAATTGCTTCAGGCGCAGGGTAACAGCCTTTGGTTTTGTCGCGTAGCATGGCAGGAGCAGTGGAAAGCATTTGCGCGACAGCAGGTGTAGATGGTGTTCCCCCAGGGATTTTATAGTCTTTGACATCAAATACTTGTTGTGATTGAGGATGTGCAAGAATCCAGTCTTGGGCTTTGCTGAGTAATTCTGTTTCATTTTCAGCAAGATCATGGATTAAACCTAAACTTTGTGCTTTTTCCACACTCAGCTGTTTGCCTTCCATCAACAGCGGCAGGGCAGTTTGTAAACCCAATAAACGTACCATCCGCACAATACCACCGCCACCAGGCAATAAACCTAAAGTCACTTCGGGTAAACCAAACTTGGTTTTTGCATCACGAATTGCAATACGATGATGACAGCACAGAGCAAGTTCCCATCCGCCGCCGAGTGCCGTGCCATTTAAGGCAGCTACCACAGGAATACCACGGGTTTCAATATAACGCAGCTGTGCTTTTAGGTTTTCAATCATCTGAAAAAATGAGCTGGCATGCTCAGGCTGTACTTGAATCAACTCATCTAAGTCACCGCCTGCAAAAAAGGTTTTTTTCGCAGAGGCGAAAATGATTCCCGCCACTTGTTCGTCTGCTTTTAACTTTTGTACCACTTGCGCTAATGCATCTCTAAAGTCAGCATTCATGGTGTTGGCAGATTGATTTGGTGAGTCAAAGGTTAGAATGACAATGTTATCGGCATTTTTATAATAGTGAATGGCGCTCATTTTTATACTCCTTATACTCGCTCAATAATGGTGGCAATTCCCATCCCACCGCCTACACATAATGTAGCCATGCCGCGTTTTTTATCTTGTCGTTCTAGCTCGTCCAGTAAGGTGCCTAAAATCATGGCACCTGTAGCGCCAAGTGGATGACCCAAGGCAATAGCACCACCATTTACATTGACTTTGGCGGGATCAACCTGAAGTTCTGTAATAAAACGCAGAACCACGGCTGCAAAGGCTTCATTGACTTCAAACAGATCAATATCTTCAATGTTCAGTCCTGCTTTGGCTAAGGCTTTGCGTGCTGCAGGCGCGGGTCCTGTGAGCATAATGGCAGGGTCTGTGCCAACCAGTGCGGTAGCAAGCACTTTGGCGCGTGGTTTTAAGTTGTGTTGTTGTACCGCTTGTTCCGATGCAATCAAGACCAATGCCGCGCCATCAACAATACCTGATGAATTGCCTGCATGATGCACATGATTGACTTGTCCTGCTTCAGGATATTTTTGCAGGGCAATCGCATCAAAACCCATTTGTCCCATATTGGCAAAACTCGGCTTGAGCTGTGCCAAGTTTTCAGCCGTGGTCTGTGGTTTGATAAATTCATCTTGTGCCAAAATCACCACACCTGCCTGATCTTTGACAGGTACAATCGAGCGCTCGAAATGTCCCTGTGCTTGTGCTGCTGCGGCTTTGTGCTGTGATGCTGCTGCAAATTGATCGACTTCTGTACGGCTATAGCCATCGAGTGTGGCAATTAAGTCAGCGCCAATACCTTGTGGAATAAAGTCACAAGCCATATTGGTTTCAGGGTCGAATGCCCAAGCACCACCATCGGAACCCATTGCCACACGTGACATAGATTCCACACCACCTGCAACGATTAAATCTTCCCAACCCGAACGAACTTTTTGCGCTGCGAGGTTCACGGCTTCTAAACCTGAGGCACAAAAGCGGTTGATTTGTACCCCAGCAACATCATTGTCCCAACCTGCGGCAATCGCTGCGGTTTTGGCAATATCTGCACCCTGATCGCCAATTGGTGTGACACAACCCAAAACAATATCGTCTACTTGTGAGGTGTCTAGGTTGTGTCGTTGCTGTAATTCATTCAATAAGGTGGTGAGTAGGCGAATGGGTTTAACTTCGTGTAATGCGCCATCTTTTTTTCCTTTGCCGCGCGGAGTGCGAATGGCATCAATGATGTAGGCCTCGCTCATAATCAATCCTTTGTCGATAGTTTTCTTTATGATTGCTTTTGAGTGTAATCTGAAAATTTTGAAGTGCAATGATGAGAACGGTACAGGTCAGTGAGGTTTTTTGCTAATTGGGATGACGCAGTAATTTGGCAGAAAGATTGAAACTATAATAGAGCGATAAAAAAAGCCCTTGCGGTGTGCAAGGGCAATCGATTGGAATTACGAGTTATTGTGAATTGTCGATTCTAAATTAATGATAACCGTGCAACTGACGGTATAAACCAGGTGTGACGCCAGTCCACTTTTTGAAAGCACGGTGGAAAGTACTGGTTTCGCTAAAGCCAACTTGTTGTGCCACATCTTCAAGGGTCAGTTCAGGATTCAGCAATAGGTGAATCGCGGCATCACGGCGTAATGCATCTTTTACCCCTTGATAGCTTTTGCCTTCTGCTGCCAAACGACGACGCAAGGTTTGTGGCGATAGGTACAGCATGGATGCAACATCGTTCAAGGTTGGCATTTCTTCGCCAATTTGGCTCTTTAACACGTCACGAATACGCGAAGTTAAAGAATTGGTGTTTTTGAATTTCACCAACAATTGCGCAGGCGCGGTTTTTAAGAATTCGTCTAAGGTTTCTTGGGTTTGACGAATTGGTAAATCCAAGTAGTCGGCAGCAAAGGTAATTTCGGTACGTGGCATATCAAATTGCATGACAGGCGCAAAGAACAGCGCATCGTATTCATCTGCATGTGCAGGACGTGGATAGCCAAAATGTACGCGCTCCAAAGGCAGGCGACGTTCAATCAGCCAAGATGCCAAGCCGTGCCAAATCATCAACATACTTTCAGTAATAAAGTGATCAGGATCCATAGCTTGTGGAATAGATGGTACCAAACGTGCTTCGTGTTTATCACGTTCTAAGGTAACCGACCAATCATCACCAAACAGTTTGTAGAATTGCGAAGAGAGTTCTAAGGCATCGCCCAGTGTTTTGGCGTGAATTACCAATTGGCACATGATCGCGAATGTACCCAAACGACGTGGCTGAGAATCAAAACCCACGTGTTCGTCTTGGGTCACCATCCACAACATTTTAATAAAGCGAGTATATTGTTCAGGTGAAATACGTGCTTTCGGTTGGCGCAGAAGTTCTGCCTCAATACCGACATGAGATAATAAGGTTTCGACATCCATGCCGAGTCGCTTAACACCCGTGAGCGCTGCATTTACAAAATGGATACTAATGGTATCTCTGCTCATGTTAAATCCTTCAGTCTCTTTTGTATTCACGTAAGCTTGACCTAAATGACGCTAAAAATTGAAATTGGCAATTTACAATACCAATTTTACTTATTTTACATAATAAATTGCCGAAATGATCAAGGTAAATGGCTGAACATGACATTGTGTTACAGTTTTGCTGTTTATAAGATGAACGGAAAATCAGTAAAAATCGAGTAATCACAACAATGACACATGCACTGAGCGGTTTAAAAGTTTTAGATTTTTCTACCTTATTGCCCGGCCCTTTTGCCAGTTTGTATTTGGCGGATATGGGTGCAGAGGTGATTCATATTGAATCGGCAACCCGTCCTGACTTAATTCGTTTATTTCCGCCCTATGCCAATGGACAAGCGACTTCGCACAGTTATTTGAATCGGAATAAACAGTCAATTACTTTGGATTTAAAATCCCCCGAAAGTATTCAGCTTATTCACGATAAAATTGCCGAATTCGATATTGTATTGGAACAGTTTAGACCAGGCGTGATGCAGCGTTTAGGGCTGGACTATGCCAGCTTGGCAAAAATTAATCCGCGACTGATCTATTGTTCCATCACAGGTTATGGACAAACAGGCGATTATCAACAAAGGGCAGGACATGACATCAACTATTTAGCCTTGTCTGGCATTGCGGGGCATAGTGGACGGCAAGCGGGTGGGCCGCCACCGCTCGGGATTCAAGTGGCCGATGTAGCAGGTGGATCATTGCATGCTTTGGTGGCGATTTTAAGTGCAGTGATAGAACGTCAGCGCAGTGGTTTAGGGCAGTATATTGATATTTCGATGACCGATTGCGCTGCGACTTTAAACAATATGGCCGCTTCAGCAGTTTTGGCGGCACAGGTTCCTCAATATGCTGAGCAATCTTACTTAAATGGTGGCACCTATTATGACTATTATGAAACAGCAGATGGCCGTTATCTTTCAGTCGGTAGTTTAGAGCCGCAGTTTATGCAGGGTTTGGCACAGATTTTAAACTTACCGATACTTTTGGAAAAAGGGGCATCTTTAGATCCGCAAGAGCGCTTGCAAGTCAAACACGCTATTCAAGATAAAATTAAAACACAAAGTTTTGCCATATGGCAGCAGGTATTCGCGCAATATGATGTCTGCGTTGAACCTGTATTCACTTTAGATGAAGCCTTACATTCACCTTTGGCACAGCAACGCGGTTGGACAGTAGAAGTTCCTATTCAGCAGAATGCCGAAAAAACTGAAACTCAGTTGGCGTGTCCAATTAAATTTTCACGTTCTCAAATGCGTTACGATTATATCGGGCAGGCTTTGGGTGCAGGGCAGTGGTCATCTCAGATTAAAAATCAGGATGAAGATGAAGCCAAGTCGTAATTTCAGGTAATCAATAATAGATCGAATAGATGCTATAGCAGAAAAAGTGCTAAAGCATGCACTATTTTGTGATAGCTCTATAAAAAGCCTGTAAATTTTGGCAAAGGCTTACAGGCTGTGATGTTGCAATGGCTTATCAATAAAATCGCTAATAAATATGTAAAAAACACATTTTGTTGATAGATTGAATCTCGCTATGCTGTCAGCCGTGATAATAGAAATGACTAGCTGTACGCCATGTATTTATATACTGATTTCGATCAGCAACTGATTAATGAACGTGTTGCACAGTTCCGCGACCAAACGGAACGTTATTTAGCAGGCAAATTGACTGAGGATGAATATCGTCCATTGCGTCTGCAAAATGGTTTGTATGTACAACGCTATGCGCCAATGTTGCGTATTGCGGTGCCTTACGGTCTGATGAACTCTAAGCAATTGCGTAAAGTTGCGCAGCTTGCCAAAGACTATGACCGTGGCTATGCGCACGTATCAACACGTCAAAATATTCAGTTTAACTGGCCTGCACTGGAAAATGTGCCTGACATGTTGGCAGAGCTTGCAACCGTACAAATGCACGCAATTCAGACTTCGGGTAACTGTATTCGTAATACCACTACAGATCAATATGCAGGTGTCGTGGCGGGCGAAATTGCTGACCCACGTCCAACCTGTGAATTAATTCGTCAGTGGTCAACTTTCCACCCTGAATTTGCCTTCTTGCCACGTAAATTCAAAATTGCGGTGTCTGCACTGGAAGAAATTGACCGTGCTGCGACTGCATTTCATGACATTGGTGTCTATATTGTCAAAAATGAAGCAGGCGAAATTGGCTATAAAATTAAAGTTGGTGGCGGCTTAGGTCGTACTCCAATTATCGGTAGCTTTATTCGTGAGTTCTTGCCACGTGAAGACTTGATTGCTTATTTAGAAGCTATTTTACGTGTTTATAACTTGCATGGTCGTCGCGACAATAAATATAAAGCACGTATCAAAATTTTGGTAAAAGCCTTAACTCCAGCAGTATTTGCAGAAAAAGTTGAAGCTGAATTTGCACATACGGTGAAAACCTTAAAAATTGATGCAGAAACTTTGCAAAAAATGGATGAAAACTTCACGCCATTTGCTTATCAAAACTATGCCGATGAAGATTTTAGCGAGCTGTTTGCGCAGTATCCAAAATTCAAGCAATGGTTCAACATCAACACCAATGCGCACAAAGTACAAGGCTATCGTATTGTCACCATTTCATTGAAACGTGCAGGTGTTGCACCGGGTGACATGACGACAGAAGAAATGAATCTGATTGCAGATTTAGCCGATCAATATACCTTTGGTGAATTGCGCACCACGCATGAGCAAAATATTGCCTTGGTAGATGTGCCACAAAAAGACCTGTTTGCATTGTGGCAAGTGCTCGATGCCAATAACTTGGCGCGCGCGCATATTGGCTTTATTACCGATATTATTTGCTGTCCGGGTGGTGATTTCTGTTCACTTGCCAATGCCAAATCTATTCCAATTTCAGAAGCCATTTCACGCCGTTTTGATGATTTAGATACCATTTATAATCTTGGCAAACTGGATTTGAATATTTCAGGTTGTATGAACGCTTGTGGTCATCACCACGTTGGTAATATCGGGATTTTAGGTGTCGATAAAAAAGGCGCGGAATTCTACCAAATCACTTTGGGCGGGCATGCAGACCATGATGCGTCAATCGGTGATATTTTAGGGCCATCTTTTGCTGCTGAAGTGATTCCTGATGTGGTGGAAGAAATTTTAAATACCTACTTAGATTTGCGTAGTGAAGGTGAAGACTTCATCGACACTTATCGCCGTGTCGGCATTCAACCATTTAAGGAGCGCGCTTATGCTTAATACTGCACTACCTGTGCTCGCGAAAGATGGCACGATTACAGACAATACTTATCAAGTGATTGCTGAAGATGCAGCATTACCGCAAGGTGATGTGGTGCTCAGCGTTGAACAGCTTGATCAGTTGGCACAAATTTCAGGTAAAAAAGCCCTATATTTAACGGTAGATGCTTCGCCTGAAAACCATGAATTTCCATTGGCAGAACTGGATGCAATTTTTATTGAATTTTCAGGTTTTAACGATGGCCGTGGTTATTCTTTTGCGGCATTGTTACGCCGTCAAGGCTTTCAGGGTGAACTTCGCGCAGTCGGTGATGTCTTTAAAGACGTCTTAAATTATATGAAGCGTGCAGGTTTCGATACTTTCGTGATTAAAGAAGGTAAAGATGTGCAAGAAGCTGCAGCAGGTTTGGCGGACTTTACCCATCCTTATCAAGCTTCTACCGCAGTGCCAAAACCAAATTATCAAACAGGTGCGTAATATATTGATGATGGATTTCATCGAAATGTAGATAGATTTTATCGAAATATCGCGGTTCACACATTTACAAACAGCCTGCCATGTGCAGGCTTTTTGTTTGCCTTAAAATGATCAAACGGCTTGTTTTATCGCACTTCTTAATGATTTAATTTACCGCAAAGTGCTGTAGTATAAGCACGCTGATGTAGCATCGCAGTCTTATGTAGGCGTTATTTTTACATTATCAAAAATCAATCAAGACGATAATTTGATGTGATTATCCTCTGATTTATTTTTCAATTTTTTCATGATGAAGTGATTTGTCTTTATGCAAAATTCTATCCGTATTGGTATTGCTGGTTATGGCAACTTAGGTCGTGGTGTTGAAACGGCGATTCATAAAAACCCAGATTTACAATTGGTGGGTATTTTTACCCGTCGTGCGCCTGAAAGCGTTTCACCATGTTTTGCTGAAACAGCAGTGTTTCACATGGATTCATTGTCAGATTTTCAAGACAAAATTGATGTGCTGATTTTATGTGGTGGTTCAAAAGACGACTTGCCACAACAAGGTCCAGTACTGGCGAGCCAATTTAATATTGTCGATAGTTTCGATACGCATGCACGTATTCCTGAATATTATGCATCTGTAGATGCACCAGCTACAGCTAATCAGAAAACTGCCATGATTTCTATTGGTTGGGACCCAGGCATGTTCTCAATCAACCGCTTATTTGGTGAAGCATTGTTGCCCGATGGCGAAACGTATACCTTTTGGGGTAAGGGCTTAAGTCAGGGACACTCAGATGCAATTCGTCGTGTGGATGGCGTTAAAGCGGGTGTGCAATACACCATTCCTTCAACTGAAGCGATGGAAAAAGTACGCAGTGGTTCGCGCCCTGAATTAAGCACCAAAGACAAACATACCCGTGAGTGTTATGTGGTACTTGAAGATGGCGCAGATGCAGCAGCAGTGGAACAAGCAATTGTGACCATGCCAGATTATTTCGCTGACTACAACACAACCGTAAATTTCATTGATGAAGCGACTTTAGCCAAAGATCACCAACGCATGCCACATGGCGGTTTTGTCATTCGCAGTGGCAATACCAGCGATGAACAAAAACAAGTGCTTGAGTTCTCATTGAAGTTAGACAGCAATCCTGAGTTTACCGCGAGTATTTTGGTGGCTTACGCACGTGCTTGTTATCGTTTAAACCAAATGCAGCAATATGGTGCAAAAACTGCTTACGATGTTGCGCCAGGCTTATTGTCAATGAAATCGCCTGAACAGTTGCGTGCAGAATTGCTCTAAGACTTTTTCAAGCCGTAAGCAAAAAGACGAATCATTGATTCGTCTTTTTGCTTTTTGAATAAAGAGGGGTTAGGGAATGACTGTATCCCATCTGCCCTAATTCCGTTTTACAAATAGGGCTTCAAGGCATTAAAGCAATTCAATCGCAACTGCAGTTGCTTCACCACCACCAATACAGAGAGCAGCAACGCCACGTTTGCCACCTGTGCGTTTAAGCGCATGAATTAAAGTCAGGATAATACGTGAACCTGTAGAACCCACAGGATGCCCAAGTGCACATGCACCACCGTTGATATTCACTTTTTCAGGATCAAGCTTGAACTCATCCATTGGGCACATGGTGACCATAGCAAAAGCTTCATTAATTTCCCATAAATCTACATCTGCAACTTGCCAACCCGCTTTATCCAATACTTTTTGAATCGCACCAATTGGAGCAATGGTGAATTCTGAAGGATGTTGTGAGTTGGTTGCATAGCCCACAATTTTTGCCATAGGCTTTAACCCTTGGGCAGCAGCATGTTCAGCAGAAGTGAGTACGAGTGCCGATGCACCATCCGAAATAGAGCTGGCATTTGCAGCAGTAATACTACCATCTTTAGCGAAGGCTGGACGAAGTGTTGGAATTTTTTCAATATTGGCATTAAAAGGTTGTTCATCTTTATCTACAATGACATCGCCTTTACGTGTTGCAACTGTCACAGGGACAATTTCATCGGCAAAATAGCCTTCATTGACTGCAGTTTGTGCACGTTTGAGTGAGCGAATCGCAAAGTCATCCATTTGTTGGCGTGTGTAACCTTTGCTATTGGCCATATCTTGTGCGAATGAGCCCATTAAACGCCCTGTTTCTGCATCTTCTAAGCCATCTAAGAACATGTGATCTTTCACATCACCGTGTCCCATGCGGTAACCCGCACGTGCTTTAGTCAGAATATAAGGTGCATTACTCATTGACTCCATACCACCAGCGACAATGATTGAGGCAGAACCTGCTTTGATTGCATCGGCTGCTTGCATGACAGCTTTCATACCAGAACCACAGAGTTTGTTGATGGTGACCGCACCTGTAGAATCTGGTAAGCCTGCTTGACGCATCGCCTGACGAGCAGGGCCTTGCTTTAAGCCTGCAGGCAGGACGCAGCCCATAATGACTTCATCGATTTCTGTTGCTTGTACCCCCGCACGTTGAATGGCCGCTTGGATACTTGCCGCACCTAATTCTGGTGCAGTCACATTGGCTAAACTGCCTTGAAAGCCACCCATTGCAGTGCGTGCACCATTTACAATAACGATATCCGTCATTTTATTCTCCCAGTTTTTTTATATGTGCTTTTGTCTAGATTTAATTCCAAGCAGGAATAGATCACTTCAGCAGTATAGGCAAAAAAAGATGAGAATAAAGTGACAATATAAAGATCATTTAGACTGCTCAGTTAACATCCATTGATGTCTTCAGCTCGAGTTTGCCCCATTTTACTAAGCACCAGTCGTTTGCTCGCGACGTGAGTAGAGCAGTAAAAGAAACTACCATTCGAGCCGATCGGCAAACCTTGTTGAGCATTAAAAGTCACACTAGGAATGTTTAAAGTTCCACGCCAATCCAGAGTTCCGTATTTAAGTGCAGTTTTTTCTGTATAAAGAATGTATTCACTGTCGTCAATTTGGCGGTTTCGATTACGATCCATAAAGATCAAAAAACCAGTATCCCAGTTTTGCATACTACATTGAACAAAGTTTTGTGTAGGACAAATCACCACATTGCTATGATGGGTGAAGGCATGAGAACGTGCTATTTTCAGACTGGCCTGTAATGAATAATGAATTCGTTTGAGTTCTTGTTCTGCCATCAGTTGATGAAAATGGGGTAGGGCAATCATGACTAAAATCGCACTAATTGCTAAGGTGACGATCAATTCAAACAGCGTGAAGCCATTTTTTCTTACATTCGACATAAGTCTTTACCTGTTATTGTTATGTTTTTTTATGATTAATTTGAGTAATTTGTTGTTTTATAGCGCTTTATGTGTTGTATAATAATTTCTAAACAACTTTTCGTGAAAGTGTTAGAATAAACCGCAAGAAAGATAGGCTATTCGCACCAAATAATTGAGTAAAAAGTTACCGAATTACAACGGAAATTGTAAGTAATTTTGTCAATAATTTACTTGATTAAAATTATCAAGCACTTGGAAAAGTAAAAAAGTGTTTGTATGATTCAAAGTGACTAGCTTAAAAATAATACTGGGGTATAAGAAAGCCTATCTCAGGGTAGTCGAAAATTTAAGCTTGAGCTTGAACAACAATTGTTATCTCTGGAGGATAAATCCATGAAAATGAGTCGTATTGCATTAGCAATGCTCGTAGCTGCTCCTTTAGCTGCTGCAAACGCGGGCGTAACTGTTACCCCATTAATGCTTGGTTATACTATGTTTGATACACAGCATAACAATGGTGGTAATGATGGTAGTTTAACAAGTGGCGCAGAACTTGATGATGACTTGTTCGTGGGTGCAGCACTTGGTGTTGAGCTTACTCCTTGGTTAGGTTTTGAAGCTGAATATAGCCAAATCAAAGGTGATGTGAGTAACGGTGGTGAATACAAGGGTCAAAATATCGCAGGTAACTTCTATGCGACTTCTGATCTAATCACTAAAAACTATGACAGCAAAATCAAGCCATACGTACTTTTAGGTGCTGGTCACTATAAATATGACGTGGAAGGTGCTAATGGTGTCGGTTATATCCGTGATGGTGAAGAAGGTACTTTAGGTAATGCAGGTGTGGGTGCGTTCTTCCGTTTGAACGATGCTTTATCTCTTCGTACTGAAGCACGTGGTACTTACCACTTTGATGAGCAATTCTGGAACTACACAGCTTTAGCTGGTCTTAACGTAGTTCTTGGTGGTCACTTGAAGCCAGCTGCTCCTGTAGTAGAAGTTGCCCCAGTTGAAACCGTTGCTCCAGTTCAACCTGCTCCACAAGAGTTGACTGAAGACTTGAACATGGAACTTCGTGTGTTCTTTGATACAAACAAATCAAACATCAAAGATCAGTACAAGCCAGAAATCGCTAAAGTTGCTGAGAAGTTAGTTGAATATCCAAACGCTACTGCTCGCATCGAAGGTCACACTGACAACACTGGTCCACGTGCATTGAACGAACGTTTATCTTTAGCGCGTGCGAACTCTGTTAAATCTTCACTTGTAAATGAATACAATGTAGATCCAGCTCGTTTGTCTACTCAAGGTTTCGCTTGGGATCAACCGATTGCTGACAACAACACTAAAGAAGGTCGTGCTATGAACCGTCGTGTATTCGCGACGATCACTGGCAGCCGTACAGTGACTGTTGAACAACAAGCTCAATAATTTGAGTTAAGTTGAAAAAACGACTCTTCGGAGTCGTTTTTTTATACTTCTTTTTTATGAGGTGTTTGGATTAGAAAGTGCCTGAAATGATTTACATTCAATACGTTTAAAAAATATTGTAAAAGTATGATTTTTAGAATAATGAGTAAATAAGGTAGAGGCTGACGGTGCTTAATATTTCGGTTTGTTGAATTGTAAACTAAGCCGAATTTTTATATCAAGTTTATCGTCAATTCATTTAAAAACTCCAAAGCGGTGCCCCAGATCAAATTTTGAAACAAGATACATGGACTGGTTGTCCATCAGTCAATCAAGTCGTTGTTTAGCGACTATAAAATCAACATTGAGCAGTTTGTGGCGTGATCTCTCGCCGTAATATTGATAACAAAAATATTTTAAAAATAGAATTTGTCTTAAATTTACGCCATAAAAAAACAGCCAAATGTTGGCTGTTTTTAGAATCTTAGCTTCTCAAATGAAGCATAACAGAAGAAGATTTATTTTAGTCATGATCAGGGTGTAGTGGTTTCACATCCATATCCTGATATGCAATCAGTTTAGTTTTGTGTTTCCATTTATAGCCTAACCAAATGACCAAGAACAAAAGAATACCAATATAAGTCGATAAAACTGCGAGCCATTCACCTTCGAGAACTGCTTGGTAGTTTTGCCCTAACACGACAATTGCACACAAAATAAAGGCAAACCATGGCGCAAAAGGAAAAAATTTAGCGCGGTAATCTAAATCTTCAAGTTTGTAGCCTTGTGCCAAATAGCCTTTACGGAAGCGATAATGCGATACAGCAATTCCGAGCCAAACGATAAAACCACACATGCCTGACATATTCAGAAGCCAGTTAAATACTTGTTTTTCGCCGATAAATGTTGTTAAAAAACATAGTGCAGCGATTGCTGTTGTGGCATACAGTGCATTCATTGGGACGCCACGAGCATCCAAGCGGGCAAAAGCTTTTGGAGCACTGCCTTTACGTGCCATATCAAATAGCATACGGGTCGATGAATACATACCCGAGTTACCGGCAGAAAGAATCGCAGTTAAAATTACTGCATTCATGACACTTGCGGCAAAGGCAAAGCCTGCCTGTTCATACAATAAAGTAAACGGAGAGAGCGCAATGTTATCGGTGGCGGCTGCTTGAAGTAAACGTGGGTCATCATAGGCGATTAAGGTACCAATAATGAAAATACACACGATATAAAACAATAAAATACGCCAGAAGATTTGTTTGATTGCAATAGGAATGGTTTTCTTAGGATTTTTAGATTCACCCGCAGCAACCCCCACCATTTCTGTACCCTGAAATGAGAATCCTGCAATCATTGCTACCCCAATTAAGGCGGATAATCCACCTACAAATGGCGCTTCGCCTTTGCTCCAATTGGCAAATGTAGCAACATCAGGGTTGAGCATGATTTTGACAATCATAAAAATACCGATAATGATGAATGCCACAATCGCAAGTACTTTGACCAAAGAAAAGAAGAACTCAGACTCACCAAAACCTTTGACGGTTAATGCGTTAATTGCGAAAACCACCGCTAAAAATAATGCACTCCAGTAAAAGCCAGGAATATCAGGAAACCAAAATTTCATGATGAATTGCACCGCAACCAATTCAAATGCCACGGTAATAGCCCAGTTGTACCAATAGTTCCAACCTAGTGCAAAACCGAAACCACCTTCGACATATTTACTGCCATAGGTAAAGAAAGCCCCAGAGGTTGGATTGTGGGTGGCAAGTTCCCCTAAACTGGTCATCAAGAAATAAATCATCACACCAATGAGGGCATACGCAAGCAAGGCGCCACCAGGACCTGCATTGGCAATGGTCGCACCTGAAGCAAGGAATAAACCTGTACCAATTGAGCCACCAATGGCGATCATGTTTAAATGACGCGCACCGAGCTTACGCTGCAGTTTTCTACTGTTGTGTGAGTCGCTCATCCTACTTCCTTTGTATTTTTCTGCGTGCTAGCAAACAGCACTTTAAAGCCTTGTTGATCTGCCTTGATTGTGCATTGACCGAAACTTTGTTCAATTAAGAGTGGATAATTCAAAAAGCGATTGGCCACAATCCAAAGTTCACCACCCGATTTCAGATGACGACGTGAAGTTTTACACAGGTTTTCACTGGCATCGTAATGTGTTTGAATGCCTTGGTGGAATGGAGGATTACTCACGATGGCATGCAAAAATAGCGGTGCATCTTCAACGCCTGTCACGGCTTTAATTTCAAGTTGTTGTGGATTGAGCTGATTTTTTTCAAACGTCATTAGCGTTGACGCTAAAGCAAAGGCATCGACATCTAAAGCAAAAATACGATTTTCAGGGTTAAGTTTGGCTAAGTAAGCACTGATCACACCCGCGCCACAGCCAAAATCTGCAATTTTTCCAGCAGTAACCTGATTCAAGTAAGGCAGTAATACAGCCGTGCCAACATCCAAGTGTTTTTGGCTAAATACACCCGGCAAGGCACAAATCTGTAAATCGCCTTTAGGTGTAGCAACTGTATAGTTTTTCGCCCAATCTGCTAAGGTTTTAGTTTGAACCTTGCAGTCTAAAATCAGCTGCCATAGTTGGCAGTGGCGGGCGCTATCTAGTTTGAGTGTTTTGCCATAAGGTTGTAATTGCTTTGCAGCCCGTTCAATTCCTGCTTTCTTTTCACCGACTAAAAATACGCTGCTGCCTTGTGGGAGTTGTGCGGCAATGGTGTGAATCAGGTAATTGAGCAGTTCCTTAGATTTCGGTACAAAAATAACAGCCTGATCAAATTCACCGACAGGCAATTCTGCACCAAAATGCACTTGTGCCTGTTGATTTTGAAAGTATTGATAGTCGTTAAAATTCCATGTCCAAACAGAAGCTTGGATTGAGTCACCCAATTCTGCGAGGAGTTGATCGGTCGGGGCATTGATCAGTAGAACGCGACCAGACAAATAGTCGTATTGTCTGAGTAAAACTTCGCTTTGGGGGTTCATGGTTCTCTCTCCAATAGAAAAACACTGTCTAAGTTCAGCTCAGACAGTGTTTTTTGGACATGCAATTACTTTTTAGTTTCAGGAAGCACAATATTTAAAATGAGTGCTGCAATACCGCCTGTTGCAACGCCTGAACTGAAAATATTACGGAATAATTCAGGTAAGTGTTCCAGAATTTGTGGCACTTGTGCAACACCTAAACCTAAGCCCAATGAAATTGCAATAATCAGCAAGGCACGACGATCTAAAGCGACACCTGAAAGAATATTGATTCCCGAAGCGGCAACAGCACCAAACATCACCATCACAGCACCACCTAATACGGCTTGAGGCACAGCCTGAATCACACCTGCGACCGCAGGGAGCAGGCCTAAAATGATGAGGAGGGCTGCAATCCAGATGCCAACATAACGGCTAGCAACACCTGTGAGTTGAATCACGCCATTGTTTTGGGCAAATACTGAACTTGGAAAGGTGTTGAAAATCCCTGCCAAGAATGAGTTAGCGCCATTTACCAATACACCGCCTTTAATGCGTTGCATCCATTGTGGGCCATCGACAGGTTGATTGGAGAGTTTAGAGGTCGCGGTAATATCACCAATGGCTTCTAATGACGTCACCAAATAAATAAATGCCAATGGAATGAATAAGCTCCAAGAGAAATCCAGTCCAAAATGCATCGGAGTCGGCACTTGTACCAGAGGCGCATCTTTCAGACCTGAAAAGTCGAGATGACCCATCATGCCTGCCATTGCATAACCAATCACCAAGGCAATTAAAATGGCAGAGCTTTTAATCCACGTGATATTGATGCGGTTCAAAATAATAATAATTGCCAAGACGGTACACGACATAATCAGGTTGTCGGTATTGGCAAAGGTATTATTGCTCATGGCTTGGTAGCCACCGCCCATACTGATTAAACCTTCTTTAATTAAGGTCAAACCAATGAGAAGTACCACAATACCAGTGACCAATGGGGTAATCAGCTTTTTGACCCACGGTAAAATTTGCGATACGCCCATTTCAATAAACGAACCTGCAATGACCACGCCAAAAATTGCCGCCATGACCGATTCAACAGGTGTGCCTGCGGCGACCATAGCAGAGCCAATACCAATGATTGGGCCAATAAAGTTAAAACTGGTGCCTTGCACAATGAGCAAACCTGCACCAAAAGGGCCGACTTTTTTACATTGTAAAAAGGTTGCAATGCCTGAAATGACCAAAGACATTGACAAGATCATGTTGGTATCTTGTTTGGAAACACCTAAAGCCAAGCAAATTAAGAGACCTGGTGTGACAATTGGAACAATAATTGCCAGTAAATGCTGAAAAGCTGCTAAAAAAGCGATGAATGGTTTTGGACGGTCATTCAGACCATAGACCAAATCGAGCTGGTCTTTTGGGTGGGGAGAGTGGTTTAAATCAGACATGAGTCATAAAAAATTGCAAAAGTGGCGCTATTCTAATCGAGTTACACAGCTTTACAAAACCCAAAGCACGCCACTCATCAAAAAAAATTGTGTGTGTCAATAAAGTGTCACTATAAAACTTTAGTATTTTTCTGTATAATTTGCCCTCAAATTTATAGCGTATTGAATTTAAATGTCTGATATTAAAACTCTCCGCAACATCGCAATTATTGCGCACGTTGACCACGGAAAAACAACTCTTGTGGATAAACTTTTACAACAATCGGGCGCACTCGGTGAACGAGCGGGCGAGATTGAGCGTGTCATGGATTCAGGCGCTATTGAAAGTGAACGTGGTATTACCATTCTTGCAAAAAACACTGCAATCAAATGGTTAGACAAACGTACTGATACTGAATACCGCATTAACATTGTGGACACCCCGGGACACGCCGACTTCGGTGGCGAAGTTGAACGTGTAATGTCGATGGTGGATTGCGTACTTCTTTTGGTTGACTCACAAGAAGGTCCAATGCCACAAACACGTTTCGTAACGCAAAAAGCGTTCTCACGCGGTTTGAAGCCAATCGTGATCATCAACAAAGTAGACAAGCCAAACGCGCGTCCAGACTGGGTTATTGATCAAGTATTTGACTTGTTTGATAACTTGGGTGCAACCGATGACCAATTAGACTTCCCAATCGTATATGCATCAGGCTTACGTGGTGTTGCTGGTCCTGCGCCAGACGAATTAGCGGAAGATATGACACCGTTGTTCCAAACAATTGTAGATATCGTTGAGCCACCAGCAGTTGATGTTGATGGTCCATTCCAAATGCAAGTCTCTTCACTTGACTATAATAGTTTCGTGGGTGTGATTGGTGTGGGTCGTATTCAACGTGGTTCTGTGAAATTGAATACACCTGTAACCGTGATTGACCAAGAAGGCAAAACACGTAACGGTCGTATCTTAAAAATCATGGGTTACCACGGTTTAGAGCGTATCGACATCGAATCTGCATCTGCAGGTGACATCGTTTGTGTAACAGGCATGGACGAATTACATATTTCTGACACGATTTGTGATCCGAAAAATGTAGAAGCTTTACCGCCGCTTTCTGTAGACGAACCAACCGTATCGATGACATTCCAAGTCAACAACTCACCTTTTGCGGGTAAAGAAGGTAAGTTCGTGACTTCACGTAACATTCGTGAACGTCTAGACCGCGAATTAATTCACAACGTTGCACTTCGTGTAGAAGATACTGACAGTCCAGACCGTTTCAAAGTATCTGGTCGTGGTGAGCTTCACCTTTCTGTATTGATTGAAAACATGCGCCGTGAAGGCTTCGAAATGGGTGTATCTCGTCCGCAAGTCATCTTGAAAGAGATTGATGGCGAAATGCAAGAACCATACGAAAACGTGACTTTTGACGTAGAAGAACAGCACCAAGGCGCTGTGATGGAACAAATGGGTAACCGTAAAGGTGAGATGACCAATATGGAAGTAGACGGTAAAGGTCGTATCCGTATTGAAGCCACTGTGCCTTCACGTGGTTTAATTGGTTTCCGTTCTGAATTCATGACCATGACTTCTGGTACGGGTATCATGACGTCAAGCTTCTCACACTATGGCCCAATGAAAGCAGGTCAAGTTGCGAAACGTCAAAACGGTGTGTTGATTTCTATGGTTCAAGGTACTTGCCTTGGCTATGCATTGTTCACATTGCAGGACCGTGGTCGTCTATTTGCTAAACCTCAGTTAGAAGTTTACGAAGGTATGATCGTAGGGATTAACTCTCGTTCAGACGACATGACAGTTAACCCAACTAAAGCGAAACAGTTAACTAACGTACGTGCTTCTGGTACTGATGATGCGTTGACATTGGTACCTGCAATTGAATTCACGCTTGAACAAGCGCTTGAATTTATTGAAGATGATGAATTAGTTGAAGTAACACCTAAGTCAATCCGTATCCGTAAACGCTGGTTGACTGAAAACGAACGTAAACGTAACCGTTCTGGTAAATAAGTTTTAAAAATGATGTTGTCCTCATGCGGGGCAGCAAAATTTAAAAATGCCATCAATTTATTGATGGCATTTTTTGTTTAAAATTAGCAAACCAATATATAAAAGCAGATGATTTCCGAGTAAATTACGTGGAAATGAAGCTATAAAATTAATGTATACTTCGTCACATAAATTAAAGTCAAAAAAACTGGAGATT
The DNA here is from genome assembly GCF_013420785.1 of Acinetobacter sp. YH01011. NCBI lineage: Bacteria > Pseudomonadati > Pseudomonadota > Gammaproteobacteria > Moraxellales > Moraxellaceae > Acinetobacter > Acinetobacter sp. YH01011. Next base: position 38,975 of record NZ_VOYG01000003.1, read on the forward strand.
TAAATGAGTATTATTCAAGAGTTCCGCGAATTTGCGGTAAAAGGTAACATGATCGACTTGGCTGTCGGTGTGATTATTGGTGGGGCATTTGGTAAAATTGTTGACTCATTAGTGAAAGATATCATCATGCCATTGATTACTGTGATCACTGGCGGTGGTGTGGATTTCACACAAAAGTTCTTTGTTTTGGGCGATAACCCAAACAATTTACAGTCTTTAGATGAGTTAACCAAAGCAGGTGTAAATGTCCTGACCTATGGTAACTTCCTTACGATTTTAATTAACTTCATCATTTTGGCATGGGTGGTGTTCTTAATGGTGAAAATGATTAATCGTATGCGCCGTAAACAAGAAGAAGCAGCGCCAGAACCAGCAGCAACGCCAGAAGATATCGCGTTGCTACGTGAAATTCGTGATGAATTGAAAAAACGTCAATAATTTTTAATACGCAATCAAAACAAACGGCGCTTTATGCGCCGTTTGTTTGCACCCTATTCTCTAGGATGGAGAGGCGCTGAAGGCATAAAAATTACATCCGAAACTTTACTTCTACCAAATGAAAACCAAACTGACTTTTTACAGGGCCGTGTAGTACGCGTTCTGCTGCGGTAAACACTAATTTATCAATCACGGGTACCAATTGTCCTTTTTTGACCTCACCCAATTCCCCACCTTTTTTTCCTGAAGGGCAGGTCGAAAATTGTTTGGCAATTTTGGCAAAATCAGCACCTGATTGAATCCGCTTTTTCAGTTGTTCACAGGTTTCTTTATCTTTCACTAAAATATGACGCACAATAGCGGTTCTCATACTTTTTTACCTCGTTTGCTTGTTGCAGCTTTAGTCGAAGTGAGTACTTTTTTCAAAGGCTGACATTCAGGACAAAATACCGAGGCACGTTGGCCCAGTTTTAAATTTTCTAGTGTGGTTTCACAGTTCACACACATTTCACCTGCACGTCCATACGCCAACAAGGTTTGTTGGAAATAGCCATTTTCGCCCATCGCATTGCTGTAATCACGTAAGGTCGAACCGCCTAAATCAATCGCTTGTTTTAAAATGCGTTTGATTTCGAGCACTAGTTTTTCAATCTGTTTCAAACTGAGTGATGATGCAGGTTGTGCAGGGTGAATACCTAAATTAAACAGACTTTCCGTGGCATAAATATTGCCCACACCCACCACGACATGGTTATCCATAATTGCAACTTTGATGCCAACATTTTTGTTTTTGAGCTTCTGTGCAAGATAGTCGGGGTTAAAGGCATCACTCAACGGCTCAGGGCCAAGTGGATCTATCAGTTTGCGTTGAGAGCTTTCATTTAGCCATAAAATACAGCCAAAGCGACGTGGGTCGTGGTAGCGCAATTGTATATCTTCAAACTGAATAATCAAATGGTCGTGTTTGCGTAAATCTTCCTGCGCATCGCAAAGACGAAAACTGCCCGACATGCCTAAATGCCACAACATGCTGTCCTGTTCAAATTGCGCCAGAATGTATTTGGATCTGCGGGTCAATTGCAGTAATTTTTGTCCTGTGAGTTTATGTAGGTTTTCTGGAATGGGCCAGCGTAAATTGGCTTGACGTACTTCTACATTCAGGACTTTTTGATCAAGTAGCGGCAATAGACTAGTTTTGGTAGTTTCAACTTCTGGTAATTCTGGCATGGGACGCTTTTGATCAAAGAATAAGGTAATTGGGCGGAAGCATTAAAACTGATGCACTTAATATAGGGGATGATTGGCAGAATACAAGTCATTGCCAAGTACCGCAAAATTATTCTGTGTGCAGTAAAATGCTGTCTTTGCAAAAATGATACAACACGTTATAAATAAAATACTTTTTATGTTGAGTATCTTGCATCATTTGAGTTAGTTTTAATTCAAATTTTCAGAAAATAGATTCATCCCGCCATCTTAAAAATGTAGCCTGCTTTAAAGTGGATGATTGCTTTAAACAACAATGTTGGCATGGATGAATTAACTTCAAATTATCTTTGATCAGGTTACATTTTGAGTGTAATCGCACAATATGAGGGCGTGCAGCGTGACGTTACTTTTTCAGCCGATTCAATTTGGATCACTGCAACTTGCCAACAAAATTATTATCGCTCCGATGTGTCAATATTCTGCCAATGAACAAGGTGAATTGAGCTATTGGCATGAGCAGCAATGGGCCAATTATGCCTTGTCGGGCGCAGGGATGTGTATTGTAGAAGCCACGGCAGTGCAGGCAGCAGGACGTATTAGTTATGCAGATTTAGGCTTATGGAATGACATGCAGCGTGCGCAGATGAAAGCACTATTGCATAAAGTCAAAAGTATATCGCCTATGCCATTTGCTGTGCAGTTGGCACATGCGGGTCGTAAAGCTTCAACCGATAAACCGTGGCAGGGCATAGGACAGTTTGCACCGAATGAAGAACATGGTTGGCAGACGGTATCGGCCAGTGAGTTGCCATTTCAATCGCACGAACATCCACCGCATGCTTTAACGCAAGATGAAATTCAACAGGTCATTGCAGACTTTGCCAGCGCCGCAGTACGAGCGGTGGATGCAGGTTTTGACTTAATCGAAATTCATGCCGCACATGGCTATTTATTGCATCAATTTATGTCGCCATTGTCTAATCACCGCCAAGATGAATATGGCGGCAGTTTGGAAAATCGGATTCGCCTTACATTGGAAGTATTTCAAGCGATTCAAAATGCTGTTCCACAAGGCTATCCAATTGGGGTGCGAATTTCTGCAACAGACTGGATGGATGATGCAGAGGGTTGGAATGTGGAATCTTCAGTAGGTTTGGCAAAAGCACTGGAGCATTTAGGTGCGGCTTATATTCACGTGTCGAGCGGTGGTTTGCATGTCGATCAAAAAATTGATTTACATGCGGGTTATCAAACACCATTTGCACATGCCATTAAGCAAGCTGTAAAAATTCCTGTAATTGCGGTGGGTTTGATTACCGAAGCGATGCAGGCAGAAGGTATTTTGCAATATGAACAGGCCGATGCGATTGCGATCGCACGTGCGATTTTATATGACCCTCGTTGGCCATGGCATGCTGCGGCAGAATTGGGTGAAAAAATTGAGATTGCCCCGCAATATTTGCGCTGTCAGCCGCATGGGTTTCGTACTTTATTTGCGCCGTTTAAATCCACAGATACGGAAGTGGAATCCTAATATTTTATCTGCTTAAAATAAGTGAAACTTAAACTATTTTGCCGTGCTTTATAGGGAGATTCGGTGTAAGGTAAATCAGTAAAAACCATGTCGATCATGGGCAACACTGAAAAAGGATGTCAGGGTGTTACTGAGTATTTTATTTCCCATTTGTGCTGTGGTGCTGTTGGGATATTTTGCCGTCAGAAGCCAATTTATTGAAACCAGTGCGATTCAGTTTCTAGGTCAATTTGTCATGAAAGTGGCGTTGCCTGCATTTCTATTGCAGGCATTGGCCAGTAAAAGTTTGTCAGAAATCTGGCATCCTGCTTATTTCTTAGGTTACGGTGGCGGTTCTATTCTGCTGTTTATCTGTGCCTTTTTACTGTATCGGCATTATTTTAATTCAAATTTGACTCATGCCAGTGTATTGGCAATGGGTGCATCAATGTCAAATACAGGGTTTATTGGCACTGCTATTTTGACTTTATTGATTGGCAGTCAATCGGCAATTTATTTGTCTTTAACTTTAATTGTCGAAAATTTAATTATTGTAGCTTTGATGCTGATTTTGGCAGAACGAGGGCTACAATCTTCAGCGAAATCAGGTTGGCAGGTGTATGCCGAAACTGTGCAGCGTTTACTGAAAAATCCAGTAATTTTATCTATTTTATTGGGTATGCTGTGCGTATTGTTGAATTTCAAACTGCCGCAAGCTATTGCACAAGTGCTGGAAATGTTGGGCAAAACTGCTTCACCTTTGGCTTTATTTGTGATTGGTGGAAGTTTGGTCGGCATGCAAATCAAGTCGTTGAATTTGCAAAGTATTGTTTTGGTTGCATTCAAAGTATTGCTGATGCCACTCACGATTTTTGGAATTTTATGGGCATTAGATGTGAACCGAGAAATGCTATTTGTCGGGACTTTGCTTGCGGCTTTACCAATGCCAATTGCCTTTGGTATTTTCGGGCAGCACTATGGTTTACATGAAAAAGCCTTAGCCCCCTTGGTGTTGAGTACAGTTTTTGGTTTTGTGATGGTGGCGATTTTATTGACACAATCGGGTAAGTATTTATAGCAACGGTATCGAAGTGCTCAAATCATAAAAAAAAGTCTGTACCATGCTGATACAGACTTTTTTTAAAATTTCTCTGATTAATAGCCTTTATAAAGAAACTATCTTAACTTTTCTTAGCGGTTGCCTTGTTGGAAGCTTTGGCTTGATCTGCCATCATTTTTTCAACCACAGCCAATGATTCTTTGGCTTGCGCTACATTTTCCTGTGCCAGTGAGGCAAAAATCTTTTTCGCTTCAGGCAAGTTTTGCGGCACGATATTGCCATTCACAAACATATTGCCCACTGCCATGAGTGCAGGAATATAACCCTTTTGCGCCAAGTTTTGAATGCTTTGCAGCCCTTGCTTAATTGGTGCTTCATCTTTGTTTTTAAAGCCTGTGCTAATTTCGTACAAGGCTTTTGCATGTATGGCTTGATAATGATCTTTGGCAATTAAAGGTTGTAATAGTTTTAAACCTTTTTGGTCAGATGCTGCCGTATTTTCCGAGAAATATAAAACGGCTAAATCGACTGTGGCATCATTAAAACCCTGATTGGATGCCGTCTGTAAATATTGTTTGGCTTTAGCAGCATCCTGTTTTAAACCCAGTGCGCCAGTAAGATAGTTTTTGCCTAAAACATAACTCGCAACAGGGTAGCCTTTTTGGGCAGATTGCTCATACAACTGAATGGCTTTCTTTTCATTTTTTGCTGTGCCTTGTCCAGTTTGTGTCAAATAGCCTAAGTTATACATGGCTTGCGCATTGCCTGTTTTGGCAAGCTTTTCTAATTCCTGATAGGCATCTTTAACCTTGTTGGCTTGAATTAATTGTTCAATTTTGGCAAAAGCAGGATCGGTTGGAATGTTGCTATTTGCCATACTGATGCTGCTAGATAGGGCGATTGCACCCGCAATGAGTAGTTTTTTCATCATTTGAGTTGTACCTTGTTCTCTTTTACACATCATTCCGTTGATGTGCGTTTTGTTTTTACAGTGGTGCATTCATCATAAGTTGAAAAGTGTGAATGTAAATATAAAAAATGTGTACGAATGCTTTTTCATTGTCATTTGAAGGGAATCTTGCGACTCCCTTAACCTGAGCGGGTGGAATCTATTTTATTGCGGACGTGCAACATCGCCATTCAAATGTTCAGGCAAAGCCAATACTTGTACAGCTAACTCTTCCAAAGCACTTGGTTTGGCAACCACCAACGCTTTAAAACCTTCTGCAGTCGCTATGCTATTCACCACTTCCACATCATTATTCAGTTTGGCGGCAGGTGCAGGTGCTTCGCCTGAACCCTGAATTAAATGCAACCAATGTTTTGGTTTGGCTTTAAACCATAAACGTGCCACGACTTCCTGACCCAAATAACAGCCTTTGTCATAATGCACGCCATCTCGTTGATGCAAACGCAATTCCTGCGGTTGAAACACTTCTGCTGTTGAGGCTTGAATCCATGCCTGACCTGTTTCAATCGCTTGTAGTTGCCATGCGTTTAAATCAGTCACTTCAGCTGAAAATTCAGTTTGATTGCCCTGAATGGTTGGGTAAACCGTACCGATGGTTTCAAGCTGCATTTTTGAAAATGCACCAAACTTTTTAATGTGTTTGGCTAAATCTTCGGCTTGGTCGGCTGTGCTGATGATTTCAAAACATTCGGACGAGATTTTTTTAAGCCAGAAGCCAAACTGAACGCGTCCTTTTAAACTGCAAATTGCGGTATAACAGGTTGTATTTTCAGCTAATGTTTCGACATTGACTGTTACCTGACCTTGCAGGAATTTTTGTGCATCGACACCGTTTAAACTTAAAGCACTGAAAGCTAAATCGCGCATGAATAACCTTTCACATTGAAATCTAAGACTAAAGAATGAGGTCAATTTTGCGCTATTTTTCAAAAAAAAGCATTTTTAGGGCAAGAATTTTACTCAAAATGTAATTAAATGTTTCAAAAACCCCTGTTTTTATATTTAAGTGTATGAAATATATAGGATTTGGGAAATGGGTTTTTGGCAGCGTACAATGCTTTCGACGGGTGGAAACAATCATCCCATAAGATGTTGAGAACAATAGAGTAAGGGCGAATACCAGATGAATAACAACTACCGCAAACCACTGCAAGGCACTCAGCTCGATTTTTATGACGTGCGACAAGCCGTTGAAGATATCCAGCCAGGCGCTTATGCCAAACTTCCTTATACCTCAAAAGTACTTGCAGAACAGTTAGTGCGCCGTTGTGATCCTGCAATTTTAGAACAATCTTTAAAACAATTGATTGAGCGTAAACAAGAGCATGATTTTCCGTGGTATCCAGCGCGTGTGGTATGTCACGACATCTTGGGGCAAACTGCGCTCGTTGACTTAGCAGGTTTACGTGATGCAATTGCCGATCAAGGTGGCGATCCTTCTAAAGTGAATCCTGTCGTACCTACCCAGTTAATTGTCGATCACTCTTTAGCTGTGGAATATGGCGGTTTTGACCCAGATGCTTTCCGTAAAAACCGTGAAGTGGAAGATCGTCGTAATGAAGACCGTTTCCACTTTATTGAATGGACGAAAACTGCATTTGAAAATGTTGATGTGATTCCTGCAGGCAACGGCATCATGCACCAGATTAATCTGGAAAAAATGTCACCAGTCATTCAAAACCGTGAAGGCATTGCATTCCCAGATACTTGTGTGGGTACAGACTCACACACACCACATACCGATGCTTTGGGTGTCATTTCTGTAGGTGTAGGCGGTCTTGAAGCTGAAAACGTGATGTTGGGTCGTGCTTCTTGGATGCGTCTGCCAGACATTATTGGTGTGGAGTTGGTCGGTCAGCGTCAGGCTGGTATTACGGCAACGGACATCGTATTGGCTTTAACCGAGTTTTTGCGTAAAGAACGTGTGGTCGGTGCATATTTAGAATTCTTTGGTGAAGGTGCAGATAGCATGTCGGTGGGGGATCGTGCCACGATTTCCAACATGACACCTGAATATGGTGCAACTGCCGCTATGTTCTACATCGATCAAAACACCATCGACTATTTAACCTTAACAGGTCGTGAGGCAGATCAGGTCAAACTGGTTGAAACTTATGCTAAAGAAATTGGTCTTTGGGCATCTGAAATGACACAGGCAGAGTATCCACGTGTATTACGTTTTGACCTTTCAACAGTAACTCGTAACATTGCAGGCCCATCGAATCCGCATGCGCGTGTTTCAACTGCAGACTTAAAAGAAAAAGGCATTGCAGGTGTGGTTGAAAACCGTACTGATGGTTTAATGCCAGATGGTGCCATCATCATTGCTGCGATTACCTCTTGTACTAATACCTCAAACCCGCGTAATACTGTAGCAGCAGGTTTGTTGGCACGTAAAGCCAATGAGTTAGGTTTAGTGCGTAAGCCTTGGGTGAAATCATCATTTGCACCAGGTTCTAAAGCGGCTGCATTGTATTTGGAAGAAGCAGGCGTACTGAAAGACTTAGAAAAACTTGGTTTTGGTATTGTCGCTTATGCATGTACTACTTGTAACGGTATGTCTGGTGCATTAGACCCAGCGATTCAACAAGAAATTATTGACCGTGACTTGTATGCGACTGCTGTGCTGTCGGGTAACCGTAACTTTGATGGTCGTATCCATCCGTATGCGAAACAAGCATTTTTGGCATCGCCACCGTTGGTTGTGGCTTATGCGATTGCAGGAACGATTCGTTTTGACATCGAAAAAGATGCTTTGGGCACAGATCAAAATGGTAACCCGATTTATCTGAAAGATATTTGGCCATCTGATGCTGAAATTGATGCTTTGGTGAAAGAATCGGTTAAACCTGAACAATTCCGCCAAGTGTACATTCCAATGTTCGATTTGGGAGAGTCGGAAAAATCTGAAAGTCCACTCTACGACTGGCGTCCACAAAGTACTTATATCCGCCGTCCACCATATTGGGAAGGTGCATTGGCTGCGCCACGTACTTTAGCCAATATGCGTCCGTTGGCAATTTTGGGCGATAACATCACCACAGACCATTTATCTCCATCGAATGCGATTATTTTAGACTCGGCAGCAGGGGAATATTTGGCAAAAATGGGCTTGCCAGAAGAAGATTTCAACTCTTATGCAACGCATCGCGGTGATCATTTGACTGCACAGCGTGCAACTTTGGCGAATCCGAAATTGTTTAATGAAATGGTGGTACGTTCAGACGGCACAATTAAGCAAGGTTCTAAAGCGCGTGTTGAGCCAGAAGGCGAAGTAATGCGTATGTGGGAAGCGATTGAAACTTATATGAACCGTAAGCAGCCGTTAATTATTATTGCGGGTGCAGATTATGGTCAGGGTTCAAGCCGTGACTGGGCTGCAAAAGGCGTGCGTCTTGCGGGTGTGGAAGCGATTGTGGCTGAAGGTTTTGAGCGTATTCACCGTACCAACTTGGTGGGTATGGGCGTATTGCCACTTGAGTTTAAAGCGGGTGTTAACCGTAAAACTTTAGGTTTGGATGGTACGGAACTTTATAGCGTGATTGGTAATATTGCGCCACGTTCGACTTTGACTTTGGTGATTGAGCGTTCAACGGATGATGGTAAAAACCAAACAATTGAAGTGCCAGTAACTTGTCGTTTAGATACCGAAGAAGAAGTATCTGTGTATGAGGCGGGCGGTGTATTGCAACGCTTTGCGCAGGATTTCTTGGAAGGGAATGTGGCTTGATGATGTTTTAAGAATCTTCTTTAATTTTTCTTCTTTAAAGAAATGTTAGAGAATGATTATTGTTGAGAAAAGACCTCATTGTTAAGTGAGGTCTTTTTTTTTTGGAAGATGAATATATTGTGAATTAAACAGCAAACTCCTTGTAAACCTAACTTAATTTTCTAAAAAGTATCTTTCATTCAAAAAATCAGCAGTTATCAAAAACAATAAAATTTAAAAGTAGAAGTTTATTTGGTTGAAAAACACCCAATAAATACCTATCATAAGATATGTATCAAAAACGATGGAGTAGCCCAATGACTACCGCAAAAGTTTTTATGACAGGACGAAGTCAAGCCATTCGATTGCCTAAAGAATTTCGCTTTGAAGGCAAAGAAGTTGAAATCTTTCGTCGTGGTGATGAAGTGATTCTTCGTGAAAAACCAGTCACGGTAGATCGGTTATTTAAAGCGTTATCCCAAATGCCAAATGACTTTTATGCAGATGAAAGAGAAGATCTGCCGCCTCAAGAACGGGAAATGTTCTAATGCAAGTACAATATTTATTAGATACAAATATTTGTATTTACATTATTAAATACCAACCTGAAATTGTGCGTCAGTATTTTGAAAAACATCTTCCGCATCGAAATATATTAATTTCTGTCATTACGTTGGGAGAATTACGTTTTGGTGCAGAAAAAAGTCAACATAAAGAAAAGGCTTTAAAAGTCATAGATGAATTAACATCAATGATTCAAGTGGTTGAATTGGATGAAAATGTTGCACACCATTATGCAGAAATACGCCAGAACTTTGCATCTAAGGGGCAGATCATTGGCGCAAATGACTTATGGTTAGCAGCACATGCACGTGCAAATCATTGGGTCATGGTCACCAATAACGAAAAAGAATTTACTCGTGTCGATGGATTAAAAGTCGAAAACTGGGTATCTAATCCTTTGTAAGTGAGTTAGATTTTTTATAAAAATCATCCTTTGCCTAACTGCCCTCATCACCCGTCAAAATGGACAATAGACAATCATCACAGAATAGATATACTGGATTGACCATTTCTAAACCACACGGAGAACAAAGATGGTAACTGCAGGTGATAAACCAGGAACAGGCTTCTATTTTTGTGTCCAATGCGGGCATCGCGTTTACTTAGAAATTGGTACAGACCGTCTACCACCGTGTACCAAATGCCATGGCACCGAATATAACAACAAGGTTGCCTAAGCTACACGACTTAAAACAGCTGATCCTGTTTTTAATCTAAAGCCCTATCACCCGATGGGGCTTTTTGCTATTTTACCTAAAGAAAACCCAAGGCAATGAGGTACAACATGGAAACAATACTCGGTTTATGTGTCGGCATTGGGCTAAGTGCTGCCAGTGGTTTTCGGGTTTTCGTACCTATATTGGTTATGAGTGTTGCCGCGCTCATGGGTTGGTTTGAACCCTTAAAAGGTTTTGAATGGTTGGCGATGCCTGCTGTTTGTCTGGCTTTGACCGTGGCAACAATCAGTGAAATTGCTGCGTATTATGTACCGTGGGTTGATAACTTACTCGATACCGTTGCAACGCCTGCCGCCATGATTGCAGGTACACTCACCACAATGGCTGTAAGCAGTGGCGAAATGTCGCAATTTGCCAGTTGGGCTTCTGCCATTATTGTCGGTGGTGGAACAGCAGGTGTGGTGCAAATGAGTACAGTTGCGGCACGTGGTGTATCAACCGCAACCACAGGCGGTGTTGCAAATCCTGTGATTTCTACAGGAGAGTGGATTGGGGCTGCCGTACTTTCAGTGTTGTCCTTCATTGTGCCTGTATTGGTGGTTTTTGTGGTGCTCCTGACCTTAATTTGGGCAATTCGCTGGATTCGAGGAAAAAAGAAAGTTGTTGAATCCTCCACATAGGTTTGTGGTCAGTTTGAAAATATTTTAAAAATAAGTGTGGTAATAAATTTAATATTTGAGCTTTATTTGATGATTTAAGTGCATAAAAAATGTCTATTTGGAAAATTTTTTAAAATATGACTTAAAAAGTGATAAAAATTTTAAAAATTAATCAAAATAAAATCATTACGGGGAAACAATCCCATCCTCAAATCACTACTATATATCTCAAGGGTGTGATGGGGATCGAAAAGAGTAGATTGCTACCAGTTGCGTACAACGTGCGTGTAGTACTTACCCAAAAGGTCTCGATTCGGCTTAGGACGCTATAAACCAGAAGTTTATAGGCTATAAGATCATGGCTTATCCAGCATGATAGTTGAAGTAAACCACAGTTGTTTTCCCTAACACCCTAAAGAATATTGTTAAAAATATAAAAAACAAAACAAGATCAAGACAATAAAATCCAGACAAAATAAAAGCTTAAATGAATTTTAAACCATCTTTCTGCTACAAAACTCCCATCAAATTTTTCATTCAAATCTGTTAATTTGCAATAATCATCTACATCTAATTAGGTGTGATATGAGTGTTGATTACGATTTTTGGTGTCGTTTATTACTGACCTGCGCACTGATTAACTATGCCATTTTAATGCTGTGGTTTGTGGTGGTGATTTTCGCGCATGACTGGCTGCGACAGTTACATGGCAGATGGTTCAAATTGTCAGATGCAAGTTTTGATGCCATTCATTATGGCGGCATGGCAGTCTAATTGGGGTATTGCTATTGAATATTGCGCCACTCATTGCGCTGTATATGATGCGACCTTAATTTAAAACTCTATAAACAAGCATCGAAAAGCATAGAAACAACCACTTTAGACAGTACATTAAAAACACACGGTCATTGAAATAGAGGCGAAAAGCCCGCAATTTGAGGAGTTGGCAAACATGAATCAATTTAAACCTGCATTGATTTTAGGCGGTCTAATTTGTTTGGGAATGGTGCTCGCAGGTTGGATATTGGGCAATAGCGCACTCAAAATTAAACAATATGAGCGTGTGGTTTCAGTCAAAGGTTTGTCTGAACGTGAAGTAAAAGCCAATGTCGCGGTGTGGCCAATTCGTTTTAGTACCGCCAGTCAAGACTTGGCCGCGCTGTACGACACCATGCAAAGCCAAACATCCCAGATTCAAAACTTTTTAAAAAATGAAGGTTTTAGTCCTGAAGAAATCACCATTGCTGCTCCTGTAATTACCGATAAATACGCCCAGCAATATGGTGGCGATGGCAATGTTGCTTTGCGTTATACCGCACATCAAACCATTACGGTCTATACCAAAAATATTGATAAAGTGCGCAGCGCACAAAGCCGTTTGGTCGATTTAGGCAAAAATGGAATTGCCTTTGGTGGTGAAGATTACGGGCAACGTACCGAATATTTATATACACAACTAAATGACATTAAACCTGCCATGATTGAGCAAGCCACACAAAATGCCCGCAGTGTTGCAGAAAAATTTGCCGCAGATTCTGACAGTCGTCTAGGTAAAATTAAATCAGCCAATCAGGGTGTATTTAGTATTGAAGATCGTGACAGCAACACGCCATATTTGAAAAAAGTACGTGTGGTGTCTACGGTGGAATACTATTTAGCAGACTAAGTTTCGCAGACTAAGTTTGACAGATTAAGCTTGGCAGACTCAGCCAATTTAAAATCTAAATCTTTACACTAAAAAGTACATCGCCCGACTGAATTGACAGTTCGGGCTGTGCTTGATATTTTGCCCGCACCGCTTTGTATGCTGTATGTTCATGGCTTTAAACGACAACTTTATTTATGCACCTCCACAAGATCCCTTAGTAATTGTCTATGAAGATGACGATTTATTGGTGATTGATAAGCCCGCAGGTTTATTGTCGGTGCCTGGGCGTTTGCCCGAACATCAGGACAGCGCATATTTAAGAGTACTCGCAGATTATCCTCAGGCAAAAATTGCCCATCGTTTAGATATGGCGACCTCAGGCATTCTCATGTTCGCCAAGCATCGTGATGCAGAAGTCGCATTGAGTAAAATGTTTCAGGCGCGAACAGTAGAAAAAAACTACATTGCTTTAATTCAAGGCAAACTTGAAGGTGAGGGCAGTGTCGATGTGCCTTTAATTACCGATTGGGAAAACCGTCCACGCCAAATTGTGCATTTCGATTTAGGCAAGCCTGCGCAAACGCTGTATCAGGCTTTGGAATATTGTGCGGTTGAAGATATTACCCGTGTATTGCTCACCCCAATCACAGGGCGTTCGCATCAGTTACGAGTACACATGCAATATATTGGACATCCCATTACAGGCGATAAGTTATATCATCCTGAACCGAAAAAAAGCACTTTAGGTCGGATGGCGCTGCATGCTAGTTATTTGGCTTTTACGCAACCGTTAAGCCAAATTCCTGTTGCAATTCGGGCACAGCTTCCTTTTTAGAGATTTTTGGATTCAATTTTTCTAACAGGCGCATATTTTTCAATTTTTTTGTGAAAATACTCAAAAATTGGGATAGTCTTCGTGCCGCTAACTCGCTAACGTATCCTTAGAGCTGTCGTTATTCATTTGCCTTGGCATAAATAAAGGATGTGAATAACTCGCTGTTTTAAAACTTTGTGTTTTTGAGTGTGGTGGGCTGTCAAAGCGGGTTAGAAAGCGTCTTTAAAAACTGAAGATGGTTTTTCAAAATATGGCAGACCAATGCGGGTGGGAGAAGTTATATGCTGTATATATTGGGTGCAATCATTATTGTTTTGGTGGTGATTATTTTTTGGCAATCTCAGCGCCGCCGTGAGTTGTCTGCCAGCATTCAATCTTTACAAAGCAATTTAGACCGCACTCGCTCCAATTTGGCGTCCGATGAGTTAGAAAGTAATGAATTAGAGCATCAGCTCACCATGCTACGCATCGAAATAGGCAGTTTAAAAGGTCGTTTAGAAACCTTGCAGCACTATCAACATATTTTAGACGTTGAGCAATATGTATTAGAACGTCGTCAACAAGTAGAAATGTTTGTAGAAATGATTAAATCCGAAGCGGAAAATACGCGGGAGCAGTGCAAGCAACAAGTTGAAAAAGTTCGAGATTTTTTAGCCGAGCATGAGCAAAAAACCAAAGCCAAAACGCTTAAAACAGCACAAGATCAATTGGGTGCTTTTTATAACTTGGTTGAAGAACGTCAGCAACTCGAACAGATTATGACCGCGCTGTATCATAAAATTGAACATCATACGCCTGCTTTTCAGTTGCCTGCACAGCAGCTATTGGATGATCTGATTGAAGGTTATGGCTATAGTGATGCAGCACAACACCTGCAGCAAGTACGACACAAGATTCAAGATGCGGTCAAAAATCAAGAAGTTGCGCATTGTGCTTTTGTCGATGAGCAACGCCGTCTAGCGGCAGTGACTTTGCTGGCTCAAGCATTTAATAGTAAAGCAGATTTATATTTGGCGCAGCTGACTGAACATAATCTGGCTGAATCGCTTCAAGCTTTGCAGGATGATTTTACTTTGCTGAATCATTATGCGGCTGCATTTGGACACGCAAAAATTCTAGACTCTTACTTAACACTTCGACAAGAAGAATTAAAGTTTGCTGCTTTACTGTTGGCATTTAAACAGGAAAGCATCTTGTCAGATGCCACAAATTAAACTGGCTGCAAATGCTTAAAGCAATTGTAGTGTCATGTAAAAGCAAGCTTCTGGGTAATTCAGACTAAAGTCAGTGTAAAACGAGATGAAAATTGAGTCCTTCGGGCAAATTTGTGCTATGTTGAATTCACTATTTTGTCACTTGCCAGATATATATTGGCTAAAAAGATAACAAGGATATTCGCATGACACGTGACTATGAACAATTCCCTGATGATGATAATGGCAATGTACTTTGGCAAATGCATGAAGATGGGGATGACCTGACAGAGCCACATGAGATTGAGTACTCCATCGCTTTTACCACACAAGAACAAGCTGAAAAATGTGCTTTGTATTTGTTGGCCGAAGAACAAAAAATTTCATTATTCCAAGATGAAGAATCTGACGCAGTTGAATGGATCATTACCATTTATGTTTACATGGAACCAGAGTATTCAGACATTGTCGATTTAGAGCAATGGTTCAGCAAAATTGCTGAAGAACATGGCGGTGAATACGATGGCTGGGGCTGTATGGCTTACGTCTACGATGATGAAGACGAAGACGATTACGAAGATTAAATCGGGTATCTGAAAAGCATGTGTTGATCACATGCTTTTTTATTTGTGATACATAATCTGCTGCCTAAAACTTTGGCGCTGATGACGTCATCATAAAAGATGCAGAGGTGCAAATATGGATATTGCAATGAAACGCGCTTATCTTGAAGCGACTCAGGCAGATGGAACACGGGTGCTGGTTGATCGCTTATGGCCGCGTGGTGTGAGTAAAGAACGCGCTCGTATTGACTTATGGCCCAAAGAAATTACGCCTTCGACTGGGCTGCGTAAATGGTATCATCAAAACCCTGAACAACATTGGGATGAGTTTCAGCAGCGTTATATAGCTGAATTAGCAGAGCAAGAAGAGGCTTTACAGGCGTTGTGTGAACTGGCACAGCAGCAAAAAATCACTCTGGTCACAGCAGCTAAAGATGAGCAGCACAATCATGTAGTGGTATTAAAACGCGTGATGCTGCAACGCTTAGCACAGTCCAATTAAAGAGTTTTATTTGATTATCCTTGTGCTTTATAAGGATTTTAAGTTTATGAAAATTCAGTAAAAAATGCTATAATATAGTTTTTGAGGTTTTTTATGTCTTTGCCAAATTGCCCAAAATGCCAATCAGAATACACTTACCAAGATGGCGACCTACTGATTTGTCCTGAATGCTCACATGAGTGGAAAGAAGGGGAACAGCTAGAAGAAACTGCTGCTGTGATTAAAGATGCAAACGGCAACGTGTTGGCAGATGGCGACACGGTGACTGTGATTAAAGACCTGAAAATTAAAGGTTCTTCGGCTGCTGTAAAAGTGGGAACGAAAGTGAAAAATATTCGCTTAATTCCAGATGCTGCAGATGGTCATGACATTGATTGTAAGATTGATGGCATGGGGGCTATGAAATTAAAATCTGAATATGTGAAAAAAGCTTAAGTTTAAGCAGATTTCAACAGCGCAGGCGACTTGAGTTGCCTGCGCTTTTTTATGGAGTTTATAAAAGTATTTTAGTATTCAAATTGAGCAACAATAACTTTAAGAGTGTACAAAATTAATATTGTTTTCTTGTGCCTAAGCCCTTTATATTTTAAGTGAAAAGAATATTTTTAGGCAGTTTGAAAACCTATCATCATTCAAAACACACTTTACCACTCACAAGAAAACTGGGGGCAATTATGTCAGGATGGTTTGAGATTTCACAAGCAAGCAATGGTCAGTATCGCTTTGTACTTAAAGCAGGGAATGGCGAAATTATCTTAACCAGTGAACAGTATAAGGCGAAAGCATCGGCAAAAAATGGCATCGCTTCGGTACAAAAGAACAGTCAGGATGATGGGCGTTATGATCGACTGACATCTAAGAATGATAAGCCGTATTTTAATTTAAAAGCTGCCAACCATCAGATTATTGGTACGAGTCAGCTCTATACTTCTGAACAATCGCGTGACAAAGGAATTGAGTCAGTGAAAACCAATGGCGCAAGCACCACGGTCAAGGATTTAACACAGGAATCGTAATTTTTTACATTAAATCTTGATGTTCAATTGCATTAGGAAAGCATGCTGCGGCGTGCTTTTTTATTGAGCTAAATAGGCAAGGCGTTAAATTTCGCTTTGATTGAGCCATTGAATTATAGATGACCATTTCAGGAGTTGTGAAGATCATGAATTTCAGATGCAATCTAAAAATATTGCTGGCGATCAGTGGTTTGTTGGGTAGTGTTAATATTTTTGCAGTACCAATCACTACTGAAAAAACGATTGCTTCAAGCCAGCCGACTGCTTTGCAAGGACTGTATTTTCAGCATCAAGATTGGGAGTTGGCCTGTGATAATACAGGAACTTGCCGTGCTGCAGGCTACCAAGCCGATGATGATTTTGAACAACCGATCAGTATGTTATTGACCCGTCAAGCAGGTGCAAAGACTGCTGTACAAGGACAATTGCAAATTCAAGAAGATATTGCTCAAGCCACTTTATTTTTAAATGAACGCGCTTTGCAGCAATTAAACTTTCATGAAAGTATCGCCAATTTATCTGCTGCCAGTGTGCAAAAGCTGTTGGCACAGGCGCGTCAGCATGTCGTGATCGAGTTGAAACATGGTCAACAACGCTGGAAATTGTCTGATGCAGGCATGAGTGCAGTGTTGCTAAAAATGGATGAATTTCAAAAACGTGTGGGTACAGACTCCGCAATATTGGCAAAAGGCAATCAAGCATCCACGCAGGTCTTAAAAGCGCAAGCGATGCCTAAAATTAACATTCTCATGCAGCCTCAACACCGAACCGCCAAAGCACAGGTGCTTACCGCGGCCAGTGCAGAAAAGTTATATCCAATTTTACAAAAAACCGTAGATCGTGAAGATTGTTATATGCTGTTTGAACCTGAACAAGCAGAACAGCAGATTCATACTTATCTCTTAAATCAAGATAGCGTGTTGGTTGAGGCAAGCTGTTGGCGAGGGGCTTATAATTGGGGTGTGGCTTATTGGGTTATGGATAAAAAACTGCAAAAGATACAGCAATTTGTAACTGATTCTGCTTCAGAGTTTAGCAATGGACAGATTTTTGCCTATCAAAAAGGGCGTGGAATTGGCGATTGTTTCAGTCAAATTGAGTGGGCGTGGAATGGTCAGCAGTTTGTCAAAAGCTATCAATTCGATGCAAGACAATGCAAAGGTTTTGCAGGCAGTGCATGGGAAATGCCAAGCTTTGTCAGCAAGGTTGAATAGCCGATATTCACTAGGGGCTTTTGACATTTCATAAATGGCTTGCGCTGTAGGCTAAAACTGAGCAGACCCTAATAAAAGCTGAAATTTTTTAGATAAATCTGGAGCTCGCTGGATGCACTGTTTAAGTCGCGTGTGCGACTAATTTTTCAATGATTTCATCCAACTTTTTCAGACGCTTGATTTCATCCCATAAAGCTTTGGCTTCGGGGTAATGTTTCGACATCATACCGAGCCATTGTTTATAACGTCCTAGCATGCCAATTTCAGTTTTGGCAGGGCCGTGAATAAAGCGAATTTGCAGTTGCAGCAAATCTTGCCAACTCAGCAAAGGCAGGTCTGAATTTTGACGAATACATTGGGTCAAATCTGGAGTGGTGACTGCACCGCGGCCAATCATCAAATCTTCACAGCCCGATTCTAACTGGCATTGTTTGGCATCGGCATTGTTCCAAATTTCACCATTGGCAATGACATTAATCTTCAATGCTTCACGAATAGGGCGTAGCTGATCCCAAAATGCAGGAGGGGTATAGCCATCGGCTTTGGTACGTGCATGCACTGTAACCCATGCTGCGCCTGCATCTTCAATGGCATGCGCATTTTCTAGCATGAAGTTCCGATCCATATAGCCTAGACGCATTTTGGCGGAAACTGGAATATGAGCAGGAACGGCATCGCGCACCGCTTTAACCAGTTCATACACCACTTCGGGTTCATCGAGTAAAACTGAACCGCCACGATGCCGATTGACTGTTTTGGCAGGACAGCCAAAGTTCATATCAATTGCAGGTACGCCCATAGCCGCAACTTTGGCTGCATTGGCGGCTAACATTTCAGGATTATTCCCCAAAAACTGAACATGCACAGGCGTACCTGCAGCAGTTTTGCCGTTGGTAAGTAGTTCAGGGCAATAAGTGTGGTAGATATGGTCTGGCAGAATGCTGTCTGTGACCCGAATAAACTCTGTCACGCACCAGTCAAAACTGCCGACAGACGTGAGTACATCACGCATGATGGGGTCGGTTAAGCCTTCCATGGGTGCAAGAATCAGTTTCACAAGATGCTGCCAGTTCAAACAAAAGTGGAGTTATACGTTTTTTTCTGTGGGTTGTCTAGGAAAAGGGTTTTGAATTGAAGTGGTTGTAGCTAAGGTTCTGGTATTTAAGCTGTTTTATTTGACACAGTGATCTGTATCTCAAGTTTTATCTAGTCCATGCAGTTGATGTGCATCCTAGACTAGATCTTTTAATTGAGTTCTTACATCGTTAGAAATCATTTAAATGATTGGCTTAATTTAAACAGCCCATTCCCCCTCGACTATGCTATTAAATAATTGATCATCCTACACTTTGAATGAGCAAAATAAAAACACCTTACTTACTCAAAATCATTTCCAACACAAATTTAGAACCAATAAAACCGAGCGCCAATAAAAAGAAGCCAATAATGGTAAAGCGAATCGCTTTTTGTCCACGCCAGCCAAACTTATAACGCCCAAGTAACAACGACCCATAGACAAACCAAGAAATAATACTAAAGGCAGTTTTATGTGCTAAATGCTGTGCAAAGAAATGTTCTACCGTAAAGAAACCAAAACCTAGTGCGACTGTGAGTAAGGCAAAACCTGCAATCAACATATCAAACAGCAAAGATTCCATATCTTGCAAAGACGGCAGCAAATTTACCCAAACCCGACGTTTTTGTTTGTTTTTCAGTTCGCGGTTTTGAAACCACATGAGCACGGCATGAATGGTCGCCATCAACAATACGGCATAAGCAGACAGCGATAAAATAATATGAATATCTAAACCAATCGAGTTTTGGTTAATAAATAAATTATGTTGGCTGAATGAAAAACCTGCAATTAAACCCACTGCTGCTACAGGAATACCAATCAAATTTAGCGCAATTACAGGTCGGTAACTGCTGAACAGCAAGCTCAATAACAACATTAAACCCGCAGTAAATGACATTAGGTTAAACACGTTGTAGTTGACACCCATCGGCGTCCACATATCGTTATACAACACGGCAGCATGCAGCAATAAGCCCAAACTGAGCAGAGAACGAATAAACCAGTGATTTGGCGCACGTTTAGACATTAAATGTGAAAATAAATACCAAAAAGAACTGGTATAAGCGATTAATGCTAAAATCGTATAAACCAAGGGGAGACTGATCATGTCAAACCTTTTTCAGGATGATGAATATTCATTTATATAAATTCGATGCGAACTACAGTATCCTATAGCATCTTGTGCATAAATTTTCTATTTTAAAGAAACATTTTTTTGCTAATGGCTATTTTAAGCGGAATTTGCAATGTTTGATACCTTAACAGAACGACTCACGCAGAGTTTAAGAAATGTTACTGGCTCAGGGCAGCTAACCGAAGACAATATTAAAGATACGTTACGTGAAGTACGTATGGCACTTCTTGAAGCCGATGTGGCGTTACCTGTAACTCGTGAATTCATCGCGAAAGTTAAGGAAGAGGCATTGGGTCAGGAAGTGATGACTCAGTTATCCCCTGGTCAGGCGTTCGTCAAAATTGTCTATGACGAACTCACAAAAATGATGGGCGAGGCCAATGAAAGCCTTGACCTTGCTGCCAAGCCACCGGTTGTGGTGTTATTGGCAGGTTTGCAGGGTGCGGGTAAAACCACCACTGCAGCAAAATTGGCACGTTTCTTACAAGAACGTCAAAAGAAAAAAGTGGCGATGGTGTCTGCCGACGTTTACCGTCCTGCGGCAATTAAACAGCTACAAACGGTTGCAGGCGAAGTTGGCGCAATTTTCTTTGACTCAAATGCCAATGAAAACCCTGTCGATATTGCCAACCGTGCCATCGAACAGGCAAAAATTCAGTTTGCTGATGTGTTAATTGTCGATACTGCAGGTCGTTTGCACGTCGATGATGACATGATGGATGAAATCAAGGCATTACATTCAGCGATTAAACCGACTGAAACCTTGTTCGTGGTCGATGCCATGACGGGTCAGGATGCGGCAAATACAGCCAAAGCCTTTAATGATGCCTTGCCATTAACAGGTGTAATCCTTACTAAAACTGATGGTGATGCGCGCGGTGGTGCAGCACTTTCAGTTCGTGCGATTACGGGTAAACCAATTAAATTCTTGGGGATGGGTGAAAAACTCGATGCCCTAGAGCCATTCCACCCAGAACGTGTTGCACAACGTATTTTGGGCATGGGTGACGTGCTGTCTTTGGTCGAAGAAGTTGAACGTAAAATCGACAAAGAAAAAGCCGAAAAAATGGCGAAAAAACTGCAAAAAGGCGGCAGCTTCAACTTTGAAGATATGCTGATGCAGTTTGAACAAATGAATAAAATGGGCGGCATGATGGGCTTCTTAGATAAGTTGCCTGGCATGAGCAACTCAGGTATTCAAGATGCAATTGCGCAAGCCAATCCTGAAAAGCAAGTGAAAAAGATGGAAGCGATTATCCAGTCGATGACCATCAAAGAGCGTCGTAACCCAGACCTGATGAATCCAAGCCGTAAAAAACGTATTGCTGCGGGTTGTGGTATGGATGTGTCAGAAGTGAATAAGTTGATCAAGCAACATGCACAAATGGCAAAAATGATGAAAAAATTTGCCAATCCATCGGGCATGGCAAAAATGATGCGTTCACTGGGCGGTTTACAAAAGCAATTCAGTGGCGGCGGTATGGGGCCATTGTTTGGTGGCAACGACCCAACCAAGAAATAATTGTTAAAAACATCTTAGAATCAAAGTGTTAAAAAAGCAGGCGCATAAAAATGCGCCTGCTTTTTTGTTGTTCTTTATTCGTAGATGACAGCTACACCGAAAGATTTATCAGCGTAGATGGAGCAATGTTTGGTTTTTAGTGCACTTCATGGGTTGCATATTGAATATAACGCTGCAAACCTTTGAGCAATAAATCTTGCTCGACTTGCGGTTGATATTGCTGCAAGAATTTGGCAAACAGCGGTGCATCGCCACCCGTTAAAATCAGTTTACGTGGTGACTGTCGAATTACATGCTCAATGGTGCTGAGCAAGCCGAGTAAAATACCATGATGAACAGCATCAATGGTGCTGCGTCCTGGGGTGAGTTCATCAAATGCAGCATCGGGAATTTTAATGCCTTTGGTGTTTTGAATCAGTGCATCACGTTGCAAATATAAGTTCGGTAAAATATAGCCGCCTAAATGCGTCAGTCCATCCGCCAAATCAATAGTCAGCGCCGTACCACAACTAATGACACAATAATTTTCTTGTGGGTCATTTGCCACGGCAAGCACTTGCAGCCAGCGATCTATCCCCAGTTGTTGAATATCATATTCACAATGCAAACCTGCATAATCTGCATGCACTTTGGCATAAATCACAGGCACATTCAGGGTTTTTAAAATCAAGTGAATGCGTTGATTATTCTTCTGATCTTGTACCGATGACACGCCTACTTTATGCACATTCAGACTTTTAAAGTGTTGAATCAAACCCAGCAACAAATCGGCAGGAGATTGCAAATGCAATTCTGCTTCATGTTCGATGATGCGGTCTTGTTCTGTGACCCAATATTTCAGGCGGGTGTTACCAATATCTAGCCATAAATTTTTCATGAAGATGACTCGGCATGATCGATAGGGCGTAAACGTCCCTGATAAAAAACTTCAAGCCCTTGTGCCGTTTCAATTTGCACTGCGCCATCATCCTGAATGCCTAAAAAAGTACCCTGACAAGTACCTTTAAAATGTTCAAATTCAACTTGTTGTTGCATAAATGCGGCATGATGATTGAAGCGAGATGCCAAATTATAGCAATCGTGATTAAACCAGTCGCAGGCTTGTTGAATGGCAAGATAAAGCTCTGCGATCAGGCGCACACGATCAATAGATACCAAACCCAGTTCGGTTAAAGATGTGGTTTTTTGATCAATAACTGCTGAGCTGACAGGTGCAAGATTAAGCCCAACCCCAACAATGACTTGCTGTGCAGAAATTGGCTCAATTAAGATGCCGCCCCATTTGCCTTGCGGGCTGTATAAGTCATTTGGCCATTTTACTTGTAGATTCAGCGCCTGTAGACTCGGCATTTGCAAGATATTTAACGCAATTTCTAAAGCCAAACGCCCATTTACAGGTGTTCGTAAATTTAGCAATGTGCTTAAATAGATGTTCCCTTCGGGTGATACCCATTGCCGTTGACGTTGTCCTCGACCATGCGTTTGTCTGGTACTGCATACCAAGACACTCTGCACACCTTTTTGTGCAATTTCCCGTACATCATCATTGGTGGAAGTGGTAATCGGCTTCAGGATGAGTACTTCTGGAAGCTGTCCTGCTTCTGTGAGTTGTTGTTGCAGTTGTCGGGTTTCTACATCCATACGAATTTACAAATAGTGGAATATATTTATGGAGTTAATCATATATTTATTGATTGGTGCAATTGCTGGATTTGCAGCAGGGCTGTTTGGCGTGGGCGGCGGCTTAATTATTGTGCCAATTTTATATATTGTGTTCACTCAACTCAATTATGACCCATCGGTGTTAATGCACATGGCGGTGGGGACATCATTGGCAACCATTATTGTAACTTCGATCAGCTCAGTTACGGCACACCATAAAAAAGGTGCGGTGATGTGGCCTGTATTTCGTAATCTTGCGCCTGGTTTAATTGTGGGTGCATTTGTTGGTGCAGGTATTGCCGATTTCCTTTCGGGGCAAGGCTTACAATTATTAATTGGCGGTTTTGCACTGTGGGTGGCTTTTAAGATGTTTAGAGGCGCAAATATTGCGGTTGATCCTTCACATCATTTGCCTTCAACTGCAAAGCAAGTCATGGCGGGCGGTGGGATTGGCATTGCCTCTGCAATTTTTGGGATTGGCGGTGGCAGTTTAACAGTGCCGTACTTAAACCGTTACGGCGTGGTCATGCAAAAAGCGGTAGCAACCTCAGCCGCTTGTGGTTTGCCAATTGCGGTGGCGGGCGCATTAGGCTTTATGTGGTTTGGTAAGCAAGCCGAAGTTGCAGTACCCAATACCATTGGTTATATCCACATTTATGCATTTATAGGCATTAGTGTGATGAGCTTTATTACTGCCAAAGTTGGTGCGAAAGTGGCACATTTGTTATCGCCAGCGATGTTGAAAAAATGTTTTGCCTGCTTGCTGACCACCGTTGGCTGTTATTTTGTATATCAGGGTATGCGAGTATTTTTCTAAGTTGAGTCGCTATTTTCTTTGTTTTAAGCCATGTAAAATTGGCTCTAGCGCCATGAAATTGTCGGACAATGTCATGGCGTTGTGATCTGTTTCGCAGTAAAAAGAAAGATGCTTGTATCGGAGCTATGCTTGCAGTCGAAGGATGATCCTGAGATGTCTTAAATGAGAGTAGCTCCGAATTTTCATCACTGCATCTTATAAAAACAAGATAGGAACAGTATGCAACAACAAGAATCAGAAAGTTTATCGGAACAAATTGCCCGACACATCGCAGAACAGATTATTAGCGGTGATTTGGTTGAAGGTGAGCGTATTCAGGAATTGCGCATCGCCAAAGAACTGGACGTGAGTCGTGGTTCGGTACGTGAAGCGCTGTTGTTATTGCAACGTACTCATCTGATTGAAATTTTTCCACGTCGTGGTGCAATTGTGTCGGAAATGTCGGCACAGCAAGTCCGAGCTTTGTTTGACAGCAGCAGTTTGTTATTGGGTTATATTGTGCAGCGTATTGCGGACACGTGGCGAATGCATGAAGCCGAAGCCTTACAACAACTTTTGCTGCAACTGGCAGAGCAATGTCGCTTGGGCAATACTGAAAAGTTTTATGATTTAATTTTTCAATATCTGGCACGGCAGCCTGATATGGTGGGAAATTTATATTTAATGAAGTTCTATCAAGAGTTATTGCCATCGTTAAGACGCAGTTACTTTTTGACCTTAAATACTTCGCGTCGGGAGTTACAAGAATCTTTTGAATTATTTAAACTGGTGAGTGATGCAATTTTAAGCAGAAAATCACAACAAGCCACTTTATTTATGGAAGATTTTTGCCGACACTTGCGCAACTTGGTGTTGGAATCTCTGACCCGTATGAAACAGATCGAGCTTGCATGGGCAAGACGTTCACGCCGTTAATTGGGACATTATGCGTTTAAGCAGTTTAAAACTTTCTGGCTTCAAATCTTTTGCCGACAGTACGACCTTACATTTTAAAGCCAACCGTACCGCTGTGGTGGGGCCGAATGGTTGTGGTAAATCCAATGTGATTGACGCCATTCGTTGGGTGATGGGCGAATCTAGTGCGCGCCAGTTGCGTGGCGGCAGTATGCAGGATGTAATTTTCACAGGAACTGCCAAACGCAAACCTGTAGGTGTAGCCAGTGTTGAACTGCGTTTTGACAATACCTATGGCAAATTGGGCGGTGCTTATAACGCCTATAATGAACTGTCGGTACGTCGGCAGGTCAACCGTGATGGTAAGTCTGAATATTTTTTAAATGGAACCAAGTGTCGTCGTCGTGACATCACCGATATTTTTCTGGGTACAGGTTTAGGCCCGCGTTCTTATGCAATTATTGAACAGGGCATGATTAATCGTTTGGTTGATGCTAAACCTGAAGAAATGCGGGTGTTTATTGAAGAAGCGGCAGGCGTGTCACGTTATCAGGCGCGTCGTCGTGAAACCATGCTGCATTTGGATCACACCACGCAGAACTTGGCGCGTTTGGAAGATATTGCTTCAGAACTAAAATCGCAATTAAAAACCTTAAAACGTCAGTCAGAAACAGCAATTCAATACAAAGCGCTTGAGAGCGAAATTCGCACCATTAAAGTCGAAGTGTTGTCTTTTCAGTGTGAACAAAGTGCACGTTTACAGCAAGAATATACCCTGAGTATGAATGAGTTAGGGGAAAGTTTTAAATTGGTGCGCTCTGAGCTGACCACTTTGGAACATGACTTAACTGCGACCAGTGAGTTGTTTCAGCGTTTGATTCAGCAATCGACACCGCTACAGCAAGAATGGCAACAGGCAGAAAAGAAACTGGCTGAACTGAAAATGACTTTGGAACAAAAACAAAGTTTGTTTCAGCAAAATACCGCGACTTTATCGCAGCTTGAACAACAAAAAGCACAAACCAAAGAGCGTTTGCAGTTGATTGAATTGCAGCTAGAGAGTTTGGTCGATCAGCAAGAAAACCAACAGGAAAATCTACAGCAGCAAGATCATTTGGCGCAGCAGCAGAGCCAGCAATTTCAGGATTTAAAAGCACAGCAACAAACCCAAGCTGCACAATATGCCCAAGTCAAAGCGCAAGTAGAACAGCAACAACAAAAGCATGTGCACATGCAGGCGCAAAGTGAGCAGTTAGCCAAAAATATCAGCCGTATTGAACAGCAAAAACAAACCCTGACACAGCAGTTTGCACAAATTCAGCCGCAAGATCAGCAAGAGGGAATGCAACAACTGCAAGACGAAAAGACCCGCTTGCAGGCTGAAATGCTAACACTAGAACAGAATATTCAAGACAGCACTCAGCAACTCGCCACGTTGCAGACCAACTATAATGAGCACAAAGCACAGTGTGCGACCTTAAAATCTGAGATTCAGATTTTGCAGTCAGAACAGAAAAACCTCAATCAATTGCTCATTAAGCAAAGTCCAAAAGCCCAAACCGATGTGGTGCAGTTGATGCAAGTATTACAACTTGCAGATGTGGCGAAACCACATGCCAATTTAATTGAAAAGTTCTTGGCTAAATGGTTATCTGCGCAGGTGGTAGAAGCAGATATTGAATTTCAGGACAGCCGCGCACGTCAGCTAAAAATTCATTTGGCTGTAGATTCAAAAACATCAAAAATACAGCTTTCGGGGTGTGAGTCGCTCAGTGACTGGATTGCTTCACCGCAAAGTAGCTTGTGGCAAAGTGTCGCAATTACAGAAAGTTTATCGCAGGCTTTGGCATTGCAAGTGCAATTACAAGCAGGGCAGTCTATCCTTAGTTTAGATGGTTATCATGTGGGAGCAGACTGGGTAATCGGGCTGTTTTATGATGAAGCGGCACAGGCAGGGCAAGGGGCATTAAGCCATCGGATTCGCTTGGATGAAATTGAACAGGCGTTGGCGTTGCAACTGCCACAATATGAGCAAGCAGAACAGCAACTGCCTGAATTGCAGCAACAGGTAAAACAGTTGCAGCAGCAATTGCAGCAACAACAGCAACAGCTCAAACAGCAACAGCAAGCCTTGCAAACGCTAGATGTGCAAATGGCGAAAGCCGAAAGTGCGGCACAGGCTTTTGCAGTACAGCAACAGCAATTACAGCATCAATTGGCACAATTAGATGAGCAGCTTGAAGAAGATGCTATGCAAAAAGATGATCTGGAAATTGATTTGCATGCTTTGGCTTTTAAACTTGAGCAAGCCTTACCGCAGTATAAAACCTTGCAATTTCAGGTCGAGCAGCTGAATGAGCAGCTGGATAGTTCACAGCAACAGTTTCAGCAGCAGCAACAAGAAGTGGAGCTGTTACGTCGTCAAGCGGTAAAAACTCAGCAGCAAATTGAACTGTTAGAAAAAGATGCCACTTTCTTAAAAGCACAATATCAACAAATTGTGGCGCAAATGGAACAAGCCAAAAAGTTTGTCGATCCTGTTCAGTTGGAATTGCCTGCCTTAGAAACTCAGTTTTCAGAGCAGCAGCAGCAGACTGAAAAGCTGCAAAAAACTTGGCAGGAATGGCAAGTGGAATTGAACAGTGTGCAGTCCAAACAGCAGCAACTGACCGAGCAACGGCAGCAGCAACAGCAGCAAGATGAACAATTACGTGCCAAACTCGAAGAAAAGCGCTTGGCATGGCAATCGGCAAAGTCGGACTATCAGCATTATTCTGAACAGTTAAAAGATTTAAACAGCGAGATCATCACAGGTTTGCAGATTGATGTCGCTGCGCATCAACAAAAACTGGCGAAAGCGCAGCAACAGTTTGATAAATTGGGTGCGGTCAATTTGGCGGCTTCGGAAGAATATGAAGAAGTATCTGCCCGTTTTGCAGAATTAAGCCATCAAATTGAAGACTTGGAAAATACTGTTTCTCAGTTGCAGGCGGCAATGAAAAGTATTGATCAGGAAACTCGTAAACTGTTTATGAACACTTTTGATCAGGTGAATACCGAATTGCAGGAGTTGTTTCCTAAAGTCTTTAATGGCGGTGAAGCGAGTCTGAGCTTGGAAGATGACTGGCAATCTGGGGTGAAATTGATGGCGCGTCCACCAGGTAAGCGCAACAGTTCTTTGGCCTTACTTTCAGGGGGTGAAAAAGCGCTGACAGCTTTGGCTTTGGTTTTTGCAATCTTCCGTTTAAACCCAGCGCCATTTTGCGTACTCGATGAAGTTGATGCACCGTTAGATGATGCTAACGTGGGGCGCTTTTGTAATTTAGTAAAAGAACTTTCTGAACAAGTGCAATTCATTTACATTACACATAATAAACTTGCTATGACGATGGCAACCGACCTCTTAGGTGTTACCATGCCTGAACCGGGAACCTCAAAATTAGTAACCGTAAATTTAGAAGAAGCCGCAGAATACGGCCTAGTCGCGGAGGCATAATATGGAAATCACCACAATCGTTGGAATTGTCATCGCTATTGTGATCATGGCGTTTGGTTTGAAAATGATTCTAAAAAAACCTGTAGATTCAGCGCCATCCTTAGATTCGGAGCTGCAATTTAATGCAGAAAGCCAAAAACCGATTATTCCACGCCATGTACGTGACCAATTGCAAAGCGACGCTACGCCACCGCGTGTGGAGCCGACTTTAACGGTAGATGAAGTTACGCAAGATGCGCCTGCCAAGTTTGAACCACAGGCTTTAACGGATGATGTCGTGGCTTCTTCAAGCACAGAAACTGACAAAGTTGAACCGAGTTTGCAGGCAAATACAGAAAATTCTGAGCTTGATCCATCCACAACGATATCGAAGTCTGAAGTTGCACAAGACACGCCAAGCCCGACAGCGACAACTTCAGAATATTCATTATCGGATGAAATTCAGCAAGTGATTGTAGAAACTGAACCGAATGCGCAGACTGTCGAGCAAAACAAAGCTTCGACTGAATACAGCCTGAATCAACACATTGAAACTGCCGAAATTTCAGAATTTAATGAAGAAAGCAGCATTTTAGATTCGCATTTGCATGAACAAAAAATCATGGATGAAGAAAGTGCCTTGGCAACCGCTGAATCTTTTATCGCGCTGAATGTCTTCCCTGAACGTCGCATACTTTCGGGCGATAAAGCCTTAAAAGTCTTGATGAAATATGGTTTACGTTTCGGTGAAATGTCATGTTTCCATCGCTATAACGAAGATGGCACTAAATTATTATTTTCAGTTTTACAAATTAATGATGAAGGCGCAGATGGTTTTGATTTAGAAACTTTATCGAGCGAACAAGTTAAAGGTTTAGCGTTCTTCCTCGCTTTGCCGCACAGCGATGTGCAAAATGCCTTTGATACCATGGTCA
This sequence comes from Acinetobacter sp. YH01011, assembly GCF_013420785.1. Taxonomy (NCBI): domain Bacteria; kingdom Pseudomonadati; phylum Pseudomonadota; class Gammaproteobacteria; order Moraxellales; family Moraxellaceae; genus Acinetobacter; species Acinetobacter sp. YH01011. The sequence continues at coordinate 68,260 of NZ_VOYG01000003.1, forward strand.
GCATTTCAGGACTGATTGCACGTGAAATTGATGGAACGGTCTATGACCAAAACCATTTAGAGTTTACTCCACAATTACGTGAACACTGGCGTCATCAGGCGATAGATTATCGTGCTGGTCAGGCAAGTCATGTCTAGAATTGCGATCTCGTACTGGGTATAAGCTACGTCAAGTGTTTGGCAAATGAACTGAGTGCAGTAGGATAAATTGCAACTTTGCAGCCGCATTTTTATAATGTGCGCAGCAATACAAGCTGTAGCATGCGCTACATAGAAAAAATTGAAGGGCGGAACAAGACCGCCCTTTTTTATGGTGGAAAATATGTCTGTAGATTTAACCGTCGTGGCGCAAATGCGTCAATTGATTCAACTGCTTGCCAAGCACAATCATGCCTATTATGTGATGGATCAACCGACAATTGCAGACAGTGAATATGATCAGCTTTTCCATCAACTAAAAGCGTTGGAACAACAGTATCCAGATTTAGTTCAACCCGATACACCGACCAATAAAGTCGGTGGCACACCTTTGGCAAAGTTCACCACGGTTACACATGCTGTGCCAATGTTGTCTTTAGGCAATGTGTTTAATCAGGAAGAATTATTTGCCTTTGCAAGACGTGTCGAAGAGCGTTTGCCCAACCAAAATATTGAATACGATGTCGAACTCAAATTTGATGGTTTGGCGATTTCACTTTGGTATGAACATGGTGTTTTAGTGCGTGGTGTGACCCGTGGTGATGGGGAAACAGGGGAAGACATTACCCACAACGTCAAAACTATCCGCAATTTACCGAAAGTTTTGAGTGCGACAGAAACGGCTATTCCTGAATTTTTGGAAGTGCGTGGTGAAGTGTTGATGCCAAAACTTGGTTTTGAAAAACTCAATGCGGCCAATACAGCCAAAGGTGAAAAAACCTTTGCCAATCCACGCAATGCAGCAGCAGGCAGTTTGCGTCAGTTAGACCCGAATATTGCGGCTTCACGTCCTTTAGCATTCTATGCTTATGGCATTGCGCAATGTGTGCCGCCTCATGGACAAAGCACCATGTCCGACAGTTTGGCATGGTTGGGGCAGTTTGGTTTTGAAATTGGCGAACGTCATTTTGTCTGCAAGAGCATTCAAGATGTTCAGGCGGCCTATGAGCAAATTAACCTTGAGCGTCCGAATTTAAGCGTTGAAATTGATGGCATGGTGGTCAAGGTCAATGACTTGAAACAGCAACAGCAATTGGGCTTTTTAAGTCGTGAGCCGCGCTGGGCGACTGCCTATAAATTCCCTGCAGTTGCCGCTTTAACCACCATTGAAAATATTGATTGGCAAGTGGGGCGCACAGGTACGTTGACGCCTGTGGCACGTTTAAACCCCGTTGCGGTAGGTGGTGTGACGGTATCCAATGTTACTTTGCATAATATTGGTGAAATTCACCGTTTGGATGTGCGTTTAGGCGATACGGTCAGTGTTTACCGTAGTGGTGATGTGATTCCCAAAGTTGAAAAAGTCTGGCCTGAATTTCGCCTTGCCGATGCGCAAGAAGTGCATTTACCTGAACAATGCCCTGTGTGTGATTCGCCTGTGGTGATGCCTGAAGGTGAGGCTTTGGCGCGTTGTTCAGGCGGTTTGTATTGTGCGGCACAGCGTATTGAAGCGATTCGTCATTTTGTCTCACGTAAAGCCATGGATATTGAAGGTTTGGGTGATCGTTGGGTGGAGTCATTACTGCATCTGAACTTGCTACAAAATGTGGCTGATATTTATCATTTACACGAACACCGCGACACTTTGCTCGGCATTGAAAAAATGGGTGAGAAGTCGGTTCAAAACTTGATTGACTCGATTGAAAACAGCAAAAAAACTACTTTGGCTGCGTTTATTTATGCCTTGGGAATTCGTGGTGTGGGCGAAACCACCGCGCGGATGCTTGCCAATACTTTTCAGACTTTAGAGGCTTTGCGTGAAGCTGATTTAGAAGCGTTAAAGAAAACTCCAGATGTGGGAGATATTACGGCAGAATGGATTTTGGACTTTTTCCAAGCGCCGCATAATTTAGAAGTGTTGGATCGTTTATTAGCTGCAGGCATTCATTGGGATGCTCCGATTGCACCGACACGTCAGCCTTTGAATGGTGAAAGTTGGGTGATTACAGGGACGTTGAGCCAAATGGGACGCGATGAAGCGACTCAGTTGTTGCAGGCTTTGGGTGCACGGGTGAGTGGTAGTGTTTCGGGTAAAACCAAATGTGTCGTGGCGGGTGAGAAAGCTGGCTCAAAGCTGGAAAAAGCCGAGAAGTTGGGTGTGCAGGTCATGAATGAAGCTGAGTTTATTCAGCTGATGCAGGAATATGGTGTGCTTGAATAAGCATCATCCTACATTTTATCCACTAATAGGTACAAAGGCACTTCAACGATGAAGTGCCTTGGTTTTTACTGAGAGAAGTCGAAGGTTTAACGTTTCTTCACAATGCCATCATCAATGAGTTGCTGAAAATGTTCGACTAGACTGGTTTCAATATTGCGGTAGTGCATACCCAATTCACGCTGACTTTTTTCCGCATTAAAATAAATTGGGTAGCCCATATTCAGTTCCACAAATTTACGGGAAAAACCAAGTAGAGGGCCAAAGGCTTTAAAGGCAAATTTAGGTAACTGATTGCGTGGGAAAGGGTATTTACGTCCAAAGTGCTGCGCTAAAATTTTGCCCATTTCCAATAAGCTGAGTGTGCCACCGCTAATAATATAGCGACCTTCAGCAGCAGGGTTGAATGCGGCCTGAATGTGAGCATCGGCAACATCACGCACATCGACAATGCCATTCCACATAGCAGGGACACCTGCCAAGGTCATACCGTTGGCAAACTGCAATAACACTTCCACGCTGCCCGATTGGGTGTTTTTGGTCAACGATGGGCCAAGCACCAAAGCAGGGTTGATACAGACCAAATCCCAGCGGTTTTGTGCCTTTGCGATTTCCCAAGCTTTGCGTTCAGCTGCCACTTTTGAATAAGGATAAGGCTGATGCTCAGGGCTACTGCTAGTATTCCAGTGACTTTCATCAAAGCGATTATTGGCCGTATTTAAAATATCAATCGCATCGCCATAGGTTGCAGCAATACTTGAAGTCACCACTACACGCTTTACCGATGCAGTACGATTAACGCTGTTTAACACATTTTCAGTGCCTATGACGGCAGGCTCAATAATGTCTTTGATGGCATCTTTATAATTGGTGACCACAAAAGGCGAGGCCATGTGCAGCACGATTTCACAACCTTGCATGGCGGGATCAAAAGCACCTTCTTCAAGTAAGTTGGCTTGGAATAATTGTAAGTTGCCTGTGCTTTTTGCCGCGATATCAGTCAGATGTTGAAAACTGTGGGTTTTTTTCAGATCACGCACCGTCGCGTGTACGGTATGTCCTTGTTCAAGCAGGTTTTTAATGACCCAACTGGCAATATAGCCTGTTGCGCCTGTGACTAAAATGGGTGCAGATGTATTTAGATTTGTCATTATTTTAAGAAAGTGATGGAACTCGTGACTATCATAAAGCAGCTGGGTTTTAAAATCCGCTTTTTAGGCGTTTTTTACGATACTTGAGCGTCAAAGTATGGTTTCTTTCAATATTTACAAAATGATGCAAAATCATTGTATTGTCATTTTTAAAGCTAAGTTTTGCCAAGCAGTTGTTTTATATATGGGAATTTTTAAGTTATATTGCAAATGCGTATGTTTCTCATTTTAATTTTATAAAAATCATGGGCTTACAGTAATTAACTTTTGCAATTTTGCCTGAATGTGTCCATAATGACTGGATTAAGAAAGGGAGTACAGCAAATGCGTGGCAATCCAGAAGTCGTAGACTATTTAAATATGTTGATTGGTGGCGAACTGGCTGCTCGCGATCAATACCTGATTCATTCGCGTATGTATGAAGATTGGGGTTTAAGCAAAATTTTTGAGCGCATTGACCATGAAATGCAGGAAGAAGCGCAGCATGCCGATGCTTTAATTCGTCGTGTATTGTTCCTTGAAGGCACTCCAAATATGCAGCGCGATGACATCGACGTGGGTGAAGATGTGGTGTCTTGCTTAAAAGCCGATTTAAAACTGGAATACGAAGTACGTGAAAAATTGGCGCAAGGCGTAAAATTGTGTGAAGAAAAAGGCGATTATGTCAGCCGTGATATGTTGCGTCAGCAAATGACCGACACAGAAGAAGATCATACGTACTGGTTGGAAAAACAATTACGTTTAATTGAATTGATTGGTTTACAAAACTACATTCAATCGCAAATGTAATCTGATCAAAGCAAAATAGACCAAAACCCGATTTATGATAAGTCGGGTTTTTTTATAGATCGGTTTTTATAGATTGGCTTTTTTATATCAATTGGTTTTTTTAAGGATGTATCTTGGTGCTTTGCAGATGTCGATTGAGCCGATTCAGTATTATACTGAGGTGATTTTCTAACTTGAGAGCAAGCCACGTGCAACAACAGATTTTATTGATTACAGGCTGGGGCGGTGGTACTGCACTCTTAAATCCGTTACAGCAAGCCTTAACTGCACAAGGTTTTCGGGTTGAGCTCATCAATATTTTTAACGCTACTGATGCTCAAGTCATGCAGCAACAGGTTGAATTTGCACGTCAGTTTGATGTAATTATGGGCTGGTCACTGGGTGGGCAATTGGCAACGCTACTGGTCGATGCGATTGCCAGCCAATATGCAGGATATAAAACCTTAATTACCATTGCATCCAATCCGTGTTTTGTTGCACAAGCCGATTGGGATACCGCTATGCCACAAGCCACGTTTGCCCAGTTTAAACAATCTTTTGCACAAGACCCAATTCTGACCCTAAAGCGTTTTGGTTTTATGGTGTGTCAGGGTGTCACTAGTAGTAAAACCGACCTATTACAATTACAAAGTTTGGTTCAGCCACAGCCGCAATCTTTGCTTCAACACGGTTTGGATTTATTGGAAAACTTAAACTTGGTGACTAAGATTAAAAATTATACAGGTCTGCAGTATCATCTTTTTGCCGAGCAGGATGTTTTAGTTGATTGCAAAGTTGCAGCTAAACTGCAAAATTTAGCTGCAAAGTTTTTAAGCGTAGATGTTTTGCAAGGCTCGCATGGGCTGCCATTGTTCCATGCCGATGAGTTGACTAGCAAAATCTGCCAATATTTACAGAAAAACCCGCCAACAGGTCCATAAGTGACAAATCTCGCAATTTATTTTATCTGTAGACAGGTTTAAGATTTAGCACATCAAGTTTTTTACAAGATCAAGGATGATGGTGGGATGACAGAACAGATGGATTTGGCTTTTGATCGTGAACATCTTTGGCATCCTTACACCTCTATGACTCAGCCCTTAACAACCTTTAAGGTTAAGCGGGCATTTGGCAGCACCATTGAACTTGAAGATGGTCGCCAGTTGATTGATGGCATGTCATCGTGGTGGTGTGCGATTCATGGCTACAACCATCCTAAACTGAACCGTGCTGTGACCGAGCAACTCGACAGTATGGCGCATATCATGTTTGGTGGATTGACCCATCGTCCTGCTATTGAGTTAGGGCGTTTGCTGCTCGAAATTACCCCACCGAGTTTAGATAAAATTTTTTATGCAGATTCAGGTTCAGTTGCTGTTGAAGTGGCGCTGAAAATGGCGGTGCAATACTGGACAGCACAAGGCAAAACCGAGAAAACCAATTTTATTACCACCCGTTCTGGCTATCATGGCGATACATGGAATGCCATGTCGGTTTGTGATCCTGTCACAGGGATGCATCAGGTTTTTGGCTCAAGTTTGGCGCGTCGTTATTTTGTATCTGCACCGAAAACAGCCTTTGATCAAGAATGGAATCCTGCTGATATTGCAGAATTGGCGCAAAGTTTGGCAGAGCATCATCAGCAGGTTGCTGCCATGATTATTGAGCCGATTGTGCAAGGTGCAGGCGGCATGCGCTTTTATCATCCTGAATATTTGCGTCAAGCCAAATTGCTCTGTGAACAATATGATGTGTTGTTAATTTTTGATGAAATTGCCACAGGTTTTGGGCGTACAGGCAAGTTGTTTGCATGGGAACATGCACAGGTCGAACCCGATATTATGTGTATCGGCAAAGGGCTGACAGGCGGTTATATGACCTTGTCTGCCACATTGACCACGAAGCATGTTGCAGAAACGATTTCGCAAGGTGAGGCAGGTGTGTTTATGCATGGCCCGACCTTTATGGCAAATCCACTGGCCTGCGCGGTTGCAGTAAAAAGTACCCAATTATTATTAGAACAAGACTGGCAAGCCAATATTCAACGTATACAACAGCAACTTGAACAGCATTTAACACCATTGGCTAATTTGGCATGGGTGCAGGATGTGCGAGTTTTAGGTGCAATTGGTGTGGTAGAACTTAAACATGCTGTCGATATGCAAAGCCTGCAACAAGAATTTGTGCAACGCGGTATTTGGGTGCGTCCATTTGGTAAATTGGTTTATGTGATGCCGCCGTATGTGATTACAGCAGCAGAACTAAATACTTTATTGCAGCAATTGGCTGAGGTGGTGACAGGTATGCAAGGAGCGAGCGCATGAGTTTACTCGATCACTATGCAGAACAGCTTGATCAGCTTCGCCAACAGGGCAATTTTCGTCAATTTCGCAGCAATCAGCAGCAAGGTAAAACAATTGAAATTCAGCAACAGCAGATGCTGAATTTATCTTCCAATGATTATTTGGGTTTAGCCTCTGATTTGCGCTTACGTGAACAGTTTTTTGATGAAACGCCCAATGCACAGCGTTTAATGAGTGCATCTTCATCACGTTTGCTGACTGGAAATTTCCCTGCCTATGAACAGCTTGAAGCCACATTAACGCAATTATTTCATGGGCGAGCTGCCTTGCTGTTTAATAGCGGCTATCACATGAATATTGGTATTTTACCTGCATTGGCAGATGCGAAAACCCTAATTTTGGCCGATAAACTGGTACATGCCAGCATGATTGATGGCATTCGTTTGTCATCTGCAAAATATTTGCGTTATCGGCATAATGATTTGGCACATTTGCAGCAATTGCTGACGCAATATCATGCCGATGATAATTATGAACGCATTATTGTGGTGACTGAATCCATTTTTAGTATGGATGGTGATGAAACTGATTTAGCCGCATTGGTCGCGCTGAAACAGCATTTTGCCAAAGTCATGTTATATGTCGATGAAGCACATGCGATTGGCGTACGTGGGCAGCAAGGTTTAGGTTGTGCCGAACAATATGGCGTGATTGATGCCATTGATTTTCTGGTTGGGACGTTTGGCAAAGCCGTTGCTTCAGTTGGGGGATATTTGATCTGTGATCCGATTATCCGCGATTATCTGATTAATCGGATGCGCCCGCTAATTTTTAGTACCGCACAGCCACCTATTTGTATGGCGTGGACGCAGTTTATGCTGAATCAGATTGTGCACATGCAGACACAGCGTCAGCATTTGGCGGCCTTGAGCCAATTTATGCAGCAGGGGATTCAGGCCAAAGGTTTTACCTGCCCATCGACTTCGCAAATTGTACCTGTGATTATTGGCGACTCTACTGCAACTGTAAGCAAAGCCCAACAGTTACAGACTGCAGGTTTTTATGTGATGCCTGTACGTCCGCCGACTGTACCGCAAGGCAGCTCACGACTGCGGATTTGTTTAAATACGCAATTTGAAACGGCAGATTTAACACAGTTACTGGATTTGCTTTGAGTGTGCGTATGCGTATAGATAAGGCACAAGTGGCACAGCGTTTTGCCCGCGCTCATCAGAGTTATAAAACGCATGCCGTGGTACAGCAGCAAATTTGTCAGCAGTTAATGGCAAAAATGCAGCAATATATTGTACAGCAAAAGTTGTCAGATCAACCTCAGCCTTGCTTTGAAAACGTCTTGGAAATCGGCTGTGGTTCAGGGAATTTAACCGACTTGCTACTGCGTGAATTTCAAATTCAACAGCTGACTTTAAATGATTTATATGCCGAAGTGTTGCATGCGTATCTGCATCATCCTCAAACAACTAGTACGCAAATTCATGGCTTAATTGGCGATATAGAACAGCTCGATTTTCCGCAGTCTTTGGATTTAATTTGTTCGAGTTCGGCTTTGCAATGGGTGGAAGATTTTGGAGCATTATTGCGCAAGGCGAATCAAGCGTTACAGCCGCAAGGGTATTTGTGCTTTTCGACATTTGGCCCTCAAAACTTGACTGAAATTAAGCAATTAACAGGTCAAGGCTTACATTATTTGAGTATGGATGCGTTACAACAACAGCTTAAACAGCAGGGCTTTGAAGTATTACACTGTTCAGAGCAGCTTGAATCATTAAGTTTTGAACATCCTAAACAGATTTTGCAGCATTTAAAAGCCACAGGTGTCACGGGTACAGCACAAGGGCAGCGTTGGAACAAAACGACTTTAACCGAATTTTATCGGGGCTATGAACAGTTTAGTCAGCAGCATAGCTCACAGCAAAAAAGTTATACGCTCACGTATCATCCTATTTATTGTCTTGCACGGAGAATGCCATGACAGCTCAAGTCTATTTTGTGAGTGGTATTGATACAGGGATTGGCAAAACCTATGCCACGGGTTATTTAGCCAAGACCATGAATGAACAGGGTATTCAGACCATTACCCAAAAACTGATTCAAACGGGCAATCAAGACGTTTCAGAAGATATTGAGCAGCATCGTAAAATTATGGGCAGTGAATGGTTGCCTGAAGATGATGACAAACTCACCATGCCTGAAATTTTTAGCTATCCTGCTTCACCGCATTTGGCTACACAAATTGATGGTCGTGAGATTGACTTTGCTAAAATTGAGGCTGCGACTGCGCAACTGGCAGCAAAGTATGATGCAGTATTATTAGAAGGTGCGGGTGGACTCATGGTGCCGCTGACCACAGACCTACTCACCATCGACTATATTGAGCAAAAACAATATCCTGTTATTTTGGTGAGTTCTGGGCGTTTGGGCAGTATTAACCACACTTTGCTCAGTTTGGAAGCTTTAAAAACACGTGGTTTGAATTTACATGCATTGGCATATAATTTGAACGATGAATCACAAGACCCTTTAATTTCGCAGGATACTGCCAAATATTTAAAAAATTATTTGTCAAAAAGCTTTCCAAAAGCACAGTGGATTGAAATTCCTGTATTGCCAAATATTTAATTTTTATTATTTTTTGTCCAACCAATTTGCCCAATAAAAAAGCCACACATGAACGTGTGGCTTTTTATCAATTTGGCGTATTTCAGCTTTTAGAATTTTTTAAAGCTTTTATTGCCAAACGGTTTGCGTGGTGCATTTTCGTCACGACGTTCACGGTTGCCGTAGCTGTTGCCATCCTGACGTGGTTCACGGTTGCTGTAGCTGTTACCATCCTGACGTGGTTCGCGGTTGCCATAGCTGTTACCGTCTTGGCGACGCTCACGGTTGCCATAGCTATTGCCGTCTTGGCGACGTTCGCGGTTGCCATAGCTGTTACCATCTTGACGACGCTCACGGTTGCCGTAACTGTTACCGTCTTGGCGTGGTTCGCGGTTGCCGTAACTGTTACCGTCTTGGCGTGGTTCGCGGTTGCCGTAACTGTTACCGTCCTGACGACGTTCACGCGGTGCAAAACCTGTGTTTTGTGCAGCTTCTTCGGTGTCACGACGTTGCTGACGCAAGAAACCACCACGACGTGCTGCCAATGGTTTTTCTTGCATACGCTCATTGCGACGTTTTGCCATGCCGTACAAACCTGTGCCTTGACGTGGTTTTAATTCAACTGCTTTGGCAAGGTTATCGATGTCATTTTTATCCAATTCCATCCAGCGACCTGTACGTAATTCACGCGGTAAAATTACCGTGCCGTAACGGGTACGCAATAGACGGCTGACTTTCAGACCTTGTGATTCAAAAATACGACGAACTTCACGGTTACGACCTTCTTTTACCACCACTTGATACCAGCGGTTAATACCATCACCGCCAATTTCAGAGAAAGATTCAAACTTGGCAGGGCCATCATCTAGCACTACGCCGCGCAGCATGTTGTTTTTCAGTTGTGGTGTCACTTCACCCATCACACGAACTGCATATTCACGTTCAATTTCGTTCGATGGGTGCATTAAACGGTTGGCTAATTCACCATCGTTGGTGAATAGCAATAAACCTGTCGAGTTAATGTCCAGACGACCAACCATTACCCAACGATCATTGGCAATTGCAGGCAGGTTATCAAATACAGTTGGGCGCTGCTCTGGGTCGTTGCGTGAGCAAATTTCGCCTTCTGGTTTGTAGTAAATCAGAACGCGACGACGAATTTCATCTTCAATTTGGAACTGAACTTTACGACCATCGATGCGAAGCTCATCACCTGGTTCGATACGTTCACCCACTTGGGCAACTTGGCCGTTGACACTCACACGACCAGCGGCAATGACTTCTTCCATATAACGGCGAGAACCCAAGCCTACTCGTGCGAGTACCTTTTGCAACTTTTCACTCATGACAGCATAACCTTAGAAATGATCATCAACAGTTTACCTATTCAAGACACAGACGCAGATGCATCGAGTGCCATGAAAGCTTCCTTGGCATCCTGTAGGGGAGGCAATTGACTTAAGGAATTCAAGCCAAACGCATTTAAAAATTGAGGCGTTGTAACCAACAACGCAGGTCTTCCTGGGAGTTCTCGGAAACCTGATTCTTTAATCCAGTTCCAATCAAACAATGTGCGTAAAATTTGACTATTGTTTGATACTCCGCGAATTTGTTCAATATCTGCTCGGGTCACAGGTTGGTGGTAGGCAATCACCGCCAGTATTTCTAGCAGTGAGGGCGAAAGTCGGGTCGGACGTTCAGGCCACACCTGTGTAATAATTGTACGATACTTTGCCCGCACCTGAAAACGGAAACCTTGTGCGGTTTCGATCAGTTCAATCGAGCGACCATGTTGTAACATGGCCAATTGTTGTAAAAACTGGCGTAATTGCGCTTTGCTATATTTATCTTGAAAAGCTTCTTTCAGACGCGCTAAAGACACAGCACTGTCACTGGCAAAAATAATTGCTTCGAGTTGCATCAGCACTTCATGCTGTTGTTCGCCTTCAGACAAGCTCGAAATTATGGGTTCTGGATTCATGCCTGCGCCCCTTGAATGCTCAATGGTGCTTCAATCCCACTGCTGATAATGCACACTTTTTGCTGGCGAGTCAGTTCTAAAATCGCCATAAAGGTCACAACCATGCCCATGCGTCCCTGACTTGGTTTTAGCAACGCATCAAAACTCAGTACTTCACCCGATGCGAGTTTGGCTTCAATAAATGCAATCCGTTCTTCAAGTAAAACAGGTTCTTGCAAAATTTGATGGGTGACAGGTTCAGGACGATTAAAAATGCAGAACAAGGCATCACGTAATTGATCGGCTGCATAGCCGACATTATTGACTGCGGTATGCCCTAAGCTAACATTGGTAGCAAAAGTATCGCGTTCTAAAACAGGCATTTGCCCCAAGCGTTCAGCTGCTTGTTTGACTCTTAAATAGGTTTCTAAACGGTCAATCAGCTCTTGTTTTGGGTCTTTTTCAATGCTGCTGATACTGGCAGGTTTAGGCAACAATAGGCGGGATTTTAAATCGGCCAGTAATGCCGCCATCACCATATAATCGGCAGTCAGTTCAACATTTAGCGATTTCATGGCATCCATATACGACAGATATTGCGATGCAATCGGGGCAATATCTAACTGAAGTAAATCGAAGCCATTTTTTTGAATCAGGTAAATTAAAAAGTCGAGTGGTCCTTCGAAATGCTCTAACAGAATTTCAAATGCTGCAGGAGGAATATACAAATCCTCAGGAATCGACTCTTGCCACTCATCTAACACACGAATGTGTTGGGCAGGTTCCATCGCATTGTGGAGGGATTGATTCATTACAGTGTTGGGCCACGCGAATTTTCAAAAGCATGCAAATGCTATTTCCGCTTCAGATAAGAAGGAGATGGAGAAATAGCTCAGAATTAATAGCGGCTAGTCTAAAGGATATCGTGATTGAAATAAATCTGTTCTACGACCAAATATCAAAAAAAGCCTAAAATAAATCGGGATTGAGGGAGATTTAAGGCAAGTTGTAAAAATTAACTCATTCAATCTTTAAGTATTTATTTCTGTTTTATTCTGTAATGCGTATTCAATCATTGCCATGCAGCTGTCTTGTAAACACAGATTACGAGTTTGCGATTGCGCTAAAAGTGCTTTACATAGTGCTGCATCTAAAAAGTAAGTATAAGAATCGGGAGGTTCAGGTATTGTTGCTGTGAATGCAGTTTGGGAACACACGATTGCATCGGAATCTAGCGTCCACGGATGTTGCACATAAATGTGCATCTCATCCGAAAACTGCTGCAAATTTAACAATACCTGAAATAAAGTCATGGGTTTAATTCGTGCAAGTAAGGCTTTTAAACCGTAGTGCTGTCAATCACTTTGCAGGTAGTGAATGCTTATTCAAAAGCACTCACATCTCCCACACCACGACGCACAATTTGCGGGTTGTCGCCCGATAAATCAATAATACTGGTGGTGCTAAGTGTGCCTAAGCCACCATCAATCAGTACATCAATACGTTTGTTGAGTTGTAGATCAATCTCGTATGGATCATCTAAAGGGTCTTCTTGCCCCGGTAAAATCAGGGTGCTGGTCAGTAAAGGTTCGCCTAATTCTTTAAGCAGCATGCGACAAATGGGGTTGCTTGGAATACGCAAACCAATGGTTTTTTTATTGGGATGCATCAAGCGACGCGGAACTTCACTGGTCGCAGGTAAAATAAATGTGGTGACCGCAGGCGTATTGTTTTTCAGCAGACGATACATGGCATTGTCCACTTTGGCGTAGGTGGCAATATCCGATAAATCGGCACAAATAATGGCGTATTGGTGTTTTGCGCCTAAACCACGAATTTGTGAAATGCGCTCCATCGCGTTTTTATTACCAATTTGGCAACCAATCGCATAAGCAGCATCGGTTGGATAGACCACCACATCGCCTGCGCGTATGCGTTCAACCGCTTGGCTGATTAGACGCGGCTGTGGATTTTCAGGATGTACTCTTAAATGCAACATATGAATTCCTCAGTAGCGTAAATGTGACGTTAGGCTCATTATGAAAGGGGATTGATGTCACTTGCAATCATTGCCTTGTGCTTTATTACATTTAATCCAAATTTTTTCGTTCAAACTCTGCAATTTGTAATGTTTTGCCACCTCGGGTGCAGTAACAAATACATTCAATAAAGCGTTTTGCATCGCGTGGTAATTTGGCTTCTCCGTTAAAATAACGCTGCACTTGGGCAAAGACATTGTCTTTAAATGTGCGGCCATCTCCACCTTCACCGGTCAGGTTATCTAAAGATACACGGAATTTTCGTCCAAACGCTTGAGCAAACAGCCATTCAATGGCTTGAGGTTTAATTTCAACCTGTTCAAATAAGGCTTGTTGTTCCTGAGTACGACCATCGGGAGCATACCAATAGCCTAAGTCTGGCAGTAAACGTCGTTGTTCGCCTGCGATGCTCCAATGGCTAATTTCATGTAAAGCGCTATTAAAGAAACCATGTGCAAATTGAATACGTGCAGGCTGTGTTGCCGTGGCAGGAAAGTACTCAGGTTCAAAATCACCTTTGACCAAGTTCACATTTAGGTGGGAAAACCAGTGATTAAAGTGTAAGATGAGCCAGTCCACCTGTTCCGTTTCTGTATTGAGTTTTGCCCAGTCCGAGAGTTGCACTTGGGGGTGCGAAGTGTCAGAATTGGTGGTTGGAAGTGTGCTCACAAGTGATGAAAAATTCACTTCTGTTTGCGGCTGCAACAGATGCATGACTGTGTTACCCAAAATTGGTCTGTCTAAATAAGTACAAAATTGTATCTTAATCTTTGACAGAGTACTGATGAATTTGTAGAATTGCCGCCTTAATTATGTCAGCAAATACCTTTCCGGCACAGATTGAGCCGTTTAAATGGGCTGAACAGGGCTTTACATGGTCAGGTAACCTGCCATTGTCTCGCTTTGCTCGTATCGCCCGTGAAGCTGTTGGATCAATTGATGATCAATTGGTTAACATAGACTGTAAGCTATCAATGGATGCGTATCATCGCATTGTATGGCTAGATGGTCATATTGAAACGAGAGTTCCAATGGAATGCCAACGCTGCTTGGGTTCTGTAGAAATAGACCTCGTTTCAGATTTTCATCTAGCTCTTGTGGATGATGAGTCACTGATAGAGCGCTTGGATGAGGATGCTGATTTCATTGTATTAGGTGAAAGTGAAGCCACCACCAAAGGCGATTATGATTCGCCTGCGACGGCTAATTTACTGTCACTTATAGAAGATGAATTGTTATTGTTGTTGCCTTTATCTCCTAAGCATGACGCTTGCGAGCATAAGCATCAACCTGCCATTCAGAACATTGCCGAAGAAAAACGTGATAATCCGTTTGATGTTTTGGCAAGTTTGAAAGGTAAACTTAACTGAAAATTATGTTATAATTTTTAGTTAAGACAACTCAATTTGTTCTGATCCATTTTTTCGATCTTTGTAAGGAGCCATCATGGCCGTTCAGCAAAACCGTAAAAGTCGCTCTCGCCGTGACATGCGCCGTTCACATGACGCTTTAACCGAGAATGCATTAACTGTAGACCAAGCTACTGGTGAAACTCATCGTCGTCACCACGTAACTAAAGATGGTTTCTACCGTGGTCGTCAATTATTCGCTAAAGCAGATGCTGAATAATTGGTGATGTATTAAGCGTCAAGCTTAGTAGAAAAAATGGGAGCGTAAGCTCCCTTTTTTTGTGCCCGATTTTTGTTGTATTTGGCAATTACTAAAAACAAAATTAAGTGTTAAATTTCCGCTCCATAACTGAGCTTACATGAGAAGGTGTGGGTTGTAGCTGCAAAAAACTACAATTTGCGCATCTTAATTAAAGGATTTTTTATGTCTGCTAAACGACTCGAGCAAGCAGCTCAAGCCACTAAAACTGCATTTGTCTTTCCTGGTCAAGGCTCACAAAAAGCCGGTATGTTGGCTGAGCTTGCAGAACAGTTTAGCGGTGTGCGCGAAACATTTGCAGAAGCCTCTGAAGCGATTGGCTTTGACTTATGGCACATTGCACAAAGTGGTGAAGGTTTAGACCAAACAGAATTTACTCAGCCTGTATTACTCACTGCAAGTATCGCTTTATGGCATGTGTGGTTAGAGTTGGGTGGTGTTGCACCAAAATATTTGGCAGGACACTCATTGGGCGAATACAGCGCATTAGTAGCTGCAGGCAGCTTGAGCTTGGGCGATGCCGTTAAACTGGTAAACTTGCGCGGCAAATTAATGCAAAACGCTGTGCCACAAGGTCAGGGCGCAATGGCTGCCATTTTAGGCCTTGAAGATGCCAAAGTGCTTGAGCTATGTGAACAAGTGAATGTGCAAGGTCGTGGCTCGGTAGAAGCAGCCAACTACAATGCACAAGGGCAAGTGGTTATTGCAGGCGATAAAACTTTAGTCGAAGCAGTAATGGCATTGGCCAAAGAAAATGGCGGTAAAGCCATTGCCCTGCCTGTATCTGTACCTTCACACTGTTCATTGATGAAACCTGCTGCCGAACAGTTTGCACAAGCTTTGGAACAAACTGCCATTGAGCTACCGCGTATTCCTGTAATACAAAATGTCAACGCTGGAATCGCGGCAGATGTTGCGCAATTAGGTCAGGCACTCACTGCGCAATTGTACCAATCGGTGCAGTGGACACAAACCATGCAATACCTACAAGATCAGGGTATTGAATATATCGTGGAATGTGGCCCAGGCAACGTATTGGCGAATCTTGCGAAGCGTTTACCGAATATCGAAAAAGCATTCCCACTCGACACACAAAGTCGTATGGAAGATGCACTAAATGCCATTTTAGTGGCAGAAGGGAAAATTGCATGACACAAGAACGTAAAGTTGCATTAGTCACAGGTGCAAGCCGAGGGATTGGTGCAGCCATCGCTCAGCAACTCATTCAAGACGGTTTTTTTGTGGTAGGTACTGCCACTTCTGAAGCGGGCGCAGAAAAATTATCGGCAAGTTTTGCAGAAAACGGTGCAGGTAAAGTATTGGATGTCCGTGATGGTGCAGCCATTGATGCATTGGTTTCTGAAATTGAACAAAGCTATGGTTCAGTTTTGGTTTTAGTTAACAATGCGGGCATTACCAAAGATAATTTGTTACTGCGTATGTCAGAAGATGATTGGGATGACATTCTCAACATTCACTTAAAGGCAGTTTACCGTTTATCTAAACGTGTCTTGAAGGGCATGACCAAAGCACGTTTTGGACGCATTATTAATATTAGTTCTGTGGTAGCACATTTTGCGAACCCAGGACAAGCGAACTATTCTGCGGCAAAAGCCGGTATTGAAGCATTCAGCCGTAGCCTTGCCAAAGAAATGGGCAGTCGTCAAATTACAGTAAACTCGGTTGCTCCGGGCTTTATTGCAACTGAAATGACAGATCAGCTAAGTGAAGAAATTCGCAAAAAAATGAGTGAGCAAGTGGCATTAAACCGTTTAGGTGATCCACAAGATATCGCAAATGCAGTGAGTTTCTTGGCTTCTGACAAAGCTGGTTACATCACTGGTACAGTGTTACACGTAAATGGTGGTTTATACATGAGCTAAGCTCAAGTATAAACTTTCAAAATTTTATAGATTCAATTAAACTAACGGCATTAAAAACGCCACAAGCAATGAGGAGAATTCCTGTGAGCGATATCGAACAACGCGTTAAACAAGCGGTTGCAGAACAACTTGGTCTTAAAGCTGAAGAAATCAAAAACGAAGCATCTTTTATGGATGACTTAGGTGCTGACTCTTTAGACTTAGTAGAGCTTGTAATGTCTTTCGAAAACGATTTTGACATCACAATCCCAGACGAAGATTCTAACGAAATCACAACAGTTCAATCAGCAATCGACTACGTAACTAAAAAACTTGGTTAATTGTTGATTTCAGCTCTGCTGAAATGAAAGCCACCGCAAGGTGGCTTTTTTATGCGCTGTCGTTTTTACAATCGAATATGAAAAAGGCGCATTTTGTGAAATGTATGATGTAGCTTACATTTTGTTACCAGGCTAGTGTCTAATCACAACCGAAGTCGCTTATTTTTTTAGTTATAAATGAATGAGAACAGAAACGTGCTTATGTAAGTGAGCGACGCTTTATAAACAGCAGAAAAAAATAGGAGTACCTCATGGGTCTTTTTGATTTTGTAAAAGGGATTGGTAAGAAAAATACAGCACCTGCAGAGCCACAAGCTGCACCAAGCACACCTGCAGAACCATCAGCACAAGAAATTGCCAATAAACTTTTGGGGCATGTGAAAAGTTTAGGCTTACCTGTGACAGGTTTATCGGTGAGTTATAACGCAACTACTGACTTAGCGACAGTGCGTGGACAGGTCAACAGTCAGGCAGACCGTGAAAAAATTATTCTTGCAGTGGGTAATATTGACCATGTTGCACAAGTAGATGATCAACTCACAGTTGCAACCCCAGAACCAGAAAGCAAGTTCTATACAGTAAAATCAGGCGATACCTTATCTAAAATTTCCAAAGAGTTTTATGGGGATGCCAACCAATACAACAAAATCTTTGAAGCTAACCGTCCATTACTAAAAAATGCCGATGACATTTTCCCAGGACAGGTGTTGCGTATTCCTGCTTAAATTTAAGTGGTTTGAATAAAAAAAGGCGCGCGATGCGCCTTTCTTTATTTTGTTTATAGCATTGTTCTGTCTGTAGTTGTTCTGCTGCGGGATATTCAGGCGCAGTGGTTTGGTACTCCAATCCGTCTTCAGGCTGCATATATGACAACATGGCTTTATAAATTTGACGTCCAAACTGTAAGGCGGTGACTTGTATGGTGCTAAAACTTGGGCTGTCACGTAAAAGTTCTGTGTGATACAGAATAGGTGCGGTGGTATCGCCAGTATAGAGAAATAAGCATGCAGGCTATACAGAGACTTAGCTGTCAAGTTTGCTGCAGCCATAATACTTTACGCCAGTAATTGCCCGCCATATACACGCGTGCCAAAGTGCGTTTGGCTTTGTCCAATAAAGTAATGTTCACTTTTTTGTTCTAACTGTAATAAGGCCAGTAAATTTTGGGTGAGGGTGGTCATATTGAGTGGTGCTTTTTATAGATTAAAATTGGGTTTTAGGGTGTTGAGTGGCTTTTTAAGTTGCTGTTTTTATGCCAATATGTGGCTATATTGTGACCACTATTATGTTAAATGATCCATCATATTAGGGTAGCTAATCCATCTGTAGCTCTTAATTTTAAACTCTCTGACATTTGTAAAATCAGACCAAATTAATTTACTGCCCTTAGTCCATTTTAGCGATTGGATACGTCGATTAACTTTTAATTTTTCTTCTTGTGTTGCAGGTCTCAAGTCCCCAAGTTCCCCATAGAGCCTTACACCAGGATAAGAACTAAATTGACCTTGAATAAATGAAGACAACCAAAATAGCTTGCTTGAATTTACAGCACTGATGCAAATATTGTTATTTGTTTGGAGATTTTCTGCGAGTTGTTTAGAGAATGAATCGAATAGAAAGCCTGTTCCATCATCATTTAAGAAAACTGTTCCTATTGGGGTGATGTTAGGTATGCCCTCTATAGAAACACTCGCAATATTTACATGCATATTTGCTTTTTGTGCTTTAGAAAAAACATTTTTAACTAGACTCCATTTACTTAAGTCAAGATTCATTTTTATAACCCCTTATTCTATTTATTTTTAACTTACATCTAATTTTAGTTCATTGATCAATAGAACTAATTTTATATTTTATAGAGTTTTTAAATTTAACATAATACAGCTTTAACTCCAAAAGCTGTTGGATATTATCCTTTTTGATTTTTTAAAGTAAATAAAAAATAGAGCCATTAGGCTCTATTTTTTTATTTAGCATCATCTGTCATTCAAGTTTTGCTTTCGAGTGACACGGATGTGTTGCAAATGTCATTGGATGTGTCGTTTACCGCGGTAATTATTACCAGCTCAACGCACCGCCCGTCTGATAATCAGTCACACGCGTTTCAAAGAAGTTCTTCTCTTTACGCAAGTCCATCATTTCAGACATCCATTGGAACGGGTTGTTTACGCCAACAAACTGTTCAGGTAAACCGAGCTGACTTAAACGGCGGTTACAGATGAATTTCAAATATTCTTCCATCATACCTGCGTTCATGCCCAATACACCACGTGGCATAGTGTCACGCGCATATTCAATTTCAAGCATCGTGCCTTCAAGAATCATTTGAATCACTTCTTGCTGGAATTCTGCAGTCCATAAGTGCGGGTTCTCAATCTTGATTTGGTTAATCATGTCGATACCAAAGTTCAAGTGCATAGATTCATCACGTAAAATGTACTGGAATTGCTCTGCAACACCATTCATTTTGTTACGACGACCCATCGACAAGATTTGGCTGAAACCGCAGTAGAAGAAAATACCTTCAAGTACACAATAGAAGGCGATCAAGTTGCGTAGCAAAATTTGGTCGTTTTCAGGTGTACCTGTTTTGAAAGTAGGATCACTTAAAGATTGCGTGTACTTCAAGCCCCATGCTGCTTTACGCGCAACCGATGGTACTTCGCGGTACATATTGAAGACTTCACCTTCATCCATACCTAACGATTCGATGCAGTACTGGTAAGCGTGAGTGTGAATCGCTTCTTCAAAGGCTTGACGCAAAATGTACTGGCGGCATTCTGGGTTGGTAATGTGGCGATAAATTGCCAATACCAAGTTGTTAGCAACCAATGAGTCTGCAGTAGAGAAGAAACCAAGTGAACGCATAACAATGGTGCGCTCATCTTCAGTTAAGCCATTTTCAGACTTCCACAACGCGATGTCGTGGTTCATGTTGACTTCTTGCGGCATCCAGTGGTTTGCACAACCATCTAGATATTTTTGCCATGCCCATTCGTATTTGAACGGTACAAGCTGGTTTAAGTCTGCACGACAGTTGATCATGGCTTTATCATCAACCTGTACGCGCGATGCACCCATTTCCAGTTCTTCAAGACCAGGAGCAACGTCCAATTGATCTAGAGCGTTAGATGCTCTTGCCAACGGATCGGTTGAATCTGTTGTTCTACTTCTAGGGGCTGCAGCGGGTTGTGCAGCTGCCACAGTCGTCTGTGGTTGCTCTGCATGAGATACCATCTGCGTATCATGCGCTTTTTGCGGCTCGACGGGCGCAGACTTGTGTTCAGGAGCAGCCGGTTTTTGCGAATCATCTTCGAAATCGTCCCAACTTAGGATAGACATATCAATTCTCTCTTCGTTGCTTTATATCTTTTATGGACATCCAGCCACGCTGAGATGTCTTAATATACGCTTAATTTGTGAAAGCAAAATTAAGTTTTGCTCATCTTGGTCTGAAAAATGTACATTCCGACCAATGTGCTCACGACTTATTTTGCTTTCGCTGTTGTTTTGCCGCTTGTACCCAAAAGTAAGCAATTGGTGCGTAAAACAACACTACAAAGGAAACCAGCAAGACCGCGAGTCCTAACATATAGTTGTGGGTCATGTGTGGCATGTAGTGGTTTCCTTATTAATTTAACAATCCATTTTCTTGTACTAAATCCATGCATGATTAATCATGCATGGATAAAATATGTTTACTATTTCTCATCGCCTTTGATAGCAACTATTAAGGCGGTAAATACTGCCATGAATAATACTATCAATAATAAAATTACAATAAGTAGTACAAGAAAATATGGAATAGTCATTTATTGACAAGCCTCACAATCAGGGTTGTCAATTGAACATGCCATTGGCACTGGTGCAGCTTGAGCAAAATCTTCATCAACAGCTGCAGCCGCTTCTGGTGCAGGAGTTGCTACAGGCGCTGCCGTAACAGTTGCAGGTTTTACTGCGTTCAATGCGCCCGTGTTAATAGTCGATTTCTCTGCAGAAGTCGCACCTAATGCACGTAGGTAGTAGGTGGTTTTCAGACCACGTAACCATGCCATTTTGTAAGTCAGGTCAAGTTTCTTACCGTTTGCACCTGCAATATACAAGTTCAACGATTGCGCCTGATCAATCCATTTTTGACGACGTGATGCTGCATCAACAATCCATCGTGGCTCAACCTCAAACGCTGTCGCGAAAATTGCTTTCAATTCTTCAGGAATACGTGAAATTTTTTGTACTGAACCTTCAAAGTGTTTCAGGTCATTGACCATTACAGAATCCCACAAATCACGCGCTTTCAATGCACGAACGAGGTAAGGGTTGATTACTGTAAATTCACCAGACAAGTTCGATTTCACATACAAGTTTTGGAATGTCGGCTCAATAGACTGAGAAACGCCACAAATATTTGAAATGGTTGCAGTCGGAGCAATCGCCATCACGTTTGAGTTACGCATACCATCTTTTTGAACTTTGGCACGTAAGCTGTCCCAATCCAAACGCTGTGTACGGTCTACTTCAAACATACGTTCTGGACGTGATTTCGCCACAATGTCTAAAGAGTCAATTGGCAAGATGCCTTTATCCCACAATGAACCTTTAAATGTTTCGTAAGTACCACGCTCAACCGCCAAGTCGCTAGACGTTTGAATCGCGTAGTAGCTGATTACTTCCATAGATTCATCGGCAAATTCAACTGCAGCATCTGAACCATAAGCCAAGTTCATCTCATAAAGCGCATCTTGGAAGCCCATGATTCCCATACCTACAGGACGATGTTTCAAGTTTGAATTACGTGCTTGTGGTACAGCGTAGTAGTTAATGTCGATGACGTTGTCGAGCATACGCACTGCAGTTTTAATAGTACGTGCTAATTTTTCACGGTCTAACACACCACCTTGAACGTGTTGTACAAGGTTGATAGAACCCAAGTTACATACCGCGATTTCATCTTGGTTAGTATTGAGGGTAATTTCAGTACACAAGTTAGATGAGTGCACTACACCAACGTGTTGTTGCGGTGAACGTAAGTTACATACGTCTTTGAATGTGATCCACGGGTGACCTGTTTCAAACAACATTGACAACATTTTGCGCCATAAGTCCTTCGCACGAAGTTTTTTATGCAGCATGTTAGTTTCTTTAGCAATGCTTTCGTAGTACGCATAACGCTCAGCAAAAGCTTCGCCCGTCAAGTCGTGTAGGTCTGGTGTTTCAGATGGCGTAAACAATGTCCATTCTGCATCTTCAAAGACACGTTGCATGAACAAGTCAGGCACCCAGTTGGCTGTGTTCATATCATGGGTACGACGACGGTCATCCCCTGTGTTTTTACGCAGCTCTAGGAATTCTTCGATGTCTAAGTGCCAAGTTTCTAAGTACGCACATACCGCACCTTTACGCTTACCACCTTGGTTGACCGCAACAGCAGTATCGTTCGCTACTTTTAGGAACGGAACAACACCTTGAGATTTACCGTTTGTTCCTTTGATGTAGGAGTTCAAAGCACGTACTGGTGTCCAGTCATTGCCTAAACCACCTGCCCATTTAGACAGCATCGCATTGTCACGCATCGCGCCATAAATGTTGTAAAGGTCATCGGAAATTGTAGTTAAGTAACAGCTTGATAACTGTGGGCGTAGCGTACCTGAGTTAAACAGGGTAGGCGTAGATGCCATGTAGTCGAAGCTAGACAATAAGTTATAGAACTCGATTGCACGTGCTTCACGGTCATCTTCATTGAGCGCCAGACCCATTGACACACGCATAAAGAACAATTGTGGAAGTTCAAAGCGTACGCCATCTGAGTGAATGAAATAACGGTCAAATAAAGTTTGCAGACCTAAATAGGTAAACTGGTTTGAGCGTTCAGGCTGAATCGCTGCAGCAAGTTTGGCAAGGTCAAACTCAAGTAAGTCTGCAGAAAGCAAATCAAGTTCTACACCTTTTTTCAGGAAAGTTTCTAATGCTTCGCCTTCAGGTGTATCTGTTGCCAAACCTAAAAATTCTAAGCCTGTTGCTACCAAGTCATTACGCAATAAACGCGCAGTCACATAGGTATAGTTCGGCTCTTGCTCAATACGGGTACGAGTCGCCATCATCATGGTGGTTGAGATGTCAGACTCTTTTACACCGTTGTAGAGGTTTTTCACGGTTTCATCAATGATGGCATCTACATCAATGCCTTCTAAACCTTCTGCCGCTTTATTCACGGTTGCTTTTAACGCACCTAAATCTAGTGGTTTAAGCTGACCGTTTGCATCAGTGACTTGTAACGTCGGGTGATGGTTTTCACCTGCTTGCTTACGCGCTTCTGAGCGTTGTTCACGGTAGATGACATAAGCACGAGCAACTTTTTGCTCGCCTGTACGCATGAGCGCAAGTTCAACTTGGTCTTGAATTTCTTCAATGTGAATAGTTCCGCCAGACGGTAAACGGCGGTTGAATGTGTTCAACACCATTTCAGTCAGTTGTTCGATCCGATCATGAATGCGGCTTGAATCGGCGCTTTGTTGACCTTCTACAGCCAAAAACGCTTTGCCAATTGCAACTGCAATTTTTTCAGCATCAAAAGCGGCAACATCACCAGTGCGTTTAATCACTTGTAATTGACCAGGGGTTGAGGTGATTACGCTCATGTCAGCATAGCTCCATTGTCATCTATTGTTATGTTTATGGACCATTTAAACTGGGCAAAATTTAGGCCACAGTGTTTGAGGAATAAACACAAGACTTAGTGGTTTAAAATTGAATTGAACACAAGATACGGGAAAATTGAGGGTAGATCAATATTGACTTTTTCTTTTAAATTTTGACTTTTTCTGAATTAAAATTTATCTCAAAAATACCGAATTTTGTCCTATTGGCTATAAGCCTTATCAGACAAGGGCATAGCATAGCAAAGCTCGGAAAAACTGCTTATAGATAACCTTGTGGATAACTTGAAAAGTTAAGAGATAATTTTTCCAAATCAAGCAAGGGCTTGATCTAGTGCAAAAAATACCCATTTTGTAACTTAATATTTCTTAAAAGTGTCCAAAAATCACTAAAAATAGAAAAATACTATAAATTCAATGCTTAATAAAAATATAACAAAATAATACGCAGATGTATCAGTTTGGTGAACGGCATCTTGTTTACAATGTAAACGTGTGTATATTGCAAATTATACAAAGACCTATCTGTCAGATTTTAAAAGTGATAGGTCGAATCCAATAAAGGGACAGGTTATGAGTCAAGAAGAAAAGTTACCAAAAATTTTAATTGTTGAAGATGATGAACGCCTTGCACGTCTTACGCAGGAATACTTAATTCGCAATGGTTTGGAAGTTGGGGTAGAGCCAGATGGCAACCGTGCCATTCGTCGTATTATTGCAGAGCAACCCGACCTTGTGGTGCTAGATGTGATGTTACCTGGCGCAGATGGTTTAACCATTTGTCGTGAAGTTCGTCCACATTATCATCAACCGATTTTAATGCTTACGGCTCGTACCGAAGACATGGATCAGGTGCTTGGTCTGGAAATGGGTGCAGATGACTATGTCGCAAAACCTGTTCAACCGCGTGTGTTATTGGCGCGTATTCGTGCTTTATTACGTCGTACCGATAAAGTTACTGAAGATGAAGTGGTTCAGCGTATTGAGTTTGATGACTTAGTGATTGATAACGGTGGTCGTTCAGTCACACTGAATGGTGATTTGGTTGATTTCACCAGCGCAGAATATGACCTGTTATGGTTGTTGGCATCGAATGCAGGACGTATTTTGTCTCGTGAAGATATTTTCGAGCGTCTGCGTGGCATTGAATATGATGGTCAAGACCGTTCAATTGATGTGCGTATTTCACGTATTCGTCCAAAAATTGGCGATGATCCTGAAAATCCTAAACGTATTAAAACTGTACGCAGTAAAGGTTATTTATTTGTCAAAGAAACCAATGGCATGTAATTTACGTTTCACTGAGTCAAACCCTGACTCAGATATAAAAATAAGTCACATAGGACGGGTTTAGTGCTTAAACACAGTATATTCTTGCGTATTTATGCAGGGTTGGTAATTTTGGTCGCCATAGTCGCTATTCTGGGCTACTTATTGGTGCAAATTATCAACTATCAGCGTGCGCAAGAATATCGTGAATCTTTGACTGATGGTATGGCATATATCATCAGTGAAGGCATTGCACGGCAGCAAAATGAACAGCAAAAGAAAGACTGGATTTCTGATGCTTCCGATTTGCTGGAATTGCCCATTTACTATGTGCAGGCAGACAAAGTTGATTTGTCGCGCGCAGAGCTGAGACGAATAAAAGAACGTAAAGCCGCTGTGCGCTATGATGCCGAAAATATGATTGCCTATATTATTTTAGGCATGAAAGATGATCCTAATCATTATTTATACATCAAGGCAGATAAAATTACAGAACGGCAAATGAAAGCATTGCCTATTTTTGTTTTAGATTATTTGGTGTATTACCCAGGTCAAGAAAAAGAATATCTGGACAAGATTCAGCAGCATTTCTCTTACCCGATCAATATTAAAAATATTCAGGAATTACCGCTCGATTCTGAACAGATTGGGCGTTTAAGACTCGACCATAGCATTATTCTATATCGTGACAATGCCACAGTGCGTGGAACCACCATTTCAATTGTTTCGCCAATGCCGAACTCACCCTCAGAAGTGCTGGTTTTAGGGCCTGTACCGTTGTTTAACTGGATGCCATTCCAGTTGGCAGCAGGGATTACCTTACTGAGTATGTTTATGTTGAGTTTGGGTGTATATGGTCTGATCTTGCCTATGCAGCGTAAAATTCGTGAAGTGAACTATGCCTTAAACCGTACCAAATCGGGTGATTTAAACATGCGTTTACCCGTAGATGGTGCCGATGAAATGGCAAGTTTGGCATCTAGCTATAACAGCATGTCAGACCATATTCAGCGTTTGATTGAAGCGCAGCGTGAGCTGATGCGTGCGGTATCGCATGAACTGCGCACGCCTGTGGCACGTATTCGTTTTGGTATGGAAATGCTGGCAGAAGAAGATGATTACGAATATCGCTTACAGCAAGTCGAAATGATTGATAAAGATATTGAGGCTTTAAACACCTTGATTGATGAGATCATGACCTATGCCAAACTTGAACAGGGCATGCCATCTTTAGAAATTGAAAAGATCGTTTTGGTTGAAGTGCTAGAGCAGGTGGCTACGGAAACAGAAGCATTGAAAACCCAAAAAGATATTCAATTGCTTGCCCCACCTGTGACTTTGGAAGTGGAAGCTGAACGCCGTTACTTGCACCGTGTGGTACAGAACTTGGTGGGCAATGCAGTCCGTTACTGTGACCATAAAGTTTTGATCAGTGGCGGCATTAACGAGCAAGGCATGGCCTATGTTTGTGTGGAAGATGATGGGCCGGGGATTCCCGAACAAGACCGAGAACGTGTATTTGAAGCCTTTGCTCGTTTAGATGACAGCCGCACCCGTGCTTCAGGTGGTTATGGTTTAGGTTTGTCTATTGTAAGCCGCATTGCTTATTGGTTTGGTGGCAAAATTGAAGTCGATCAGAGTCCGAACTTGGGTGGTGCACGTTTTATGATGGTTTGGCCTGCCAAACGGTTTAGTAAGGCAAGAAAAAAAGCCGCAGCAGAGAAAGAAAAAACCACCGATTCATTGACTTGAATTGAGTGCACCAAAACTAATTTTAGACATAAAAAAACCAGTGCAATTCAAGGCACTGGTTTTATTTACAGTCTCGCTTTTTTATCTCTATGCAGATCAATCTACAGCTTAGTGCGATTCTTTATATTGCTGATCGGCCTGTTCAAAACGGTCTGTCACTTCATGACTTGGCGCTTTACCCAATAAACTCACTACGACAATCGCAATCCAAGAACAGACAAAGCCCGGAATAATTTCATAAATACCTGTATCTGCCCAAAGGTTTTTCCAAAGAATGACCATAAGTGCGCCGACAACCATCCCCGCCAATGCACCATTTAAAGTCATGCGTTTCCAGAACAAAGACAAAATGATTAGTGGACCAAATGCTGCACCGAAGCCTGCCCAAGCATAAGAAACCAATCCCAAGACTTTTGATTCAGGATTACCCGCCATCCAAATAGCAAGCAGCGCAATCATGAGTACCATGCCGCGTCCGACCCACACCAATTCATTTTGTGAGGCATTTTTGCGTAAGAATGATTTGTAAAAATCTTCGGTTAAAGTACTTGAGCAGACCAAAAGTTGACAGCTTAGGGTACTCATCACGGCAGCTAAAATTGCAGCCAATACCACACCTGCCACCCACGGATTAAACAGGATTTTGGTCAGTTCCATAAATACTGTTTCAGGGTTGGCATTGACCACACCTGCCAGTTCAGGATGTTGCTGGAAGTAGGCGATACCAAAAAAGCCCGCAGCCACCGCACCGCCTAAACATAGTGTCATCCATGTCATGCCAATACGACGTGCATTCGGAATAGACTTGACTGAATCAACTGCCATAAAACGCACTAAAATATGTGGCTGTCCAAAATAGCCTAAGCCCCATGCCATGAGGGAAATGATCGCGACCCAGCTTAAATCTCCGACTAAATTCAGCGCCTGCGGACGAGCCGCTTCTAAAGCAAGTGTGACTTGGCTTAGGTCAGAAAAGCTGAGTAGGGTAATGATAGGGGTCAGCAAGAGCGCAAAAATCATCAAGCCAGCCTGAATGGTGTCCGTCCAGCTGACTGC
The DNA here is from genome assembly GCF_013420785.1 of Acinetobacter sp. YH01011. NCBI lineage: Bacteria > Pseudomonadati > Pseudomonadota > Gammaproteobacteria > Moraxellales > Moraxellaceae > Acinetobacter > Acinetobacter sp. YH01011. Next base: position 96,056 of record NZ_VOYG01000003.1, read on the forward strand.
CAAGAAACCACCAATAAACACATAGCTGATGGTGGCAATAGCACTAATCCACAATGCAGTGCTATAAGGCAGATCAAACATACTTTCAAATAAGCGCGCACCTGCAACCATGCCCGAAGCACAATAAATCGCAAAGAAAATTAGAATTACGCAGGCAGATACAATCCTTAAAATTTTTCTTTGATCATTAAAACGGTTAGAAAAATAATCAGGCAAAGTCAGTGCATTGTGCTGTACTTCGGTGTGTACTCGTAAACGACCTGCCACCAAAAGCCAGTTTAGCCATGCGCCAATAATCAGACCAACGGCAATCCACATTTCAGACAAACCTGAAAGATAAATGGCACCGGGTAAGCCCATCAGCAACCAGCCACTCATATCGGATGCGCCTGCAGAAAGTGCAGTGACAAAACTGCCAAGACGACGACCACCTAAAATGTAGTCCGAGAAATTTCGAGTCGCGCGATAAGCCAATAAACCAATGACAATCATGGCGACAATATAAAACAGGAAAGTAATAATGGTGGGGTTGAGTGCGCTCATACAGTATCCATTTGGGTTTTGGACAGTCGACTAAAATACAGACCGCTGCTAGATGTGAGTCACTCAATTTGGTGAGTGCAGACATCTCATCTGCGGTGCTGATTTCATCAAGAAACGCGAAATTTAACCATACATTAAAAAATATTTCAGATTTTTTTCTGAATGGGCATAAAATAGGCAGCTTGAAAGCTGCCTATCATCTTGATGTTTATCTGATTTGCTTATGGATTATTGCGACCCATAACACCACGAATGGTATTCAGGACATCTGCAGGTAAGACCACAGTTTTGGCATTGTTGGATTTCGCCATATCTTGCATGGCTTTTACATATTGCTCACCCAATAAGTACGCCACAGGAATTTCTTTATCACCTACCGCAGAGCTGACCATTTCAATGGCACGTTGAGAAGATTCTGCCAATACAACTTGCGCTTCTGCATCACGACGTGAAGCTTCCAAACGACCATCGGCTTCTAAAATAGCCGCTTGTTTTTCACCATCGGCTTTGGTTACGGTAGCACGACGCTGACGTTCTGCTGCAGCTTGTTCTTCCATAGCTGCCTGCATGGTATGCGATGGTTTAATATCCTGAATTTCTACAGTTTTAAGGGTAATTCCCCAGTCTGAAATATCATCAGAAATGGCTGCTTTGAGTTTGGCTTTGATGTGATCGCGCGAAGACAAGGCATCATCCAAATCCATTTCACCCACAATAGAACGCAATGAGGTTTGAACAAGGTTTTGAATCGCCCAAGTATAGTTTTCAATGCCATACACTGCTTTTTCAGGAGTCGTGAGATTAATGTACGCTACCGCATTCATGAGCAGAACTGCGTTGTCACGGGTAATGACTTCCTGAGATGGAATATCTAATACAATATCTTTGGTGGTGACTTTATAGGCCACTTCATCGACATAAGGAATGACGAAGTTAAGTCCCGGTGCAAGTGTGGTGTGGTATTTACCCAGACGTTGCACAATCCACTTATAACCTTGCGGAACAATTCGCACGCCTTTAAAAATGGTAATTCCAACAAAGGCTAAAATCGCTAAAACAATAATAGATCCACCAGACATTTTAATTTCTCACTTTTTCGTTGTCATGTGCGCTGTGATGCGGCTGCACCACCAAATCATTACCCAAAATATCAATCACGCGAATACGATCTCCCACTTGCACAGGGCTTGTGGTGCGGCAGTTCCATTCGTCTGAACCAAGTACGGGCATCGGGAAACGGACTTTAATTTGATCATGTTCCAAGTTGGTTTGAATAACCATGCCAATTTGTCCAATAGTGGCTTCGCGTGACAAGCCTGCTTTGGTTTTATCGGTAGATAAGGGTTTGATAAATTTAAACCACGCCAAGGTACACAGTACCGACAAGATAATCCACATCACCAATTGGGTAGTGGTACCCATCATGGGGAACATCCAGTATAAAATACCGACCATGACTGCCCCAATGCCAAACCATAAAGCGGCAAACGCAGGCAAGACCAGTTCTGAAAGCATTAACAGAACGCCTAGTACAAACCAGTGCCAAGGTTCAAGAACGAATTCCATACATCTACTCGCGTATTTTTTACGATTGGTTAATTCTAATTGCTTAGAGAAACGCATCGACTTAAAAAGATGCGCTCTCATCACTTTAACAGATCAATAAGTTTATGAATATTAAAAAAATCACTGAATCCTAAAATTTCGGACGCGGTGCAGGTTTCAGCGCGGCAGGTGATTTTTTAAAGTTATTGATGGCTTGCAGAATTGCTTTGACCTGTAATTGTGCGGCTTTTTCACCTTCTAAAATGGTTTGGTTACTGGCTTTTAAATCTAGAGTACCAATATGTCCAACTTTAGGTTGAATCACGATATTGGCCTGCGCCAATTCCTGATTGATGCTTTGCTGCCCCATAATATTGAGGGTTTGATCGAGTAAGCCCCACATGCTGACAGGTTGATTGCCTGTTGGACGTGCAGAAATATCCACTGCAATGACTAAGTCGGCACCCATCGCTTTAGCCGTCTGTACGGGAATTGGGCTGACCAAGCCGCCATCCACATATTGTGTTCCGCCAATGGTGGCAGGTACAAAAACATTCGGAATACTGCAAGAGGCACGTACGGCTTGACCAGCATTGCCTTTAATAAAGTCGGCTTTACGTCCATTATCTAAACGTGTGGCAACGGCAGCAAAACGAATTGGAAATTTTTCAATCGGTTTATTGGCTACGTGTTGATTGACAAAGTCTTGTAACTTTTGACCTGCAATAAAACCCTGACGGTTTAAGGTTAAATCACGAATGTCGGATTCTTTAAAGGTTAGGGCAATATGTTGGAGCTGATAAGGACTTTTACCACTGGCGTATAAACTGCCGACAAAGCTGCCTGCACTGGTGCCTGTGACAATTTTTGGTTTAATCCCGTGAGACTCTAAAACTTTAATGACGCCAATATGTGCAAAACCTTTAGCACCACCGCCACCCAGCGCCAGTGCAATTACAGGTTCACGTGCTTGGATAGGTGTGGTGCTTGGCGGTGTTTTTGTTGTTTTGTCGCAGCCAGCCAAAGTTAGAGCTAGTACGCCCACTAAAGAATAACGAATCAGTTGCATATCAAATCTAAATTTAGATCAAAGAATATTGCGCCCATCTGAACAAAAAATAGAAACTTTGACTAGCCCTTTTTCAAAAGCTTTTGTAACGGTTTTGCCAACCAATGTGGATTTTTAGCCGAAAACTTGCCGTGATATTGCGTATAAATTGCATCTAAATCTTGAGCATAATCGCCCGTAGGATGAAACACGCCCAAAATATGAATGGTTTTGTGTGCATAATCAAAAGAGAACATCACAATTGGGATATTGGCGCCGTAGGCAATATGGTAAAAGCCACTGCGGATATTTTCGGCTTGTTTACGTGTGCCTTCGGGCGCCATACCAATCCAGATTTTTTCTTTTTTTCGTACAATCTCAATAATATCTTGGGTATGTCCTTGAGGAGAATGGCGCACCACAGGAATTACCCCAATCCAGTTTAAAAGTGGCTTGAGTGGGGTTTCAAATAAAGTATGCTTACCAAAAATAGTAATTTGAATACCTAAACCGAGTAGGGCGGTAAAACCATGCCACGCATCAATATTTGACGTATGCGGTGAGATAATAGCAACTGCTTTGGGCAAGTTGGGAAATTCGCCCACCATTTGCCAGCCTTGCGCCAAAAAAATATTTTTAAATAAAGCACGACTGCTGGCTGTTCCACGTTGTGGAACTTGGTCGGGTAACTGTGGAAATTGCCGTGCACTGCGTGCAAAAGGATTGGTGATTTTCATGAATGCGATGTCATCCTGACGTGCGTGATTAACAACAATAAATACCCAATATCATGACGCATGAATCTAAATCTATTCAAGATATTAGACTTTCGCTTTGTCTGATTCATTGGCAAAATAGTCGAAATCTGAATGTGAAAGTGATGAAAAATAACAATCCATTATTCAAAATTTTAGTGTAGTACTGCGTTTTTTTGATCTTTTGCCCATATCTAAATTGAGATGCTATGCCCAATTTGCGCCAAACTTATTTGTTGTTATTTTCTCTGTATTGGGCGCAGGGCTTGCCTGTTGGTTTTATGACCCATGCCTTGCCTGTGATTTTACGTGCGCAAGGTGTGTCTTTGGCACATATTGGCGGTTTCGGTTTGTTAATGCTGCCATGGTCAATCAAAGTGTTTTGGGCACCTTTGGTGGATCGCTTTGGACATTCATATTTTGGGCATTATCGTAGCTGGATTTTGCCGTGCCAGTGGCTGAGTGTTTTGGTGCTGATTGGGCTGTCCTTTTTACCGATTGAGTCCTTAAATCATCCTATATATTTGTGGGTGTTTTTTGTGGCTTTGCTCGGTATGAACTTGGTCGGTGCAACCCAAGATATTGCCACCGATGGTTTGGCGGTCAATATTTTACAAGCCAAACAGCAACATTGGGGTAATACCTTTCAGGTGGTTGGTTCACGACTGGGCTTTATTGTGGGTGGTGGTGCAATTCTGTGGGCATTGGATTGGCTAGATTGGCAAAAAACTTTCTTAATTTTAGCGGGATTGGTGTTTTTAAATACCTTGCCAATTTTAATGTTTAAAGAGCCACAACATGCTGCTAAACAAGTGCTTGTTCAAGCTCAAAGTAAAATGTCATTTCACGCACGTCTTGCTGCGATTCGTGAATATCTGCGCTATTTTGTGGAAACGCCTGTACTGTACGCATGGCTATGGGTGTTACTCAGCTTTAAAATTGCCGATGGTTTGGATGGCCCTTTATTAAAACCTTTAATGGTAGATTTAGGCTTAAGCTTTTCTCAAATTGGCATTTATGTGACCATGTTGGGAGCAATGGCCGCTTTGTTGGGTGCAGGCATCGCAGGGTTGATGCTGAAATGGTGGTCTAGAGCGCATGCCCTCATCATTTTTTCTGTGCTTAAAATTTTGAGTTTAGTGGCCTATGCTTATTTGGCTGAATTGTATGAACAGCAAGTTGATGTGGCACACTGGCTGATTTATAGCATTAATGCTGCGGAAGATTTTTGCTCTGCCATGTTACTTGTAGTGATGCTAACCTTGATTATGCAGTACAGTCGTAAACAATATGCAGGGACTGATTTTACATTTCAGGTTGCGATTATGGCGACTGTGAGCGGGGTACTTTATACCCTGAGTGGAATCTTAGGCGATGCTTTAGGCTACGCGAATTATTTACTGTTGATTTGTATTGTTGCGATTCTATGCTTTGTACTGATCTGGAAATGGGCAAAGCTTGCGAAAAGCGTTCAATCATCAGCACTTGAATAACAAGGTAGATCATCAAGACAGGATGACAGACCTAAACCACGTTAAAAAGTCATTGCGTGGAAAAAATAAAAGCGACCTTTAAAGAGTCGCTGGAGTATAAAAGGTATCCACATTGAAGTAGATACCGATCTCGTTTTTGTGATTTTCAAAAATTATTATTTGCGCTTTCAGTGCTTCACTTCGGCAGCGCAGGCAGTATAACTTTAAATTATGACAATCCTGCGACAGTTTAAGTCGCATAGAGATGTGTTGCAGGTAAAATCAGCATATTCTAGCTGCGGTATGGGGTATTGATTGCCTGTGTCCATTGTTGGTGATTACAACGCGGGCAGACTTCATTGGCATGTTTAAGTAAACGGACATGCCCGCAATACATGCAGGCATAATAAGTGTGTGGAACTATGCGGTACGCGAGTTGGCAAGCTTTAGGAAATAAGGGTAAACCATAGCGTGTGGCATCGCCATGAAAAAACAACATGCTGAATTTTCCATCACTTTCTAGTAAGCCAACACGTACTTGCCCTAAATGCTCCACGCCTTGTTGGCGCATTTCGGCAAAGAATTCATCATGCGACATTTTACCGTACTTAATTTTTTCTAAGACCAATTCACCATCTTCTACAATATATAGCGATTTACCTTCAATCAAATCTTCAAAGGGTTGGTATTTCATCATGAGCCATGTGGTCAGGCGATACATCCCAATCACCACTGTCATCACCACCAAGGCATGTACCAAGGGTAAATCTTCAGTGAACATAGGGTCGCCCGCAATAGAACCGAGCGATAAAATAATGGCCAATTCAAAAATAGAAAGCTGGCGTACTCCGCGTTTTCCTGTGAGGCGTAAAAATAGAATAATCATGCCAAACATGAGTGCAGCACGAATCATTAATTCTGCAACAAATGTCCATGTGGTGTCGTGAATGAAGATGGTGAACCAATCCATAGATTGTCTATTTTGTTATTTTGATGCTTGATACTATGCTTAAATTGAGTGGGTAAAATAGTGGTTTTGAGTAAAGAACTGCAATTATTTTAGTGGTTTAGAAACATAGAAATTTGTTATATTGCCTAAAAACTATAAATACAAAAATAATGAATCAGAAGATGAATTCACAACTATTACAATTTGCCAAATCTATGCGTCATGCTGCTACGGATGCTGAAAATTTGCTGTGGCAACTACTTAGTGCAAACGCTTTATGGTGCTCAAATTTAGACGTCCGTAGATGATTGAACCGTATATTGTAGATTTTTACTGTCATGAGATTGGCTTGGTCATTGAGTTGAATGGCGGTCAGCACAATACGGAAAATGGTCAGGCTTATGATGTCGAGCGCACTCAGTTTTTAGAGACTTTGGGCTTAACTGTCGTGCAGTATTGGAATTCTGATGTGTTGGGAAGGGTGGATGTGGTGTTGGAGGATTTGTGGCAGGTGTGTTCTGAATTGAAAAATACCTCTTTTATTAAAGAGGTATTTTGAAAATTATCGACGATTGCTTGATTCAAAATCTACACGGGGATCAGCACTTTCCGTAGTTACTCTGTAATTTGACGGTAAATTAACAGAATCTTTAACCCATGTAGGTCTAGGACGGCTAGAAGCTGTTAGGGTTGTTAAAGTATTTTGATTATTTCTTGATGTAGAGTTTTGAGAGTTCTGTGTATGTCTGGACATTGCATTCTCCCGTTAACCATAAAATTAATAGATATAGACATAATATGCTAAAAATAGCTGCTGCACAATTAATCTCTGAATAAGCTTTTTCTAAAGCAATAACTTTGTCTTCAAGCATTTGGGCATTTCGAGAAATTAAATCCTGATAAATTTCTCCCATATACCACAGGCATGTTCTTTCGTCATTATCCATAAAAGTGTTAATTAAATTGGTGTCATCCAACGGAACTTTTTCTAGTGCAGAAAGACTAAGTACTTTTGCAATTTTATACCAACAGCTTAGAATTGCTATAAACAAGATTACACATAAAATATATAAAATCCATTTAGTTAATGAAGTGCAAGCATAAGCAGTAAAAGTTTCTAACTTGGTTAGTGCTGCTGAGTAGGCAACTATCACAATACCAACCATTGTTGAATATTTAATTGCTTTATCATCCAGTGATTTACTTCTATCGATCTCTAGTTGATATTCATGCTTGGAAACTTCAAATAGAATTTTATATTTATTGATGTCATCTTGGCTCATATTGAAAAACAAAGGGCTGAATAATCAGCCCTTTATACACAAATTAGATCAAACTAACAACACATTAAAGCGCCGCAATTTGCTCCATATTCGCTTTAATTTTCGCTAACTGATCTGCAAATTCAGCAAGTTTCACTTTCTCGCCTTCAACCACAGCCGCAGGGGCTTTCGCCACAAAACCTTCATTGCTAAGTTTAGTTGCAATTTGGTCATGCTGCTTTTGAACCTTGTCTAAGTCTTTTTGCAAACGACCCAATTCTGCTTTCGGGTCAATTAAGCCCTTCATTGGAACGTAAACAGATACGTGACCCACTACAGAAGAAGAAGACAATGGCGGTTGTTCACCATCTGCCAAGAAGGTAATACTCTCAACTTTCGCCAATGCTTTAAACAACGGCTCAATACGAGAAATTTGTGCTTTTTCTGCTTCAGTCGTGTTCTGTAAAAGCACAGGTAATAAGCGTGCATTACCTAGACCCATCTCACCACGAATGTTACGCACCGCACCAATCAAACCTTGTAGCCATTGCATATCTGCTTCGGCTTGTTCGTTAATTTTGGCCTCATCTGCAACAGGGTAGTTTGCCAACATAATGGTTTCGCCACCCAAGCCAATCATTGGCGCAAGGGTTTGCCAAATTTCTTCTGTCAAGTACGGCATGATTGGGTGAGCAAGACGTAAAGAAGCTTCCATCACCGCAAGCAATACACGACGCACTTCGGCTTTACGCTCTTCAGAAACAGATTCATCATTCAGAACAGGTTTGGTCAGCTCTACATACCAGTCGCAGTATTCATTCCAGATAAAGTCATAAATCGCTTGGGCAGCCAAGTCTAAACGGTAAGTTGCAAATGCTTGATGAACAGCTTGCTCCGCCTTTTGTAAACGGCTCACAATCCACTGTTCAGGCAATTCCCAAAGGTCTTGACGTGCTTCTTGACCAACCGTTTGACCTTCAACATTCATCAATACAAAACGGGTAGCATTCCAAATTTTGTTGGCAAAGTTACGATAACCTTCCACACGTTTCATATCAAACTTGATGTCACGACCTGTGTTTGCCAATGCACAGAAAGTAAAACGAACCGCATCTGTACCATAAGCCTGAATTCCTTCTGGGAATTCTTTGCGGGTCGATTTTTCAATTTTCGCCGCTTGTTTCGGGTTCATCAAACCAGTTGTACGTTTCTGTACTAAAGTTTCAAGATCAACACCATCAATCAAGTCTAATGGGTCAAGCACGTTGCCCTTAGACTTCGACATTTTTTGACCTTCACTGTCACGTACCAAACCGTGAACGTAAACTGTTTTGAACGGTACTTGTGGCGTGCCATCTTCATTCTTCATGAAGTGCATGGTCATCATGATCATGCGGGCAACCCAGAAAAAGATGATGTCAAAACCAGTGACCAATACATCTGTTGGATGGAAGGTGTTTAAGAAGTAGTTGGCTTTGTCTTTTTCAGCATCGCCTGTCCAGCCTAAAGTTGAGAATGTCCAAAGTGCAGAGGAGAACCATGTATCTAGTACGTCTTCGTCTTGGTTTAATTGAACATCGGCAGGGATATTATTTTTCGTACGAACTTCTTCTTCGTTACGACCTACATAAACATTGCCTTCAGCATCGTACCAAGCAGGAATACGGTGACCCCACCACAATTGACGCGAGATACACCAGTCTTGAATGTTGTTCATCCACGCCATATACATATTGCTGTATTGCTCAGGCACGAACTTGATGCGACCATCTTTCACTGCTTCAATTGCAGGCTGCGCCAACGGTGCAATTTTGACATACCATTGGTCGGTCAATAATGGCTCAACAATTACGCCCGAACGGTCACCGCGAGGTGGTTTCAAGGTGTACGGTTGGATTTGATCTAACCAACCTTCGCTTTCCGCTTGTTCAACTAATTTTTTACGTGCTTCAAAACGCTCTAAACCAATGTAGTCTGCAGGTGCAGGAATGGTTTTAGAAATTTGTTCGCCTGCTTTCGCAATATATTCAAACTCAGCCAATACTTCAGCATTTTTGTTGAAGATATTGATGATTGGCAATTCGCAGCGTTTACCCACTTCATAGTCATTGAAGTCGTGTGCAGGGGTAATTTTTACACAACCTGTACCGAATTCTTTATCGACATACTCATCTTTTACGATTGGAACGGCACGACCTGTAATTGGGAGGATGATGTTTTGACCAACAAGGTGCGAGTAACGCTCATCATCAAGGGCAACCGCAACCGCAGTATCACCCAGCAATGTTTCAGGACGAGTGGTTGCCACTACAATGTGATCTTTACCATCGTGAGTGCGTAGTGATTTATCTTCAAAGAAATATTTGAAGTGCCACAATGAACCTTGTTCTTCTTTATCCGACTCAACTTCTAAGTCAGAAAGGGCAGTTTGTAATTTTGGATCCCAGTTTACAAGGCGTTTGCCGCGGTAAATTAAACCTTCTTCGTGTAGTTTCACGAAAACTTCTTTCACCGCATTCGATAAGCCTTCGTCCATAGTGAAGCGTTCACGTGACCAATCTACCGAAGAACCTAAACGGCGGATTTGACGGGTAATGTTACCGCCAGATTGTTCTTTCCATTCCCAGACTTTTTCGATGAATTTTTCACGACCTAAGTCATGGCGGCTGATATTTTGCGCGCCCAATTGACGCTCTACTACCATTTGTGTGGCAATACCCGCGTGGTCTGTACCCGGTTGCCATAAGGTATTTTTACCCGACATACGGTTAAAGCGCGTGAGGGCATCCATAATGGCGTTGTTAAAACCATGACCCATGTGCAAGCTACCTGTGACGTTTGGCGGCGGAATCATGATACAGAATGATTCGCCTTTTTCAGACGGCTTAAAGTAGCCGTTTTCTTCCCAAGTCTTGTACCATTTTTTCTCGATCTCGGTAGGATCGTAGGTTGTAGCAATATTTTGCGCTGAATCAGTCATAGTAAGAACAGGTTAAAAGTGAATAAAAAATTGCAACTATTGTAGCAAAAAAATTGCCCGCTAAGCGAGATTCAACTCAGCCAAACTTATCGCAATTGGCAGTTGGGCAAACTCATCGTATGATGGGCGACAAGTATGATAAAAACTTCAAGTTCTCCGTTGCCTGTAACACTGTTTTAAACTGGGTTTAAGCAATGGATTTTAAAATAGATGAAAACACATCAATACGGTCAAAATAGGCAAGTTCAGTTATGACTTATGCTGTATCTTTAAAATTAAAACCAGAAACATATCAAAGATTTCAACACATTCATCAACAACTCAATGCAGGTGAATCGGAAAGTTTATCTAAAGCTTTGGGGGCGGTACTGACCGATATTTCTTGTGAAATTATTGAGCAACTTTTTGGTGAATTGTCACGTTCTAGTCATTCACTGGATGGTGAATCTGAAAAAATTATTCAGCAAGTCATACAAACCATGCAAAAATATATGCCATGGTCGGTGTCGTTTTTTGGCAATGAACGCTTAACGCCTATGGTGAATTATCTGGCAAGCATGATGTATCAGCAGGAAGGGCAAGGTTTTGTGACTTATCCTGTCGATAGTATTGTTATGAAAGAAACGTTGGGTTGTATTGAGCAAATTCGGCAGGGCAACAGTGCATGTATTGCGCCTGCATTTAAAGGGTTTACTCAAATTATTGATCAGGGCGTGGGTTATTTAATTCGTGATCCGAAAAAAATGCTGAAATTTAATTTGGTGGTCGATAAAACTTTAAACGGCGTGATTCATTTGACTACGCAACGGGGGTATAAACGCCTAGAAAAAATGGGTGCGCAATTCGATTTGGAAAGTGCAGAGATATATTTAAACCATTTTCTTGGGTTTTTGCAGCATCCTGCAAAACCTAAGACTTAAATTTTGATGACTTAAATTTTTAAATAACGCGGACAAACGGTTATGGCAAAACGGGAAAACTTGGAACATAAAGTGGTGTGGATTACAGGTGCATCTTCTGGCATTGGTAAGGCATTGGCAAAAGAGTGTGCTTTACAAGGTGCACAAGTGATTTTAACCGCACGTCGTTATGAAGAACTTGAAAAAGTACGCGTGAGTTTGCTGAATCCTGAACGTCATCTTTCTGTATGTGCAGATATTACCAATGAAAGTCAGGTGTTACATGCGTATGAACAAGTTTTGGCACGTAAAGGACGCATTGACTGGCTAATTAATAATGCAGGTTTAAGTCAGCGCGCTTTAATTGCCGATACCACTATGCAGACTGAACGCACCATTATGGAAGTGGATTATTTTTCTCAGGTCTTTCTGACCAAAACTGTCTTGCCGACCTTTTTACAGCAAAAACATGGTCGCATTATTTTTGTATCTAGTGTTGCAGCATTATTGGGTACGCAATATCGCGCGTCATATTCTGCAGCGAAAAGTGCCATTCACATGTGGGCGAATAGTTTGCGTGCCGAAGTAGCGGAGCAGGGCGTACAGGTTTCAGTTGTTTTCCCAGGATTTGTGAATACCAATGTGTCTTTTAATGCGTTGAATGGTGAAGGCAAACCACAAGGACATCAAGATGAAGCCATTGAAAATGGTTTAGATGCTGATGTTTTTGCTAAAAATACAGTTAAAGCACTCATGGCAGGCGATGAATATATCGTGGTCGGGGGCGCTAAAGAAAAACTGGGCGTGTTGGTGTCGCGTTTATCGCCAAGTACTTTATATAAAATGATTCGTAAAACCAAAGTGAAGTAATTTTTAATCAAAGTGACTTCAAAATAAAATAATAAAAACAAAAAGAAGGATGAGCCATGCGTTTAATGATGAAAGGTATTTTTTTATTTATCAGCGCGTGGCTTTTCGCTTTCTTAGGGATGACTCAAACGACATTTGCCAAATTACAAACAAACGATGATTCGTTGTGTAAACAACCTGAATATATTGAAAAGATTTTACGACAGCACACAAATACAACCACAGTGAATGAGGACTTTTTGGCTTGTGCGGATTTCCCCAATGTTCCTGAACAAACTTTAATTGCTTATGCTGAAACTCAGACAAAAGATGATCAACCTGTAGATGATTATCAGCTGACTTTTTTAACCGTAAATAGTAAAACGCAAAAGCTTCATTCAATCTATCATGTGAAAGAGCTTTTGCCTTCAGATGCAATTGAACTGCGTTCTATCCAATTAGATTTGGCGCCGTATCAAGTTTCTGAAAGCTTAAGGGCAATTGGTTTAAGAAGGAATTATGCAGGACGTTCAAGTGCCAATCCATTTTCGGCGCAAGTACTCGATTTATATGATTTACAACATAACAAGAAAATTTTAAACGGCTTAATCGTAGCGCGCTATCAGGCAGAAACCGATACACGTTGTAATGCCAAAGTAATAGAAAGCAAAGCTATTTTAATGATCTTGCGAAATACAACTCGACAATATTTTGATATGCAATTACGTGATCGTATTCAACATTATGAAATGTCGGGCGATTTAGAAAATTGCTAAGAAACTAAACGCGTGTCTACTCAACAGCGTTTCACTTTAAAATTTGATGGTCGGCAATATCAAATTCCTCAGCCTTATCGAGATCAGTATTTATACTAAATTCTTTACAAACGCTGAAAGATGTACTCAGCGTTTTGCAGAGAATTGACTAACGCTATTTTGAACCGCCGTTCCATAAGCAAAGACTTCGACCATGCCGCCTTGCATCCCCAATTCTGTGGTGCTTAAACGCAGCCCCATAATATGATTTGCGCCCATTTTTTCAGCTTCTAATTTTAAACGGACGATGGCTTCACGACGCGCCCGCTCGACAATACTTTCATAACTGGTCAAGCGCCCGCCAAAGAAGTTCTGAATATTGGCAATCACAAACTTAAAATAATCATGAGAAATGACCACATTGCTGTGTATCAATTGCCCAAAATTGGGACTGGTCTGGAAGCGGTTATTATCAATCTGAATATAACTTAAACGCAGTTCTTGCTCGGCTAAATATTTGAAATGTTTGCGTTCGTTGTGTCGCCCAAAACCAAAGCCTACGGCAAATAAAATCGCAAAGACAACAATTTGCAGAATTAAATTATCCATGTGATGTTATTCCTGTTCAATAATCTTTGCTTTAGTGTGATGCTGGAAATGGGTCTGGAAGTTTAGGAATATCTGCCTCGACCACCACTGCTGTACCATAAACAAACAATTCCGAAGCACCTTGAGCGATATTTGAAGTAGAAAAGCGAATCCCAACAATAGCATTGGCACCTAAACCACGTGCTTTAGCAATCATACGATCCATCGCTTCTTGGCGTGATTCTTCTAGTAATTCGGTATAAGCCGTTAATTCACCACCGACAATATTTTTGAGTCCTGCCAAGAAGTCACGCCCCACATGCTTACTGCGTACGGTGCTGCCATAGACCACATCAATTTGCCGTGAAATACGATGACCTGGTACAGATTCAAGATTACTAAGCAACATAAGATTCTAATATTTAAAAACAAGACGTATTGAAGATATGAAATGTGCTTGCAAAAAGCAATAAAAAAGCCCACCGAAGTGAGCTGATTTAGTCTTTATATCTGAGCTGTTAAGCAGCAAATTTAAGGTAGACGCAAAGACTTATTGCGCTTTACGTTCTGCCGATGATGCAGGTTGTGATGTGGCATCTGAAGTATTGGCTTTCACACCGCCACCCAAAGATTTATACAACTCCACCTGATTGTTCAAATTGGCTTGTTCCAACAACAATAAACCTTGTTCTGCTGCATAAGACGTACGCTGTGCATCCAACACGGTTAAATAGTTGTCAATGCCTGCGCGGAAGCGTGCATTAGATAATTTATAAGTGGTATTGGTCGCATCAACCAAGCGTTTTTGTGCCGCTAAACGATCACCAATATTTTGACGAACTGCCAAAGCATCATTCACTTCACGGAATGCAGACTGAATTGATTTTTCATAGTCAGCCAAAGCAATTTGTTGATCCGTTTCTGAAATTTTGATGTTGGCTTGGCGTGTGCCCCAATCAAAAATTGGCAAGTCGATGCTCGGGCCCACTGCCCAAACAAAACTGCCTGATTTAAACAAATCACTCAAGTCAGTTGATGCATAGCCTGCATTGCCCGTGAGGCTAATGCTTGGGAATAAACGTGCTTTTGCTGCACCAATATTGGCACCCGCAGCCGATAGTCGATACTCTGCAGTACGAATATCAGGACGGTTATTCAGCAAGTCACTTGGTAAGCCAGCGCCAATTGCGGTAGTTTTGGTAATGCGCGTCACACGTTGCGTTGGCAATAACGCACTTGGAACTTGTTCGCCCACCAACAAGTTCAGCAAGTTTTGTGCTTGCGCGACTTGGGTTTTGTAGTTGGCGACATCATTACGTGCAGTTTCAACTGAAATTTGTGCCTGACGGACAGGTAATTCACTATCAATGCCGACATCAAAACGCTTTTTGTTGAGGTTATAAGACTCAAGCTGTGTTTTTAAGGTTTGGTCTGCCAGTTTTAAATTGGCATTGGCAAAAGAATAGTTGAGCCATGCTTGCGCCACCTGACCAATCAAGGCAATTTGTGTGGCATCACGCGAGCTTTGAGTTGCCAAGAAGTTATCTAATGCATTGTCTTTTAAGCTGCGTACACGACCCCAAAAATCTAGTTCGTAGGCAGTTACACCTAAACCAACGTTATAGCGTGTGTGTGTGCCTAAAGCAGTACCTTGGTCTTGACGCAGTACGCCACCGCTAGCACCAATGGTAGGTAACTGGTTGTTTTCGGTAATTTGATAGGCTTGTTGGGCACGTTGGATATTCAGCGTCGCTGTGCGTAAATCACGGTTATTGTTCAATGCCATATCCAAAACTTGTAATAAGCGTTGATCGGCAAAGAAATCTTTATAACCTTGTTCAGCCACTGAAGTACCCGATGCAGCAGCAGTATAGCTGCTTGGAATACTTGCCTGAGCGACGGGCTCTGGCCCACGCATACTTTGACAAGCTGTCAAAGCAAGCGCGAGGGCAGAAACCGCAATACCACGGCCTGTATGCGACCATAAGTTTTGCATCACGATACATGCTCCTGATTATTTTGTTGTTTTGGTTTGTATTTAAAGATACTTCTAATCCAGACATAGAATACAGGAATAAAGAAGATCCCTAACAAGGTTGAGCTAATCACACCACCTAACACACCATAACCTACTGAGTGTTGGCTACCTGCACCCGCACCTGATGAAAGTGCAAGCGGCAATACACCAAAACCAAAGGCCAAAGTGGTCATAATGATTGGGCGTAAACGCATTTTTGCAGCATGCAAGGTCGCTTCAAACAGGTCTTCACCTTTTTCTTGTAGCTCTTTGGCAAATTCCACAATCAAAATCGCGTTTTTGGCTGATAAACCAATCACGGCAATAATTGCCACTTGGAAGTAAATGTTGTTGGATAGGTTCGGGTTTTTGAACAAGATCATGCCCCCGAAGGTGAGCAATAATGCTCCGACAATACCCAACGGTACCACCAACAGCACCGAGAATGGAATAGACCAGCTTTCATACAAGGCTGCCAAACACAAGAATACAATCAGTAATGACAGTGCATAGAGGAATGGTGCCTGATCGCCCGATTCACGTTCTTCAAGTGATAAACCTGTCCATTCATAGTCAAAGCCGTTTAAGCCCATAGATGGAAGTTTTGCGACAATTTCTTCCATCGCTTGCATGGCTTCACCAGAGCTGACACCTGGCGCAGGTGCACCCTGAATGTTCTTGGCAGATACGCCGTTATAGCGTTCCAAACGAGGTGAACCATAAGTCCATTCGCCTGTTGCAAAGGCTGAGAATGGCACCATTTCACCACGGTTGTTGCGGACATACCACTTGTTCAGGTCTTCAGGCATCATGCGTGAATCAGATTCGGCTTGCACATAGACTTTTTTCACGCGACCACGGTCAATAAAGTCATTGATGTACGAACCACCCCAAGCCATGCCCATGGTGCTGTTGATTTCAGCAATGCTGACACCTGCCGCACCTGCTTGCGCTTGGTCAATAATAATACGGTACTGAGGTGTATCTTCTTGACCATTTGGACGTACGCCCATTAAGCGAGGGTCTTTAGACGCTTCACCCAACACAATATTACGTGCCATGGTGAGTTTTTCATGACCATTGCCCGCAGCATCTTTCAGTTGCAAGTTAAAGCCTGAGCTGACACCTAATTCTGGCATCGCAGGAAGCTGTAATGGCATGATGTAAGTGGCATCTTTCACAATCATGTTCAGTGCCATACCACGCTGGATAATTGCACCAACTTGAGATTCAGGGCTTGTACGCTCACTCCAGTCTTTTAACTTAATGAACGCCATACCTGCGTTTTGACCAACGCCTGAGAAAGAGAAGCCTGAAACACTAAATACCGACTGCACATGCTCTTTTTCATTTTCTCTGAAAAAGTTGGTCATGCTGGTCATGGTGGCGTCAGTACGTTCCAAAGTTGCATTTGGTGGGAGTTGTACCAATGTCATCACCACGCCCTGATCTTCATCAGGCAAGAATGATGATGGTAGTTTTTGGAACACTAACACAATAATGCCCAGTACCACTGCATATAAAACCCCCGAGAAGATTTTATGATGCGTCATGCGGTTAACACCACCTTGATATTTAACCGAGAGCTTATCGAAACTGCGGTTAAACCAGCGGAAGAAACGCGCAAAAATACCGTTGCTTTCAGGCTTGTTTGGATCGTGTTGTTTAAGAATCGTGGCACATAGGGCAGGGGTAAAGGTCAACGCTACGACCAGTGACAACACCATTGCAGTCACAAGCGTAATTGAGAATTGACGATAAATAACGCCTGTAGTCCCACCAAAGAATGCCATAGGTACGAATACCGCAGACAATACCGAGGTAATCCCGATCAGTGCGCCTGAAATCTGTTTCATCGACTTTTCAGTCGCCGCCACAGGGTCAAGATGTTCTTCGACCATGACACGTTCTACGTTTTCCACCACGACAATTGCGTCATCGACCAATAGACCAATCGCCAGTACCATGGCAAACATGGTCAGGGTGTTAATCGAGAAGCCAAACATGTTGATCACGGCAAAGGTACCCAGTACCACCACAGGTACGGCCATAGTTGGAATAATTGTGGCGCGCCAGTTCTGCAAGAACAGGAACATCACAATAAAGACCAAAATGATCGCTTCAATTAAGGTTTTAACAACACTCTTAATCGAAAGTTCAATAAATGGCGTGGTATCAAAAGCCAACTCATCCTTTAAACCCGCAGGGTAGTTAGGACGTAATTGCTTGAGGCGTTCTTCCACAGCAGCAGCAGTATCTAGGGCGTTAGCACCTGTAGATAATTTAATTGCGACACCGCCCGCAGGCTTGCCGTTGTATTTAGAAATAAACTGATAGTTGTCTGCACCAAGTTCAATTCGTGCCACATCACCCAAGCGCACTTGAGCGCCTGAAGCGGTATTTTTTAGAAAAATATTGCTGAATTGTTCAGGTGTTTGCAGCAAGCTTTGCGCAGTTACTGTAGCATTCAAAGCCTGACCTTGAATTGCAGGTGCGCCGCCCAATTGACCTACCGCAACCTGTGCGTTTTGGGTACGAATCGCTTGAGCAATATCACTTGGTGTGACTTGCAAGCTCGCCATTTTGGCAGGGTCCATCCAAATACGCATCGCGTATGAGCCACCAAAGACTTGTACTTCACCCACACCTGCAACACGGCTCAGCGGTTCAGAAATGTTAGAGTTAACATAGTCTTTAATATCATCGGCAGACAGGCTTTCATCAGGTGAATAAAAAGCGAGAACCTGTAAGAAGCTCGCTCCTGATTTGGTCACTTTCACGCCTTGACGTTGCACATCATCAGGCAAGAGCGCCGTAGCAGATTGCAATTTGTTCTGTACTTGAACCTGTGCAATATCTGGGTCGATACCTTGTTCAAAGTTTAACGTAATGGATGCAGAACCGTTCCCCGCACTGTTGGATGAAATATAGCGCAGACCATCCAAGCCGTTCATTTGTTGTTCAATAATTTGCGTTACTGTGTTTTCCACAGTTTCAGCAGATGCACCCGGATAGGTTGCAGCAATGGTGACCGTTGGCGGTGCAATGGTCGGATATTGGGCAATTGGCATATTGGTGAGGGTAATAATCCCCGCCAACATGATTACCAATGAAATCACCCATGCAAAAATGGGGCGATGAATAAAAAAGTGAGCCATTAACGTCTACTCCTTATGTATTTGAAGTAGCTTTTGATTCAGTTGCTTGGGCTTCTGAGGCTGGTTTGGCATCCCCCGATTTTGCTGGTGCAGCAGCGCCTTGCGGTTGATACGGCTTAGCGACCACTTGCTGTTCAGGTTTTACTTTGGCAATACCTTCGACAATCACTTTATCGCCAGTTTGCAAACCTTCAGTCACAATCCAGTTGCTGCCTTGCGTACCAACTGTGGTCACAGGACGCGGTTCAACAATACCTTTGGCATTCACAATCATTGCCATTGCCTGACCTGTTGGGGTACGGCTAATCGCAGCTTGTGGAATTAAGATTGCGTTAGGAATCACACCTTGCACAATTTGCGCAGTGGCAAACATACCCGGCAATAATAAATGATTTGAATTTGGGAACACGGCGCGTAAAGTCACGGTGCCTGTTTCTGGGTTCACGCTGGCATCAGAAAAAGCCAAACGACCTTCAACAGGGTAGTAGCTGCCATCTTCAAGTTTTAATTTTACTTTGGTGTTGTTGCTGCTATTTAAACTACCTTGGCTCAATTGCTGACGTAAACGTAGTAACTCTGCGCTGGACTGATTGATGTCTACATAAATTGGGTCTAAGCGTTGAATCGTCACCAACGGTTCCGCCTGACTAGCCGTAACCAATGCACCTGCAGTCACAGTAGAGCGGTTGGTTTGCCCTGAAATTGGGGCACGTACAGTCGAATAACCTAAGTTAATTTCGGCATTGCGTACTTCTGCTTGAGTCGCAGCAACATCGGCTTCGGCAAGTTTTACTTGTGCCACAATGTCATCATATTCTTGTTTAGAGATTGCATTGCTGCCCACCAACTGACGGTAACGACCTTCTTTAATGCGTAACACATTCAATTGCGCTTGCTGGCGGGTAAGTGCTGCACGGCTACTGTCTAGACTGGCACGGTTGGTACGTGAGTCAATTTCATAAAGCGCCTGACCTTCACGTACGTAGCTGCCTTCGGTAAATAAGCGTTTCAGAACCACACCACTGGTTTGTGGGCGAACTTCTGAAATTTCAAAGGCTGTGGTACGTCCAGACAGTTCTACAGACTGTTCCACGCTTTGTGGCTGTGCCACCAGTACGCCAACCTCAGTCGGTGGCATTTGCTGAGCTGCACCTGCTTGCTGTGCATCTTTTGGATCTTTGCTACAACCCACAAGTGCTAAACTTGTGGCTAATGCGCAAGCAGTCAGGGCAGGAGCCCAAAGCTTTGCAGACATCATTCTTTCACCTCTATTAGATTTTTATCTAAACTTATATATTGGTTTGTCTTGCAGATATTGAGCGCAAAACAGATACCACAATGTGATCCAAATAAAACTTATGCTCCAACCAGAGAGGACATCTGAAGGATAGTGCACTCCCAGATACACACGGGAAATGCCCATCAGCAACATCCACAACCATGCACATACAGATAAAATTTTATGCGCTGAATGTTGCAAACTCAGGTAAATCACCAAACAACCTAAAGTTGCAGCATAGAAACTATGGGCGCTTGGAAATGATGTGCCAAAAGTTTCCACTAAATGCAATGCTTCAGGCGGGCGAGGTCGCGCGAATAGGTATTTGAGCAGCCATGAAAGCGCAATACTTACGACCAGTCCTACACTGATAAAAACAATTTTTGTGTATTTTTTATACCATGCCAAATAGAAACACCATAGGCAGGTTAAAAATAATACAAATGGCATGCCACCTAATACAGAAAGTGTGATTGCCAATTGATTCAAATGTGCGGTGCGCTGGGTACTTAAAAACTCCACACTGGCAACATCAAATTGTTGCCAACTTGGAATGTTTAGCACTAACACACTGATTATAAATAGTAAACTACCGAGATAAAGCAGTATTTTAGGCATGCTAAAAATCCCTGTAAGTTTAACCGATTTGAGCACGGTTGATGAATGGAATAAAGTGTACTAGTCAGTACACTTTATTTCAAGCCAATGTAAATGAGAAGAATTTCTTTTTTTGTTACTTTGTGCGCAATGTAAATGTGCACTAAATTTTAGCATTTCGTTCAGTATTTGAGGATGCATCGTCATCCACTGTAATTGGTTGTTTCGGTGGCCAAAAGAAATCACTTGGACGGGTTAAGAAGTGAGTCAGCACCAATTTTGCCAAAGGTTTCCACTGTTCAAAACGTACCCGACGCGCACGCAATGCCACAATAATGGTTAAAGTAAAGCTGACAAATAAGTTGGTTAAACCAATTAGTAGTACGCCTAAAAAGGACACAATAATCAGGCCAATTTCAGGTGAGCCATTAATATTCATTAAACCCTGAATAAAGTTGGCAGAAGCGAAGGCAATGTGGCGAATATCAATCGGTAAACCCAAAATATAACCCAGTGTGGCGGTACTGCCGAGCATAATCCCGAACAGGAAATTACCTGCCAAAGCCCCTAAGTTTCGTTCTATATAATTGGCAAATATATTGAGACGTTCTTGCCCGAGTAGCTTTTTTAAATGCAGATGGGCTTTTAGGCGTGGCCCGACTTTACGATACACGGCCATGTTATCGAAATAACCTGCAATCAAACCAGACAGAAATAAAAATACCCCTGCAATGGCGGCATGTGGAATGGCAAGTGAAGTAAACGGATTCAAGTCGTGCAGCATATTGGATGCTTTGGCATGTGACATCAACGGTTCATGCAACATGGCATCCCAACTAAAAGCAATTAAGGCTGCGACTGGAATGGCAATCGAGATATTGCCCAAAATGGCGACGAACTGCGTGCGGATAATATTAATAATTAAGGCAGCAAGTTCGGCAATTTGTGCCATTTTAGAGCCTTTACGATGCTGTACCGTAGAAGCCAATGCTGCAGCAGTCATTGCGGGTTGTTTGGTGGCAACAGTAAAGTGCAAGACATGAATCAGCATAAAACCAAATGAATAAATCATGCTGTTGATGATGGCCTGCATCATCGGAGCGAGCACTAAACGCGAGGCGAGGGTTTTTAAAGTCGCCATCGTGGCAATTAAAACACCTGCACCTGCCGCAGCTTTATACATGCCCCAAAAGCCGTCTTTGTCGGTACTTACATAATGCTCACCCGTTTTACTAGCATTTTCAGTGACTTGTAAGGCAATTAACTCACTGTTTTCTGCAAGCAAGGAGCGTACACTGCGTTCGCTATACAATGCCGCAGTTACATCTACCAGTAATTGTCCTGCCGAAACATAACGGACTTTGTCTTGCGCCACGATTAAATTCAGCAACAGTTCAATCCGCTCTAAACATTGTTCAAGTAAAGACAATAAGTAGGTCAGACTGATGCTGACGCCAGTTCGTTTGGTGGCACGACGAATTTTACTGCTGACATCATGACATTGGTCAATCATCACCAAAGCTTGAGAGGCATCGGGTGGTTGAATGGCACTGATTTGATCGTGTTGTTGATCGGCAACTTTATAAAGCTGAATAAACTCGTTGATTTCGCGGTTTTGTGCCAAAAAAGGTGAATCATATTCACTTAGTTCAGGATAGGCACTAATAAATTCAGGATATAAACCAATGCCGCTGACCCGATATGACAGCACTGTTAGAGCTTTAATAATTTCACTGCGAATCAGGCGTTTTTGTGTTTGTCCGCCATGTCCGCGATTCAGTAAAGTAAATAATTGCTGCCATTCGGTATCTTCAATATTGTCGAGCCAGTATTTATCACTACGTAGTGGAAAAACTCGACGGACTAAATCTTGCAGTTGGCTTTCATCATTAATCAGCGGTAAAAAGTGCGCGCCCAAACGCTGAAACAACTGATTCCAAAAACCATCGAGCGATAAAATTCCCGTGTCGGCATATAAACTGGTTTGTTTGTATTGATTGATTAGACGTAAAACAAAATGTTGCAAGGTTGAGCTGGCATCGGGTGTCAGCAGCAAGGCTTGTAAGAAAGCTTGAAACTTTTGATGAGTTTCTTCTAAATCTTGAGTGTCACTTGGACGGATACGATTGACCAGTTCAATCAGCAGATTTTCATCCAGAACAGCTTTTGGTGTATCCAGCTGTTCTTGCATTTTTCTAAATAAATCGTTGAGTTTTATATGCATAAGCTGCTTAAATTATTGAATGCGATGTAAAGCCAATAAGGCTAAATTCTTTAAGGCCTGACGATACTCCGAGTCTGGCAGTGCTTCTAAAGCGGCAATAGCGGCTTCTGTTTCTTCTGTGGCACGTTGGCGGCAATAATCGAGAGCGCCAGAGGACTGCACAATGGCAATAACCTGATCGAGGTCAGAAGTACCACCTGTCGCAATACTGCGACGAATAATTTGATGTTGTTCGCCAGTGGTATTTCTTAATGCAGAGATTAAAGGCAAAGTTGGTTTGCCTTCCATTAAATCATCGCCAATATTTTTACCTAATGTTTCAGCGTCTGATGTGTAATCTAAAATATCATCAATAATTTGGAAGGCATTGCCAAAGTGTCCTGCAAATAAACGCAACGGCTCACGGTACTGTGGCGTGCCTGTTAAAATTGCTGCACCTTCAGTGGCAAGTTCAAATAAACGTGAAGTTTTGCCGTGAATAATGTCTAAATAAATTTGTTCTGTAGTGTCAGGTTGATGCTGTGCCTGTAATTGTAAAACTTCACCTTCGGCAATTTCACAAGTCCCTGTAGAAAAGTCTTTTAGCAATACCAAATCGTTTAAATCGACCAATAAGTCAAAGGCGCGGGAGATTAAAAAGTCACCGACTAAAACCGCTGTTTGGTTATTCCAAGTGGCGTTAGCAGTAGGTCGACCACGACGTAAACCAGACTCATCCACCACATCATCATGCACCAAAGTTGCGGTATGCAGCATTTCAATAATTGCAGCCAGTTTACGTTGACGCTCTAAATCTTCTGCACCACAAGCTTTGGCAGCAAGTAAGCACATAATTGGACGCATGCGCTTACCGCCAGCTTCGACCACATGCTTACTAACCGCCATCACTAACGCGACTTTAGAGGTAATCCCTTCATTAATAAATGTATCCATCGCGGCAAAATCAGAAGCAACAGGGGCGAGAATGTCTTGCTTAAAGTCGATGGTCATGTGAAGAGAAACCTCAATAATATTGAATGACAACTTAGTTGAATCAGTTGTAACTTATGTTACAGCCAAGAAAACTGCTTAAGTCTGCGAAAATAACGCAATGAATGCAATAGTTAGGCACCTGCCAAATGCTGTAATTGTTAATTCTACTAGAAAACGAAGTCAATAACTTTGTGGGTAAATTCAGTTATTTGCTCAAGTTGGGCATGATTTTAACAAGCACAGCAGTTTACGCCAACACAATCTGTCTGTATTGATTGATCCATTGAATATGGATGAGGCTGCAGAAAGTCATTTACGCGGCTGGGTATTAAATAATCAACCTTGTTGTGCAATAATTGCCGTAAATGGCTTGTTGTTTGTGCGAATATCGCTTAAAATCTTTGCCCTTGAATAACCCCCAGTGGCGTTCGTTTTAAGATCGATATATCCCTTTATCGGCACGACGACACGGGCATGTTTGGAGTACATTATGTACGCAGTAATCCAAAGCGGTGGTAAACAGCACCGTGTTGTTGAGGGTGAAACCCTTAAAGTTGAATTATTGAAAGCTGAAACTGGCGCAACTATTACGTTTGATGACGTATTAATGGTTGTAAACGGTGACAACGTTCAAATCGGTGCTCCAGTTGTTGCTGGCGCTAAAGTAACTGCAGAAGTGGTTGGTCATGGTCGTCACGACAAAATCCGTATTGTTAAAATGCGTCGTCGTAAACACTACCGTAAGCAACAAGGTCACCGTCAATGGTTTACCGAGTTGAAAATTACTGGTATTGCAGGCTAATCACTAGGAGTAAATAGACATGGCAACTAAAAAAGCCGGTGGATCGACTAAGAACGGTCGTGATTCGAATCCTAAGATGTTAGGTGTTAAAGTTTACGGTGGTCAAACTGTAACTGCTGGTAACATCATCGTTCGTCAACGTGGTACAGAATTCCACGCTGGTGCAAACGTAGGTATGGGCCGTGACCATACTTTATTTGCTACTGCTGACGGCGTAGTAAAATTCGAAGTGAAAGGTCAATTTGGCCGTCGCTACGTATCTGTTGAAGCGTAAGCTGAAATAGTGAAAAAACCCACAAGTGATTGTGGGTTTTTTTATGCTTGTATGATGGAAAATTAGGGTCAAAGGATAACTTTTAGTTCTTCATCATGATGGATAAATTTCTACATTTTATATTAATAAGCATACAAAACTTCTTATTTTCTATCATATTAGCGCCAGAAATTGGTTTAAGATGGGACATCCAAAACATTGCGATTGAGCAAATATAAAAAGGTGAATCTATGAATATGCTTCGTAAAACGATGTGTGCTGTGGCATTGGGTGCAACCACTTTAGCGCCAATCATGAGTACTACAGTGTTTGCTGCGCCAGTGGCAGCATCGGAGCAACAAGCGACAGCAAACCTTGTTAAACAATTGAATGGTATTAAAAGTTTTACCGCCAATTTTGAGCAAACCACAAAAGTTAGCAACAATGGCAAGGCTTTGCCAAACCGTGGTTTATCGGCACAGCACATGAACCAGAATTTTAAAGGGGTTATGAAAGTTGAGCGTCCAGGTAAATTCTTTTGGGAAACCACCAGTCCAGCCAAACAAACAATTGTGACTACGGGTAAAACCGTATGGATTTATGACCCAGACTTACAACAAGCTGTACGCCAAAGCCTAGATGATCAAGTGGCAAATACGCCTGCGTTGTTGCTTTCGGGCAATACCAATCAAATCATGCAGTCGTATCGTGTGACCCAGCCGAATAAGTCAAAGACTTATTACACCTTATACCCAAAAAGTGATGATGGCGTATTTCAGAGTTTAACCATTAGTTTTGGTGCGCGTAACGCGCCAACCTTAATGATTTTACAGGACTCATTGGGACAAACCACGCATGTGCGCTTTAATAATGTAAAAGTCAATGCGGCGATACCAGCCTCAACTTTTAATTTTACTCCACCAAAAGGCACGGACATTATTGATCAATAATTGAATGTTTTCATACATTCTTTTAAAAGCATAATTTGTTATTCCTTATCCTAGCCTTCTCCCACAGGGAGAAGGTTTTCAGCTTCAGCATAGCGGAAATTTATTTGAATATTCTTCCCGAGAAATCCACAATTTCTGTGGATAAATCTTGGGATAATTCACATTTTGCAGTATGCAGGATATAGACTGAGTCATCACAGATCATCATTTTGCACTAATGATGTGTTATCAATATTTTGATTTATAATGAAAAAATAAAAATAATCATACAAAAATATGAGCATTAATTTTAAGCAACTTTATCCCCCGATTATTCCGTTACACAACTGCTCTAGGATTGAACAGCGAGAGTTATCTATAGTCTTGACTAATTCAATTGAAGCAATTTTATCGCAAGATTTGTGCAGGTTTGCATTTCTAATCATTGGACTTTATGAATCGTGGTAGAAGGGGAATTTAATGCAATATTTAAAATCACAGGTGTTTTTGGGTGCTGTCGCTTTAAGTTCGGTTCTGTTGTTGACTGCATGTCAGCCAAAGAGTGAGGCAACTTCTAAAACCGAAACTGAGCAAGCTGCGCCTGCATCTGTCACAGCCGAGATTCCTGTGATTCAAGCTAAAGTGGTGGCGCTTAAATTGCCACAACAGCAAATTTGTGATGAAGAAGGCTGTACTGCTTACGATATTCAGACAGTAAAAACCAATGTGGCGTGGATTGATGAATATTTTATGCAGCGTTTGCAAAAGGCAGACCCAATTGCATTTTCTGAAGCTGCGGCATCAACTGCAACGCCAAAGGTAGAAGAAACCGATCCTATGCGACTGAGTCAGAGTTCGAGCTATGTGCGTTATATCGGGCAACATGCCAATTTAGCGACGTTTAGTTTGCAAAGCTATAGTTACCCTGCGGGTGCAGCACATGGTATTCATCACCAAGAATTTGTGACTTTTGATTTAAAACAGAAAAAGCGTTTGGCGTTGCAAGATATTATGCTGCCCAATACGGAAGCCAAAATGACAGAAGAATTATTTAACCATAATTATAACTGGCTAGATGAACATGATATTTCCCGTGAAAAGTTTAAACTGAGCGATAATTTTTATTATGGCGCCAATGGTTTGGTCTTTGTCTACCCGTTGTATGAATTGGCATCTTATGCAGAAGGTATGCCTGAGTTGATTCTGCCTTACTACGCGACAGAAAAATTAATAAAGTCTGAATATTTGCCAAGTTTGCCGCAGTATCCTAGCCAATAAAATTGCACAAAAATACGCAGAGATTGCTGTAATAAGGTGCAGCCGTGAATCGGGTTACTGTATTTTTTAACCCGAAGCGCTTACACTATAGCCAGTTTTTTTCTTATTCCAAGATTGGCTATGATTGACCCGAAATTACTCAGAAATAATATTGAGGCTGTAAATTTAGCCTTGGCAAAACGTGGTGTGCAATTAGATGTGGCAGAGTGGGCAGCACTTGAAGCACGTCGTAAAGAATTGCAATCTAAAACCGAAGCATTACAGGCAGAGCGTAATTCGGGCGCAAAACAAGTCGGTCAGATTAAAAAAGCAGGTGGTGATGCTTCTGAAATTATGGCTCGCATGGCTGCTATTGGCGATGAAATCAAAGCCGCTGAAGTGGCTTTGGCAGAGTTACAAGATGAGTTAGAAGCTAAATCATTGTCTATTCCAAACTTGCCAGATGAGTCTGTGCCTGAAGGTAAAGATGAAGCTGATAATGTGGAAGTATTGAAATGGGGCACACCACGCCAGTTTGATTTTGAAATTAAAGATCATACCGACCTTGGCGAAATGATGGGTGGTTTGGAATTTGAAACTGCAACCAAATTAACAGGTTCTCGTTTTAGCGTTCTGAAAGGGCCATTGGCGCGTTTACAACGTGCGATTACACAGTTCATGTTAGATACGCATACTGTTCAAAATGGTTATACCGAAGCGTATGTACCGTATTTGGTCAATGCAGATTCATTGCGTGGTACTGGTCAGCTGCCTAAATTTGAAGAAGATTTGTTCAAGCTACAAGGTGAAAAAGAACACTATCTAATTCCAACTGCCGAAGTTCCAGTAACCAACTTTGTGCGTGATGAAATCATTGATCCTGAACGCTTGCCATTAAAATATGCCGCTCATACCCCTTGTTTCCGCAGCGAAGCAGGTTCTTATGGTCGCGATACTCGTGGTTTAATCCGCCAACACCAATTTGATAAAGTCGAAATGGTGCAGATTGTAAAACCAGAAACCTCAATGCAGGCTTTAGAAGAATTGACTGGACATGCAGAAGGTATTTTGCAGGCACTTGGTTTACCGTACCGTAAAATTATTCTATGTGGTGGCGATATGGGCTTTGGCGCAACCAAAACCTATGACTTAGAAGTTTGGGTGCCAAGTCAAAACACTTACCGTGAAATTTCATCATGCTCAAACATGGGGGATTTCCAAGCGCGTCGTATGAAAGCACGCTACCGTGCCGACCAAAAGAAAACTGAATTTGTGCATACATTAAACGGTTCAGGTTTGGCGGTAGGACGTACTTTATTGGCTGTTATGGAAAACTATCAACGTGCCGATGGTTCAATTGAAATTCCTGCAGTATTACGTCCGTACATGGGCGGTTTAGAGTTTATTGACTAAGTTGAGTGCAGGTCGACTTAGGATGAAATTGCTTACAATCAGATTTAAATATTGAGGTTTAGTGTGGATATTTTTCCAATCTCGTTAAAGTTGCAGCAGCAACCTTGTCTGATTGTGGGCGGTGGGCATATTGCTTATCGCAAAGCGGTGTTACTGGCTAAAGCGGGCGCAAAAGTTGATGTGCTTGCCCCTGAAATTGATGTCAATTTATTGCAACTGGTGCAACAAAGTCAGGGGCAGTATGTACAGGATGTTTTTAGTCCATCTACTGCGTTACGTCACTATCGTTTGGTGATTGCTGCAACGGATAACAATTTGGTCAATCAGCAAGTTTTTGCAGCTTGCGAAGCCGAAAATGTGCTGGTCAATAGTGTTGATGATCCACCACATTGCCGTTTTATGGTGCCTGCCATCATTGACCGTTCGCCTTTGGTGATTTCAGTCGCGAGTAATGGCACATCGCCTGTATTGTCACGTCAAATTCGTACACAACTGGAAAGTACCATTCCGCATGGTATGGGCAAACTGGCAGAGTTTTCAGGTCAGTGGCGTGCCGCAGTAAAACAGAAAATTGTAAATCCAGATGAGCGCCGTATTTTTTGGGAGGAGCTATATGCCAGTCCTCTTAAAGAACAGGTGTTCAACGACAATCTTGACGCTGCAAACCAAAGTATCCAACAGGCTTTAGCGGAATGGCAAACACCGAAAGGCGAGGTGTATTTGGTTGGTGCAGGGCCAGGTGATCCTGAGTTACTGACCTTAAAAGCCTTGCGTTTAATGCAGCAAGCCGATGTGGTGATTTATGATCGTTTGGTGTCTGCACCTATTTTAGAATTGTGTCGCCGTGATGCCGAAAAAGTCTATGTCGGAAAAGCACGTTCTAACCATGCTGTACCGCAAGAAGGCATCAATGCATTATTGGTGAAATATGCACAAGCAGGTAAGCGAGTTTGCCGTTTAAAAGGTGGCGATCCGTTTATTTTTGGGCGTGGCGGTGAAGAAATTCAAGAATTGTATGAAGCAGGTGTGTCATTTCAGGTCGTACCAGGCATCACCGCAGCCTCGGGCTGTTCGGCTTATGCAGGTATTCCACTGACTCATCGAGATTATGCGCAAAGTGTGCGTTTTCTTACTGGACATTTAAAAGAAGGTTCGCCTGAATTGCCGTGGTCAGAATTGGTGTATGAACAGCAAACTTTGGTGCTGTATATGGGCTTGGTTGGCTTAGAAAGCATTTGTGAAAAACTGATTGCACATGGACAACGGGCGGATATGCCTGTCGCCTTAATTTCTAAAGGCACGACACCTGAACAAAAAGTGGTGGTGGGGACGTTGGCGGATATTGCCAGTAAAGTCGCACAGCATCACATTCAGGCACCTACCTTGACCATTATTGGTGAAGTGGTCAATTTACGTGAACAGTTGAAATGGTAATGAATCTCCCCCAACCCCTCTTTTAAAAAGAGGGGAGTTCCCACATTTTCTAAAGGGAGCTGAGGAGGGATTGTGAAAAGTAGAGAAAATTTGTGATCCACGTTGTTTTATATGAGCCTGAAATTCCAGCCAATACAGGCAATATCATTCGTTTGTGTGCCAATACAGGTGCGCAATTGCATTTGATTAAGCCATTGGGTTTTGAGCTGGATGATAAAAAGCTGAAACGTGCAGGTTTGGATTATCATGAATGGGCACGTATGCAAATTTGGGACAATCTTGAGCAATGCTTGGCTAATTTAGACAGCAAAGGCGTGGGGTTGGATGCGATTTATCCATTAACCACCAAAGGCACAGAAACACCACATACTTCGGATTTAAACCGACCTGTTGCCTTGTTGATGGGGCCTGAAACACGTGGTTTGCCAGAAGCAGTACGCATGTTGTTTCCGCAGCAGCACTGGATTCGTTTACCCATGGCAGAAAACTCACGCAGTTTAAACTTGTCTAATGCAACGGCTGTGATTGTGTATGAGGCATGGCGTCAGCAAGGTTTTAAAGCATTGCTCTAATTTGAGCATCAATTCATTTCAAATTTAATGCGATCTTTAGCATCAATGCGTACAATTGATAGATAAAAAGCTGAGACAAAATTGTACTCAGCTTTTTTATTTTCGCTATTTTGCTGCTTTAAAGCTGAAACCCATTTGAGGCATAAGAAAAGGCGCATAAAGCGCCTGATCTTAAGAGGTTGAGATGCTATTTGTCTTAGCGATCATCAAACTCATTGTGCTGCGGAGCAGGGTGTTTAAAGCCTTTGGTTTTATAACCGAGGTATAAAACCCCAAACATCGCCCACCATAAGCCATACTTCAATGAAGTTTCATCGACTTCGAGCCATAAAGCAAAGACTGCAATAAAGCCGCACAACGGTACGATCACAAAATTGAGAAGGTCTTTAAAGCCTTTGGTGCGACCATCACGTAGCGCATAACGTGAAATCACCGATAAATTCACAAAGCTAAATGCGGTGAGGGCACCAAAACTGATTAATGAAATGACAAAATCCAAGTTCATAAAACCAGCAGTTAACGCCACAGCACCTACAATTAAAATATTGTATGAAGGTGTATAGCTACGTGGGCTGATATGACCAAAGATTTTTTTGTTGATCACGCCATCACGACCCATCACGTACATTAAACGCGATACGCCCGCATGAGCCGAAATACCCGATGCCATTACCGTTACAATAGCAAAGGCAAGCACATATGACTGGAACAACGAGCCGCCGACCAAGAGCAGAATTTCTGGCTGTGTTTCAGCAATATTTTTAAAGTAGCTGCCTGGTTCATTCGGGAAGAAAATCTGCATGAAATAGGTGCTGACAATAAAAATCACACCCGCAATCAGCGCAGTTAAGAACATTGCCTTCGGTAAGGTTTTTTCAGTGTCTTTGGTTTCTTCTGCAAGCGAGCTGAGTGAGTCAAAACCTGTAAATGAAAAGCAGAGTAGGGTTGCACCTGTAATCAATGCGCCTACCGAAGTCAGTTCATTCCAGAAAGGTTCTAAGCTCCATAACTGATAGCGTTGCTCGGCAGTGATTGGACCATCGGCATTGAAACCTGCCTGAAGTTTGGTGTACATCATCCATGTAAATACGCCAATGACCACCAACTGTACCAAAACGATCATACTGTTAAAGTTGGCGACAAAACGCGCACCACGCAAGTTGACACCCGTCATAAATGCCGTGAGTACCACTACCCAAATCCAGTGATTCACATCAGGGAATAAGGCTTCCAGATAAATCACCGCCAAGATGATGTTGACCATTGGCGAGAGTAAATAATCTAGCCAAGATGACCAACCCACCATAAAACCAACGTTGGGGTGAATCGATTTTTGTGCATAGGTATACGCCGACCCAGAAGAAGGATAACGACGAATCATATGACCATAACTTAAAGAAGTTAAAAGAATGGCAACCAGTGCAAAAATATAAGATGTGGGTACGTGAAAATGACTTTCTTCCGATACTAAGCCGAAAGTGTCGAATAACGTCATCGGTTGAATGTAGGCTAAACCAATAATAATAATGTGCCAGAGTCCTAGCGTTTTTTGCAGTTTAGCTGCCGATTGAGTCCCAGAGATATTTGTCAATGGCGTTATCCTCTTAATCGTTGATCAAGGATCAGTCATGTTTGTTCAGGATTGTTTGAGACGAACAATCCCCCCTACATAAAAAGTAAAAACGCGCCAATCTACTCCATAATGACGCGCCTTGTCAGTATCTTTGCTTTCTTTTTTAGCAGAAAAAACGCCATATTGATGAAAAAACATCAGACGCAGCAGTCTACCAATGAAAAGCCCGATGTTTAGAAAAACATCAGGCTAGATTTTCGGCTATGTTCGCCTATTTTGTAGGAATTACCAAGCCTTTTTTAAGATAGCTTTGAGTTCTTCTAAATTGGCTTCTTTCGGGTTGTAAATAATCGAACCATCGTTCAGGGCTTTTTCAGCGACTTCATCTAATTGTGCTTCGCTGACTTTACCAGTTTCTTGTAAAGTGCGTGGCAATTTGGTCAGTGCATATAAGCGGTCACGAATAGCTAAGAGTGTCGCAATGGTTTTATCGGCACGTAAATGTGCAGGGGTTTGCGCATAGACGTCTGCGCCTGCCAACGGTAATAGCAGCTCGGCAATTTTATCGGCATTGACGTCTTTGTTGTATTCCAACACGTATGGCAAGAATAAATTCATGCACAGTCCATGTGGCAAATGTGCCACAGCACCCAACGCATGACCTAGGGAATGCACTAAACCAACCATGGAATTTGAAAATGCAATGCCCGCCATAGTAGATGCTTGTGCCAATTCCAAACGGCCTTGTTCATCGCTTGGGTTGTCTAATACATTGAACAGGTTATTGCTGATTTTTTTAATTGCTGCAGTGGCATAAGCATCAGAAATTGGGTTGGCTGCCATGCAACTATAAGCCTCAATGGCGTGCGTCATGGCATCCATAGCCGTCATTGCTGTTAAATGTGGTGGCAAAGTTTGCGTCATACGCGGGTCTAAAATGGCTGCATGTGGCATTAAGTAATACGATGCAAATGGCATTTTGACGTTCTTTTCTGTGTCGGATACCACCGCAACCATAGTCACTTCTGAACCTGTTCCAGATGTGGTTGGAATCACAAAAAAAGGTTTCAGTGGGCGTGGTAAGTTATGCGCACCTGAATATTGCAATAAGTCATCACCGCCCTCGCTGACTAAAATATTGGTGGCTTTAGAAGTGTCAATGACTGAACCGCCACCCACCGCGATAATGGCATCACAGTTATTTTCACGGTACAACTGTGCCGCACGACGCACTGTTGCCACACTTGAATCTTGCGGGACATCATCAAAAACATAGCCAATCACGGCATCGGTAGATTCAAAAGCCGCTTCAATCGGTGCAAGCAAATTGTTGGAACGCACACCTTTGTCGGTAATGATCATTGGACGCTGCGAACCGAGTGTCGCCAATTCAAACGGAATATGTTCAAGCGCTGCATGACCTGCAATGACTTTGACTGGGCAAAAAAATTCGTAATAAGGCTTCGCCATGTTATGCACTCCGTTTGAAATAAGATTGGGCAACTTTTAGATAGATATTGGCTGCACCTGATAGTTTTTCTTTTAAGCTGAGTTCAGTCGGATATTGTTTTACCGCCAGTTCTGCCAGTAATTTAGGCAAGATCAGTGCTTCCATTTTATTCAGGCAACGTACCAAGCGAATTGCATAAGACACATCACCATCAGCAATCATGCGGTCATGCGCAAAGGCCTGTGCGGTACTTTCCTGAAATGAAAACACTAAAAATGCATGATTTAAGTGTTTGAAGGTAATGGTTAAATCGGGTTTTTGTGCCGTATTCTGTAACAGTTCTAATTGATGATTTGCAGTGACTTTGGCAACAAAGGCTGGACCATTCGGAAAAACTTTCATAGACAACACAAAGTTGCTGGGGAATTTTGCAACTTCCTGTTTAATTTCTTCATCGACCTGACTTGCCATGACTAAACCTCTGCCAATCACATCCATCATGAGTTTGACATAGGCCAGTTGCAAAGCGGGTTTCACAGATTTAGTTGAAATCACGCGCTGAATCCCTGTGTTATAAATCATTATTTAGAGTAAATACTCTATTTTATTTCTTATTGAAAAGAAAGCCATTTATACGTGAATGACTTGAACGTCATTAAAGTAACCGCTGTTTTGTAAAGTTTCAATGATATCTGCGCAGAAGTTTTCAAAATGTGGATAGTCATTGACTAAATCCATCACACGTACCATTTCCAAACCTGCATAGCCGCAAGGGTTGATACTTTGAAAACCAGTCAAGTCACAATCAATATTGAGGGCTAAACCATGATAACTACGGCCTTTACGAATTTTAAAACCAAGTGAGCCAATTTTCCGTTCATTGACATATACCCCCGGTGCATCGGCTTTGGCATAGGCTTCAATGCCGTATTTTTTAAGCAGCTCAATCATCAAGTTTTCAGCATAAGATACCAAAGTACGGACATTCCAGCCTAAACGGTTCAGGTCAAACATGAAGTAGGCGACCAATTGGCCTGGGCCATGCCATGTGACTTGACCACCACGATCAGTCTGTACCACAGGAATATCTGTCGCCATTAAAATATGTTCGGCTTTGCCTGCTTGCCCTTGGGTCAGTACATTCGGATGTTGCAAAATCCAGAGTTGGTCAGGGCTGTCTGCATCACGTTGTTCAGTCCAGTCTTTCATTTCCTGAAAGCGAGCTTGATAGTCAGTCAGGTCATGATATTGACGAATAATCAGGTTTGGCCGTTGTGCAGTATCCACAGTGATGCAGTCCTATCCATAAAAGCAAGAAATTGATTTTATTATACGAAAATGTGGCGGCTGTAGGGGATTTGTGGATTGAATAAGATTTTGGCAGCGCAGAAACAAAAAACACGCCCGAAAGCGTGTTATTTGAAAATCAATCTACAAAATTACAATGCAGTTTTAATCAGTGGGCAAGCTGCCAAATCTGCATAAATGGCATGCACTTGTTCCAATTCTTCAAAACGCAATTGTGCTGTAATTGAATGATACTTGCCTGTGCGTGATGGGGTAATGCTGATGCTTTGTGCATCAAACTCAGGGAAGTGCTTCACTAAAATTTCAACCACAGCAATACGCAGTTCATCACCCGCGTCACCAATGAGTTTAATTGGGTAATCCATTGGAAACACCCAAAGATGCTCTTGTAGTTCACGAGATGGGGTACGGTTGAATAACGTCATAAGCGTGTGTCTCTATCTCTATATCAAACGCCTGCATAGGGCAGGCGTTTTTTGTCTTGTTGAATAAATGAGGCTGAATTTAAAAATTTCAATAGCTCATTTATGCAGCAATCTTAGTCATTTTCCAAGAACGAGCGTAAGTGTTCAGAACGAGAAGGGTGACGAAGTTTACGTAAGGCTTTGGCTTCAATCTGACGGATACGTTCACGGGTCACATCAAACTGCTTCCCAACTTCTTCCAAAGTATGATCGGTTGGCATATCAATACCAAAACGCATTTTCAGAACTTTGGCTTCACGTTCAGTCAAGTTTTCAAGCACTTCACGGGTCGCTTCTTTTAAGCCTTCAGAGGTTGCCGCATCAACAGGTGAGGTGATGTTGCTGTCCTCAATGAAGTCACCCAAATGTGAATCTTCATCATCACCAATTGGCGTTTCCATAGAAATCGGCTCTTTGGCAATTTTCAGAACTTTACGAACTTTAACTTCATCCATTTCCAAGCGTTCGCCTAATTCTTCTGGAGTCGGTTCACGACCCATTTCCTGAAGCAATTGACGCGATACACGGTTGATCTTGTTAATGGTTTCGATCATGTGTACTGGAATACGAATGGTACGCGCTTGGTCGGCAATAGAACGGGTAATCGCCTGACGAATCCACCATGTTGCATAAGTCGAGAACTTATAACCACGACGGTATTCGAACTTGTCTACCGCTTTCATCAAGCCGATGTTACCTTCCTGAATCAAGTCTAGGAATTGTAAACCACGGTTGGTGTATTTTTTTGCAATCGAAATAACCAGACGCAAGTTGGCTTCAACCATTTCTTTCTTCGCACGACGGGCTTTGGCTTCGCCTACTGCCATACGCTTAGAAATTTCTTTGATGCCTTTAACATCTAAGCCTAACTCTTTTTCAATGTCGGCAATTTTTTGTTGGAACGCCAAAATATCTGGACGTACTTTTTCCAAATAGCCTTTTTGGTCGGCAGGTGCTTTGGCAATGTGCTCGTCTAACCAAGCAAAGTTAGATTCCTGACCTGGGAATGAGGTACGGAATTGAGTACGATCCATACGACCACGACGCACCGCATAACGCATCACTTCACGTTCAGCAGTACGAATTTGTTCATGTGTACCACGAATCATTTCCGAAATAATATCGAATAAACGTGGCGTAAATTTAAACATCATGAATACAGTCGCTAAAGCTTCTAAAGCCTCTTGAGCTTCGGCACTTTCACGACCATGTTTTTCAATGGCAGCAATTTTTGCAAGATAAGCCTGTTCCAATTCACCAAAACGCATTCTTGCAATTTCTGGGTCTGGACCTGAATCTGCTTCAGATTCTTCTTCGGCTTCAGCTTCTTCTTCCTCATCGTCATCATCAAGTTTGACGTCTTTGGTTGGTTTGTTGCTGGTGTCTTCTTCTTTGTCTAAATCGGCTTCGTCTTCTAAAACTTCTGGAATTTCTTCATCGGTTTCAGGGTCTAAATAACCTGATAAAATATCGGCAAGGCGACGTTCGCCTGCTTCATAATCTTTATATTCTTGCAGTACCACTTGCACTGCGTTTGGCCAGTAGGCAATCGAGTGAAGTACATCGCGAATCCCTTCTTCAATACGTTTCGCAATGCTAATTTCACCTTCACGCGTTAACAGCTCAACCGTACCCATTTCACGCATATACATACGCACAGGGTCTGTGGTGCGACCAGGCTCATTTTCTACAGAGGCAAGTACCGCTGCAGCTTCTTCTTCAGCAACTTCGTCGGCAGCTTCCGCATTATCCTCGAACATTGCATCATCAGATTCAGGCGCACGTTCATGCACAGGAATACCGACGTCTTGAAGCATTTGAATAATGTCTTCAATCTGCTCGCTTTCTGTGATTGAGTCCGGGAGATGATCGTTAACCTCAGCGTAAGTTAGGTAACCTTGCTCTTTGCCTCGGCTAATCAGAGCCGCTACTTGCGAAGTAGGGGAATTCATATCGCTCATCTTTGCTTACTCTTCGTTGAATCTGTGGCAGTGAAAAACCGTGCATGATAGCACAATTCGCTTTAAATAGGGGGTGAATTGATCAATCAAGCATGATTTTAAAATGATGTTTGAATGAAGAATGTGATAGGAATATGGGGCTTCATTACTGTTTTTCAAGTCAATTTCCTTTTTGCCCGCAAAATATTTTTATGATTGGGGCGAATCTCAAATAATGATACTAACTTGTTCATAAATACACAAATTTGCCGCAATGTTGCAAGCTGTCTATGTTGCAGTTTTTTGAAAAAAATAAATAAAACTTGACAATATTTATAAAGGCAGATAAATAGCGGCTAGACCCTTCACATTTTTTCATTCTGAGGTAGTTTTAGTGTCTTCTACAGATTTTGAACTAGATGATAACTACGGTGATGATGATGTTAATTTCGATGAGGCATCAAACAAAATAAGCGCGAAAGAATCTTTAGAAAAGCGCCGTTTGATTGATGATTTACTCGCACAACGTCGTTTGGAACGTGAGCTCAAAGATTTTGATTATGATTTTGACGATGACGACGATTTTGACGATGAAGATGACTAAAATCAGGTACTGTATCTGGCATTGAAAATGCTATGCTACACCCCTAAATTGACACCGATGGATTTGAAATGACTGCTTTAGATTTAGACCTGTTAAGTGAATATCTAGATGGTGACCAAAACGAGTATGGTCTAGACTTCGCTGCAACGCATGGTTTCTTGTGTGCCATTGCAGTTGGACCTCAATTTGACCCATGGTTAAATGAATTGTTTGAAGGCAACCAAAAGAAAGTGCCTGCTGAAATTATTGCGCAAATTCAGGCTTGGTTAGAAAGCATTCGCCAAAGTTTAGCCAATGAAGAAGGCATTGAGTTTCCATTTGAAATTGAAGAAGCAGAAGTTGATTCAAGTTTGGGTGATTGGAGCGTTGGCTTTGTCGATGCGATGTTCTTAAACGAAGAAGCATGGTTTACGCCTGAATTTGAAGAGCAATTGGTTGATTTAACTTTGCCAATGATGGTGTTTAGCGGCATTGATGAAGAAGATCCACAAATGGAATCTTTCCGTCGCAATGGTCAGTTAATGGACGAAATTGCAGAAGAAATTCCTGAAAACCTGAATGAATTATATTTGATGTACCACACGCCTGATTAATGGCTTGGTTTACATATTGTGTAATATGTAATCCTCATAAAAAAAACGCACTGCGCAAATCGCAGTGCGTTTTTTATTATGGCGCTTCAATGATCATGTTACCAATTAGCGTGTCGCACGATCCCAAGCATCTTTGACAGCAAATTTAGCTTGTTCCCACGTTAAGCGTGAACTGCCTTTAATTTGTTCCCATTTGCTTCTTAGATCGGGCTCAACATCTTCGAAACGTGTGTGCGTATCATAATGTGGGCGGTTTTCATAACCAATGCGATAGGCATTTTGATAGTCACGATCATAATCTAAATCATGATAATGGTTGCGTGTTTCTGTAAAGTAGGTTGTATTTAAGCTATTGGTACGCCAGTAAGCTTCTTCTTCGGTAGGGTTCACAACTTCTGCTGCACCTTTACCTGCCAAACCACCCACTACAGCGCCTACAGCACCACCGACCACAGCACCTACTGGACCACCCAGCGCACCTACTGTTGCACCAGTAGCCGCACCGCCAACAGCACCTAAACCAGTACCGACAGGGTGTGCACCAGGTTCTCCTGTAATTGGATCGGCATTTAAGCGATCACGTTCTTCTTTTGGTAAGTTCTTAACCACATCACGGTCAATTTTTTCATTGCGTTCAAAATCTGACATTCGAATCACCTTTTTATCTTTGTATGCGTTATAGCGTTCCTATATTCATAAATCGCTATGAATAGGCTTAATCTACGCTGCTACAATGTAGGCTTATAGCCTATTCAGAATGCATTTCAGTTACAGCGCATGTCAGACGTAAATTTATGTGTGATATATCAGCCTGATGTTGATTTTAAGTGTTTGATGTTGCGGTTCAGTGTGAAATACGTACTTTAGGTAAGCTTATAAGTACTTTTTTTGATAATAACGGTTCGCATACCAACCATAGGCAACATGAAAAACTGCACCATGAATCGCAATCAAACACAGCATCACCACCGCAGCCAGTGCTAGTCCTGCTTTATCTGCAGCTTTTAAAATGGCTTCTGCATTCGGATTCATCAGCACCAAGAAAAACACAAAGAAGCTACCAATAATAATTGCCACCGCACTTGAGCCCCAAACCAGTTGAATTTTTTCATCACTGCTCGGTAAGCGTTGTTCTTTTTTGACAAAATGTCCTGCGCTAATGAATGCTGCGGCAATTAATGCAGGGAGCAAGGTCAAGCCACCTAAGTTCAGACCAAAAATCAATACGGTAATGAGTAAGACCAGCGTAATACTGTAAACCGCAGCAAAAAATAATAAATATGGTTTCATGTCTGATTTTCCCCAAAAAATTGATTCAATTGCGCAGCAACACAAGCATTAGTCACGCATTTTACGGCGATGCCTACGGTATAAAATAATTGCGATGACTAAGAGCACCAAGCCTATAATGACATGGCTGACCTGACTGAAAATTTGCTGCATCAATTGTTGGTTTTCACCAAAATAATAACCCACGCAAGCTAAAAAAGTGGTCCAAATAATTGTGCCTAAACCACTATAAAACATAAATTTCCAAAATGGCATGTGGCTCATGCCTGCAGGAATACTGATGAGAGAACGAATAGCGGGAATCATGCGCCCAAAAAATACAATCCGATGTCCATATTGTTCAAACCAATGCAGGGAGTTTCGGACGTCTTGTTCTTTAATCCATAGATATTTACCGTAGCGATTGACCCAGTGGTAAATACTTTCATGTTTGCAGCGATAACCTACCCAATATAACACTGCCGCTGCGAACAACGAGCCGATACAGCCTGCAATGATGACACCCAATAGCAGTAATTGCCCTTGCGATGCAGAATAGCCTGCAGAGGGCATAATAATTTCAGAAGGAACGGGTGGAAAAACATTATCCAGAAACATTAACAGGGCAATACCAAGGTAGCCCAGTTGTTCCATAATGGAAATAATCCATTCAGTTAAGTTCATGCAAGTTGTGCTTTAGAAAAGTGCTTCTATCCTAAGCAGTATTGGACGAACAGTAAAGTCTTGCGCAATTTAGACTTAATCAAGCTCTGCATGGGTCAGGGTATAGATATATACACGTCTTAAGCTATATGCCACAAGTATAGGAATGGCACAGAGCAGGGCGTAATTCAAGAAATGCGCTTGTAGATGATAGCCAACAAATGCCGCAATAATACTGCCTAAAATTGCACCTAAAGCCACAATAAAAGTATGAGATTCATGTTCCAAACCATCTTGCATTGTTGCGCTATGCGTAGCAGTCACAGATTTTACAGGCGTAAAACGTAGTGTGTGCATTGAATTTGAAATTGTTGTTTTAGGCATAGCGTCACTCCTGATTGCGGCATATAAATTTAGGAATACATAACGATCCTTGAATTTTGGGTTATGGGAGATGTTGAGTTTGTGCTGAACATCTGCACCAATATAGCCACAGATTTTGTGGCTTATTTTGATTGAATGCTATCACCCAATCTGGGGATATTGCGCAATGCTTGGTAAACAAGCGTTGTATTTTTATGTTCTATGTAATCTTGCGTGAAGCATATATGTAGACATAAAAAATCCCCATACTGGATGAGGACTTTTTCAATATGATTAGAGTGGTCGATACAACATCAACATGGCTTTTGTTAGACCTTGTTGATGTGTATGAGCCTGTACGGATTACAGACGTTTACGTTTAGCTGCGGCAATTTGTGATTGGCGCATACGGAAACCTTCTTTTTGTTTCTCACTGGTTTTATCAATACAGTACACACAAGATACACCGTGTTCATAGCTTGGTAATTCAACTTCTTCAGGCAGTAATGGCCAACCGCAAGCATGACATTTGGAGTTTTGACCTTCTTGCATACCATGTGTCACCGCAGTACGGCCATCAAATACGAAACATTCACCTTCCCATAAGCTTTCATCGGCTGGTGTTTCTTCTAAGTATTTAAGTACGCCACCTTTTAAGTGATAAACCTCGGTAAAACCTTCTTGCAACAATAAAGAGGTCGACTTCTCACAACGAATCCCGCCTGTGCAGAACATCGCAATTTTTTTATCTTTATGCTGTTCTAGGTTTTGTTTCACATATTCTGGAAATTCACGGAACGTTTCGGTTTTCGGGTCAATTGCGCCCTTAAACGTTCCTGCTTTGTATTCATAGTCATTACGGGTATCAATCAGAATGACATCGTCACGAGCAATCAGTTCATTCCATTCTTTCGGGTCTAGGTAGTGACCGACTAAATCACGTGGTTTTACTTCTACACCCAAAGTCACAATTTCTTTTTTCAGCTTGATTTTCATTTTACGGAATGGCTTTTCAGAGCTATGTGACTCTTTGTATTCCATTGCGGTAAAGCCTTCATCCAACAGAAATTGGTGAACTTGATCAATCGCGGCACGATCACCCGCTACAGTTCCATTAATGCCTTCACCTGCCACAATAAGAGTACCGCAAAGGTTGATTGAATTTATCAAATCTAATAAGCGTTGTTGAAGATCGGCAGGATCTGCAACTTCTTTGAATTGATAAAGTGCGGCGACAACCCAAGTCGTGGTCGCTGGCTGTTCTACAGGTGCAAGCTGTTCTACAGTAGCGTTCATGGAGTACTCCAATAGATGAAAGACAAAAATTTAAGGCGCATATTCTAACCTGCTTTGTGTGAATATGCGAGAAAACCGAGTGCGGTACATGGTTTTTAAAGCACGACACAACATTTTAAAAATGTAGCAGAACGGGGTATGATGCCACTCGTTTCAAAGAAGAATGTTGTGTTCATGTTGATGCGCCAACAGGTGTTGTTAAATATTGGAGTGTTGTGTTGAGTAAGGATCGTCAAATTGCCACTTTAACCCCGTGTGCAGGTCGTTGTTCTACGGTGTTTGGTGATGCTGTCTGTCGAGGTTGCCGTCGCTTTAACCATGAAGTGATTCGATGGAACAGCTATACGCCTGAACAACACACTGCCGTTTGGCGTCGTTTAGATGCACAGCTCGAT
The DNA here is from genome assembly GCF_013420785.1 of Acinetobacter sp. YH01011. Lineage (NCBI taxonomy): Bacteria > Pseudomonadati > Pseudomonadota > Gammaproteobacteria > Moraxellales > Moraxellaceae > Acinetobacter > Acinetobacter sp. YH01011. The sequence continues at coordinate 138,526 of NZ_VOYG01000003.1, forward strand.
CAGATTTTAGTGCCTATGTTGCCTTTTGCTGACCTGCGTCATGTCGAAGGGTTTATCCGCTCTAAGCGTGTGCGTTTACGAGATGATGCTTCAAAAGGGCGTAAGCTGTACCATGCACTGAAAATTTGTGAAAAAAATCGACATTTTACCGATGAAAGCGGCTTGGGCATTCACTACAAAGAAGTGCGACCTTTGTGGCAGGAGTTTGAACGTCGCGTGTTGGCGCTTGCAACCGCAAGTTATGATTTTGCATTTTTAAGGGCTGATGGTATTAGCCATAGCTTATTGCATAGCTTGCAAGATGATTAATTTGTAATTCTTGCGATTAAAGGCTAGAAAGACTTTTATTGAACCATAAAAAAACTCGCAAAATTTGCGAGTTTTTTTATTTTGTACAGGAATGGCTTAAGCCACTTGTACAGGAATACAGTTTGCAGTGTGATTCACGGTATTGTCTGGGTTTGCATAGACCAAACGTGGTTCGTGTGCATTGGCTTCTGCTTCAGTGAAGTCACCAAAGGTTGCAATAATAATAATATCGCCTACATCGGCTTGGTGTGCAGCACCACCATTGACTGAAATGATGCCTGAGTTGTCTTCACCACGAATTGCATAAGTTGTGAAGCGCTTACCATTGGTCACGTTCCATACGTGGATTTCTTCATATTCACGAATGCCAGCCAAATCCATGAGTGTTCCGTCAATTGCACATGAACCTTCGTAGTGAAGTTCTGCATGAGTTACAAAAGCACGGTGGATTTTGCATTTTAATAAACGAGATAGCATGGTGAGCGTCTCCTTAGTGGACCTAAGATTTTATCTTATGGTTGAATTCAAGCACTGCTTGCTGGATGTCAGTTCCGAGCAGAAAGCGCATTTTGCTCTGAAAATTGCGACATGGCAAGTGTGATTGTTCAACAATTGTGGATTCATCAGTTCGGTTTATAGGCATTGATTTGATTCATGGCTTGTTGTACTTCGCCATTGACCAGTAACTTGATACGACCTAATGCATGTGCAAGTGCATCATCCATTAAAGTTTGCTCGCTACTTGGTGCTTTGCTCAGTACATGACCAGACACGCGTTCTTTTGAACCCGGATGCCCAATACCAATGCGTAAACGATGGAAGTTTGGACCTGTGTGCGGCACGATGTCACGTAAACCATTATGTCCACCATGACCACCACCCGTTTTTAGGCGAATAATCCCTGGGTTCATATCCAGTTCATCATGAGCAATCAGCATTGCTTCAGGTGCAATTTGATAGAATTTGGCGAAGGGAACAACACTTTGACCAGAACGATTCATAAAGGTTGTGGGTAATAACAGACGAACGTCTTGACCTTCGATATTACCACGTCCGCTGATCCCGTGAAATTTAGGATCGGCTTTTAATGTAATGCCATATTGATCTGCAAGGCGTTCTACAAACCAGAAGCCTGCATTATGGCGGGTTTGGGCATACTCTTTACCAGGGTTGCCCAAACCAACAATCAGTGAAATATTAGCCACTAATTATACCATGAACACTTATGCGCGTTTGAAGTCAGCGTGCATAGGTGTGTTTTTAGCAGGGTGACGTTGTAACGCTTGGATTTTCACGTTTTCAACTTTGTCGCCTACTTTGATTTCTACAACTTCTTCAAAGAAAGCATTGCTTTCTAAAGCTTTTACAAGCTCACGAAGTTCTAAAGTGATTGTTACAGGCTCAGCGTCGCCACCATAAATGATAGCTGGAACTAATGCAGCGTGACGAAGGCGGCGGCTCGCACCTTTCCCTTGGTTAGCTGCTTCACGCGCTTGAGCGTTTAATACGAAGTTTGCCATGATAGACATCCTTATTTTGAGTTTAAATAAACTAGATCTGCGACCAATCTAGTGATAGAAAACCCTGCCAAGTGGCAGGGCTTTGAAAATTTAGCGCTCTATTATAGATAAGAATCGAACATTGCGCTAATAGATTCTTCGTTGTTAATACGGCGAATTGTTTCTGCAACCATACTTGCTACAGATACTTGGCGAATTTTACCAAGTGCTTGAGCTTCTTCTGAAAGAGGAATGGTGTCTGTAACAACCAGTTCATCAATCACAGAATTTTTCAGGTTTTCAATCGCTTTGCCTGAAAGTACAGGGTGGGTAGCATAAGCAACAACGCGGCGAGCACCAAAAGTTTTAAGTGCATCGGCAGCTTTGCATAATGTACCTGCAGTATCCACCATGTCATCTACAATGACACAGTCACGATCTTTTACATCACCAATCAAATGCATCACTTGTGATTCATTCGCTTTTTGACGACGTTTATCGATAATTGCAAGATCGATATCACCCATTTGTTTTGCAACAGCGCGCGCACGAACCACACCACCAACGTCTGGTGAAACTACCATGAGATTGTCGTGTGACTGTTGACGCAGGTCAGCCAATAGCGCAGGCGTACCATAAATGTTGTCTACAGGGATGTCGAAGAAACCTTGAATTTGGTCTGCGTGCAAGTCAATCATCACTACACGGTCAATCCCTACAGTGGTGAGCATATCTGCAACCACTTTAGCGGTAATTGGAACACGTGTAGAACGAGGACGACGGTCTTGGCGGGCATAACCGAAGTAAGGAATAACGGCAGTAATACGACCTGCACTTGCACGACGCAACGCGTCAGCCATCACCAAGATTTCCATGAGGTTGTCATTGGTTGGCGCACAAGTAGGTTGTACGATAAATACGTCTTTACCACGGACATTCTCGGTAATCTCTACAGCAATCTCACCATCAGAGAAGGTAGAAACTGATGCAGCACCTAAAGGAATGTGCAAGTGGCTTACGACTTTTTGAGCGAATTGTGGATGCGCGGTTCCACTAAAAACGACAAGATTGGGCATGAAGCACCCTTGGCGGTTGGTGTATGTAAGAATAGATGGCAGGGGTAGCTGGATTCGAACCAACGGATGCCGATATCAAAAACCGGTGCCTTACCACTTGGCGATACCCCTAATGCGGCAGAACTTTAATATTTTTACTGCGTTCTGTCAAGGTAAATTAACAGGATAGCGGTAATATTGGGGGTTCTGTCTAATGCGAGAAAATGGCAGGGGTAGCTGGATTCGAACCAACGGATGCCGATATCAAAAACCGGTGCCTTACCACTTGGCGATACCCCTAGATTTGATCACTGTAAGATGGCAGGGGTAGCTGGATTCGAACCAACGGATGCCGATATCAAAAACCGGTGCCTTACCACTTGGCGATACCCCTAATACAGTAATCTACAGGTGAAAGAGATGGCAGGGGTAGCTGGATTCGAACCAACGGATGCCGATATCAAAAACCGGTGCCTTACCACTTGGCGATACCCCTATTGTACTGTGAAATGTCGTAATGGAGATTCATCTAAGCTGTTCACAACGTACGCAGTACATGGTGAGTGTGCCAAAATGTCGTCTACATTCATTTCTGCAGTCACTTCAGTAAAGACACAAGCACCTGTACCTGTAAGCTTTGCTTGACCAAATTGGTCTAAATAACGCATTGCTTCATCAACTTCGGGGTATAAATTTCGTGCCACAGGCTCAAAATTATTTCCAAAGTCAGATGGCTTTATCTGATAGCCGCAGAATTTAGTGGGCTTCGTGTTTCTTGTCAATGTTTTTTGTGAAAAAAGTAGTTGAGTGCTGATAAAACAGTCAGGTTTTAACACAATATATTGTTTTGGGGCTAAGTCTATGAATGTTAACTGTTCACCAATGCCTTCTGCCCATGCATTACGACCATGCACAAAGATCGGTACATCTGCTCCGAGCTGTAAACCAAGTTCAGCTAGTTTTTGAGTATCCAAGCCACATTGCCAAAGTTGATTGACTACAATTAAGGTGGTTGCGGCATTGGATGAACCTCCGCCAAGCCCTGCACCCATAGGGATGTGCTTCTCAATTTTAATATTTAAACCTGTGGCTTGTTTCGCGTAGGGTTTTAAAATTTGCGTGGCTTTGTAAATCAGGTTTTGCTCTAAATTGACACTGTTTAAACCCTGAATTTGAATGCTTTGAGTATCATTGACTTCAAATTCTAGCCAGTCGTATAAATCAATCAGTTGAAAAATAGTCTGCAATTCATGGTAGCCGTTGTCACGACGCCCAGTAATGTGCAAAAACAGATTTAATTTGGCAGGTGAGGGTACACGAATCATGGCGAAACTTGGCAAGTGATTAACGATTTTGGATGAGCATTGTAATACGGTTTTCTTGCCCTGATTCAAGTGCTTGTTTCAAAATCAGACGGTTTGGCAAACTGGCACTGTCGTTATAGCTCAAATCGACCGTCCAACCATCTTCAATAAATTGAGTCGGGCGCTGTTGGGGGTCTTTTTGAATTTGGGCATTGACCGTTGCAGGTCGGGCTTGTACCCAATCGACCAAGTGGGTGATGGGCGCTTGCCAACCTGTGGCTTGTTCTAACAGTTCTTCAGGACTTTCGGCATAAATTATCCCTGTTTTGGCACTGTTGAGGGTGACTTGTCCTGGTTGTCCGCTAATTTGCGTTTTACCAACGCCCAAAATGCCGCTCAGTTCAATATCAAACTGCTGTTGCTGCTGTACCCAAGTAAAAAAGGCACTGCCAGATTGCTGCGGAGTGCGCACACCAATTTTGCCTTGTAGGTTAAATTGATTTTCGGCTTCAACTTGCTGTGAAATGTTGGCTGGTTTTTGTACGAAAGGCTGACAACCTGTCAGTACAAGGCTACTGGTGGCAAAAAGGGTTAATCCTAATTTTGAAAATAAACGCATGAATCTTTTAACTCTTTTTAACTGGCTGCGGTAACAATAGCGAATTTAATTGTTGCAATTGCGGATCATTCGGATGATTTTGTTGTAATTGTTGTAACACTTGGCTGAATTTTTGAATATCTCCTTGCATATACAACGATTTTGCATAACGTGAGCCAATCGCGGCACTATGACTCAGCGCGTAGGCTTTTTCCAAAGCCTGTGCCGAAGCAGTGTAGTCATTTTGCAAATAGCTGACATAACCTAAAGTATCTAAAATAGAGGCTTGTTCAGGTGCAAACTCAAGTGCTTGCTCTACATAGCGACGCGCTTCATCCAAACGACGATTTTGCAGTGCAAGAGTATAGGCGTAGGCATTTAAATAGGTTGGGCTGTTCGGCTCAATTTCCAGTAACTTGGTGAGCAGTTGATCCAGTTTGTCTTTTTCCTGATGTGCATCCAATAGTAAGACTTCTGAATAGATCAGGTCAGGATCATCGGGCAGGTTTTTGATGGCTTCATCTAACAAACGCAGTGCTGCTTTTTTATTGTCCATGCGTTTTAAAATATCGGCCTGTGCCTGATATAAAAAACTGGCGTGCTGCGGATAGTTGACCCGTTCCTGCGTTAAAAAGCGCAGGGCATCGTTCAGTTTATCTTGCTGGGCAAAAATACTGATCATGTTGCGACGTGAAACCGTATAAAGGCTACCATCGACCAAACGATAATAGGCTTTGGCTGTTTCAAAGTGCTGTTTACGTTCGGCATTGACCGCTAAATAAAAATAGGCTTCGTTTTGATATTGTGCCGAATAGCGTAGCTCTACCAAATATTTTTCGGCTTTTTCGTATTGTTTCAAGTCAATACTGGTCAAACCTGCAATAAATAAGGCTTCATCTTCCGTAGGCCATTTTTTTAAAATAGCTTCTAGCTTTGTTAGCGCCAAAGTTGCTTCATTTTTTTTGACCAAATATTTGGCTTCGGCTAAACGGACTTCAAAATTATTTTTGTGTTTACGGCTGGATTTTGCATACCAAGCTGCCGTTTCTTCTTCATTGCCAAGTACGCTCAACAAATTGGCTTTCATTAAAATATAGCCAGTGACTTTCGGGCGTTTGCGCAACGCTCGGTTAATGGTATCGAGCGCGGCTTGATATTGTCCATTTTGCGCTTTTAAACCTGCAATCAATACCAAAATAGATGGATTGTCTTTGGCTTTGCTGGTGCGCAGGGCTTGAATCAGAAATTCACGGTCTTCTACAGATTCAGGGGAAATTCCCGCCAAAATTTGTTCTAAGTCAGCCGTGGCATCAATATTTAGAATTTTATCTAAGGTTTCTGCAGCCAAGTCATATTCATGCGCTTTGAGTGCAATGTGCGCCAAATAAAACAGTGCAGGGACATCGGATGGTTCTTGTACCACCCAATGTGTTGCAATATCTAATGCGGCACGTAGGTCATTTTGTTCAATGGCAATATTCAGGGCGCGTTGTTTAATGGAAGTCGAATTGTTCTTAATTGCCAAGACCGTGTAGTTGTGTAATGCAGTTGGAATATCGCCATAAGCCAAGGCAAATTCTGCCACCATGGTTTGTTTTACCGCATTATAATTTGAATTTGCATGATAAATTTCTTCAGATGCTCTAAGATGAGCAACTGAAGCCATGCTACCGACCAGTAAGAATGTGGTAGAATATTGCTTAATTGTCGCGCCGTATGGTCGGCTATTTGTTTGACGCAATTTTTCTTGATCCAAGTAATGCTTTTTATGACACCGTTATTGCACAATAGCATAAATTTAGCGAAATGATGATCTGATATGTCTTTCTTTGCATTGGGTGTCAACCATCAAACCGCCTCTGTAGAGTTGCGCGAGCAAATTGCATTTAACCCAGAAAAGTTAAGTGCCTTACTTGCTGAGCAAAGCCAACATCCCGAACTGAATGATTTGGTGGTGGTGTCTACCTGCAACCGTACCGAAGTCTACGCCATGTCTGAACATCCAGAACAGGTGTTGGATTGGCTTGCACACGTCAATGGTATTGATGCGAAGCAATTGAGTCGTCATGTTTATCGTTATGAAAATGCACAGGCGGTGTCGCATTTAATGCGCGTAGCCAGTGGGCTAGATTCACTCATGTTGGGTGAGCCGCAAATTTTAGGTCAGGTCAAAACTGCGCTGTCTTTAGCCAAAGACTCACATACGGTTTCGCAACAACTCAACCGAATTTTTGAATATGCGTTTTATGCTGCCAAACGGGTACGTTCAGAAACTGCCGTAGGCAGCCATGCCGTGTCTATGGGTTATGCGGTAGCGCAACTGGCGTTACAAGTATTTAGCCATCCTGAAAAACTAACAGTGATGGTGGTGGCTGCAGGCGAAATGAATAGCCTTGTGGCGAAGCATTTGGCCGAGATGGGCGTCGCTAAAATTTTAATTTGTAACCGTACCCGCGCTCGTGCCGAAGCTTTGGCACAAGAAATTGCGCATCGGGTTGAAGTTGAAATTATTGAATTTGATCAGTTAGCGGCCAATTTACACCGCGCTGATGTAATTTCAAGCTGTACGGGTAGTTTGCATCAGGTGATTGCTTATCCTGAAGTAAAAGCAGCGTTAAAGAAACGTCGCTATCAGCAAATGTTGTTGGTCGATTTGGCCGTACCACGTGATATTGATCCTAAAATTGAAAACTTGGATGGCGTGTATTTGTACGGGGTCGATGACCTGCAAAGCGTGATTGATGAAAACTTGGCGCAGCGTCGTCAGGCGGCTGTGGAAGCAGAGCTAATGGTCAATCAGCTTGTGACTGAGTTGGTGACCCATCAAAAAGTTCAGCAAGCAGGTGCGACCATTCATGCTTACCGTGAACATGGCGAAAGCTTGCGTCAGGAAGAATTAAATTTGGCGATGGCGCGTATTGCCAAAGGTGAAGATGCTGCACAGGTTCTGCAGGAATTTTCCTATCGTTTAACCCAAAAACTGCTGCATCCAACTTCTATTTTATTGCGTGAAGCAGCCAAAGGTGATGAGCCTGAATGTTTTGAGTTTATGCAGGAAAATTTAGCAGCGACTGCCAAACATCGTCGCAAATAAGCAAGATTAACGTGATTCACAAAAAAGATTTTTGATGATACAAACTTAATCTAATCAGATCGCTTATTCCTCTAACAAGGTCAGCGATCTTTTTTTATCAATTTCATAAATTTGATGTTTCAATCGCTTCATTTCTTCAATGCTGCTGAATTTTTTGGAGCGAATTTTTTGCTGTAAGCAGTCGTATTGCAATTTGGTTGAAAAATCCTGCGCCAACTTATCAACATGCTCAGGAGAAGTTGTGTAATCACTGACATTGGCTTGTTGTAAAATGCGCTGTAATTCATAGTGATATGCTGAGCATGCACCCAAAATATAATATTTGGCTTGTTCAGGATCATCGGGTAGATCATCAAAAATAGTATTTAAAATATTTAAGATTTGATGCAGCAGGTGATCATTTGGAATCAGCGCACGTAACGGTTCAAAGTGAATATATAAATATGGATGATTGATTAGAATCGCAATCACATATTCTTCGGCATCGACTTTGGTGCTAAAACTCAAAGATGCATCGTTATTGGTCTGTGCCTGCCATTTACGGTTAAAGCCTAATTTTTCGCGGAAAAACTGTTGCAGCAAATAGCGATAAGAACCCGTTTTGGGCAAAAGTTCGGTCAACTGCCGCAGTTCACCCATGACCTGACTTTTGCCTTCAGGGGTACTGATATTATGGTTTTGGGTGAGATGCGCAAAGACAAAATCTGATAGCAAAGGTGCTTGATCTAATAAACGTCGGAAATTTTCGATGCCTTCACGACGAATAAGTGAGTCAGGGTCGTGCTCATTGGGTAAAACAAAGAACTTCAGTTCACGTCCATCATTGAGCAAAGGCAGTGCAATTTCCAGTGTACGACGTGCGGCTTTTTGACCTGCGGCATCGCCATCAAACGCGATGGTAATGCGGTTGTTTTGGCGGAATAGAATGTTTAAATGATCGGTATTACTGGCTGTACCGAGTGTCGCTACAGCACCATGAATGCCGTATTGCTGCAAGGCAATCACATCCATATAGCCTTCGACCATTAAATAATCTTGGGCTTTTTGTTTGCGTCCTTCATATAAACCATAGAGCAATTGGTTTTTATGAAACACTTCCGAATCGGGCGAGTTGATGTATTTGGGTTTGATTTCATCATTAAGTGCGCGACCACCAAAGCCGACCACACGTCCTTTGCTGTCACGGATTGGAAAAATCACCCGATCACGTAATAAATCGAAGTCACGTCCCTTGTCACTGGTACGAATTAAGCCTAGCAGTTTTAAACCTGCAATGTCTTGCGGAAAGGCTTTTTCTAAATGCTGCCAATCTTCGGGTGCGTAACCCAAGCGCCAAAACTGCAAGGTTTGTGCGGTTAAACCACGTTTTTGAAAATACTGTTGCGCGGCAGGGCTGTGCGGCAATTGCTGCTCATAATATTGCGCTATATTTTCTAGCAAGTCGTATAAGTTGCCTTCTTGTGCAGGTGTGTCCTGCATGGTGTCCCATTGCTCAAAACCTGCAAACGGGTCGGCATTGTTTTGAAATTCCGAGTTCTGAAATTCCGAGTTTGCGTATTCAGTACTTTGAAACTCGGCAAAAGGATCAAAGTCGATGCCAGAAGCTTCAAAAGTATGTTCGCTTGATGTGGTTTGAGCTGCAGAAGTTTCATTCTGGTCTTTTGCTGTTGGCTTGGGTTGAGCTATCGATGTTGGCTTTTTGGCTTCACGTTTATAAGAGAGTTTTTTATTGTCGTGCTGATCTTTTGGGAGTTCGATGCCTGTTTGACTGGCCAAGTCTTTCATGACATCTACAAAATTGCGGTTATCAATATCCATTAAAAAACGGATGGCGTTACCATTTGCCTGACAGCCAAAGCAATGATAATACTGCTTGTCACGGTAAACGTGAAAAGACGGGGTTTTTTCCTGATGGAACGGGCAGCAGCCCGAATAGGTACGACCAGTTTTTTTTAATTTCACGCGCTGACTAATCAGATCGACAATATCAGTGCGATCTAAAATTTGATCAATCGTGTGCTGTGGAATGGCCATACGGTTTTGTCTGTTATCTCTTGGTAGTGAAAGGTTCGCCGAACAGGTTGAATACATCAGACTGTGCTGATTGACTCAATGAGTATTCTCTTTTGTATCTTTTTCTAGGACAGGAAACAAGCCCATAAAAGAACAAAGGGCAAGTATCATAACTTGCCCTTTGCATTTTTCAAAACTGAAAAATCAGTCGGAATGGTTTTATTCAGTGCTGTCGTTTTGAGATTTTGGACGATCGAGCAAGCCAAAACTCAAACGGTTGGTGAGGCTGCGTGATGGCTCTGCTTGTGCTTTAGTATCTGACTGTTGTGTTTCAGTGCTGCTTTGCGCTTCACGTCCGAAAATACCCAAAGTTGCACGGTTAATCCAGCTTGCGTCATGACGGGCAGCACGTAAATTCACGCTACCATCTGCTTTAACCAAATTTGGATAGTTCAGTTTCAACACATCAATATATTGTTGAGCTGTGGCTTGATCGCCCAATTTGCCATAACCATAAGCCACCGTTGCCAACGCTTCTGGAATTTGCGGAGTTTGCGGATAATGCTCAACTACCCACAATGAACGCTCTACTGCAGCCACCCATGCTTTACGTTTAATGTTATAACGTGCCGCATTCATTTCGGCTTCCGCCAGTTCCTGACCAATAAACTGCATGCGCTGTGCAGCATCTACCGCATAAGTGCTTGATGGATAGCGACGGATAAAATCGACAAAATTTTGATACGCCAATTTTAAATAGCTAACATCACGGTGTGATTGCTTGAGCGAGGTATAACGCAACAAACCATCATAGTTTTGTTCCATATTCGCCACACCACGTACATAGTAGGCATAATCGGCTTTAGGATGCTGCGGGTTCATGCGGATGAAACGATCTGCAACAGCAATTGCGCCTTCATAATCTTTTTGCTGGAATTTTGCATACAACAATTCAAGCTGCGCCTGCTGCGCATAATCACCCGTTGGGTAATAGGTTTCTAAAGCTTCAAGATGCTTAACGGCATCGGTGTATTGACCACGATCCAGTGCTTTTTCTGCTTTTTCAATATAAACTTGTTCGCTAGATTGCGGACCAGTATCGACCACTTCTTTTTTTGGATTGCTGCTACAGCCCACAATTGCAGACGCAACGCCGAGTGAAAGAGCAAGCATTGTTATTTTATAACGTGGTAGCGACATAAAAATTCCTCTGTTAATACGGGCAATGAGCTACAATTGCGCTATTAAACCACTTTTGTCTGAATGAGCAAATGAGTCAAGCACAATCTACCCATTCCAATTTACCTGAAACTGAGTTCAATTTACTTGAAGATGCTGAGGATGCAGATAACCATACTTCAGACTCAACTGCAACACGTTTATCGTTGCAATTTCAATTGGATGACAGCCACTTAGGACTACGCATCGACCAAGTTGCAGCCATCATTTGGAGTGAATTTTCACGTGAAAAGCTAAAACAGTGGCTCAAAGACGGTCATTTGTTGGTAAATGGTAACACGGTCAAACCTAAATATAAGTGTGAAGGAGATGAGCTTCTTACCCTAGAAGTCGAGCTTGAAGCGCAAACCCGCAGCCTGCCTGAAGATATTCCACTGGATATTATTTATGAAGATGATGATATTATTGTGATTAATAAACCTGTGGGTATGGTGGTGCATCCAGGGGCGGGCAATAGCTCTGGAACTTTGGTAAATGCCTTGCTGCATCATTATCCAAAATCGGCAGAGTTAACTCGTGCAGGTTTGGTGCATCGTATTGATAAAGATACTTCGGGTTTGCTGGTGGTTGCCAAAAATCTGGAAGCACAGTTTGCCTTGACCAAGCAACTGGCGAAAAAGTCAGTTTATCGTTTATACGACTTGGTGGTGTACGGCAACATGATTGCGGGAGGCACTGTCGATGAGCCGATTAAACGCCATCCTGTAGATCGAGTGAAAATGGCTGTTTTGCCGGGCGGCAAAGACGCCGTCACACATTACAATGTTAAAGAACGCTTTCAGCATTTCACTCGTGTTCAGGCGCGTTTGGAAACTGGACGTACTCATCAAATTCGTGTGCATCTAAGTTATATTGGTTATGGTTTGGTTGGCGATCCTGTTTATACGCCACGTGTACGTGTGCCAGCAGGCGCATCGGCATTATTAAACGATACGTTGCGTAACTTTAAACGTCAGGCCTTACATGCCGTCAAACTCGGTTTGGTGCATCCACGTACTCAAGAAGAAATGATGTTTGAAGCGCCGTGGCCTGAAGACTTTAAACAATTGGTAGACGTGTTACGCAGTGAAAATGCTGCCTATTAATTGTTGCATAGACAGCATTAACAAGATCAACTCAGATACGGCAATGCCAGAAAACGACTAAGGATAGATTTATGCAATTTGTTCAAGGATTACCTGCAGGTGTGTATGTTGGGCAAACCCGCATACAACATGTGCAAGCTTTAGCGACAGACTGTGCCGATGTATCTGGTTTTAATCTGGCGCTGCATGTGCAGGATGATGCATGGCGTGTGCAGCAGCATCGTATGAGTTTACTGGCAGAGTTTGCTGAATATGGGGTCGATAAAATGACGTGGATGACGCAAACACATAGCGTGTTGTGTCAGACCATTAATGAGCAAATCACTTGTGAAGCTTTAGAAGGCGATGGTTTGGTCACTCAGCGTAAAGCGCATGCTTTAATGATGATGAGCGCAGACTGTTTACCTGTGGTTTTGGGCAATGCCGAAGGCACTGAGGTTGCGAATCTGCATGCAGGCTGGCGTGGTCTTGCCAACGGTATTATCGAAAACACCATCGTCGAAATGCAAAGTGCTCCAACATGGGCGTGGTTGGGTGCGGCTATTAGTCAGCCGTGTTTTGAAGTTGGGGCTGAGGTGAAACAGGCATTTTGCGATAAATATCCTGAATTAGACACGGCTTTTATTGCAGGGCAGCAGCAAGGTAAATATCTTGCTGACTTGTATGCGATCGCGCGTTTTATTTTGCAGCAGCATGGTGTTACAACGGTCTTGGGCGGTGATCAGTGCTCGTATCAACAAGCCGATGATTACTATTCTTACCGCCGTCAAGCACGTACAGGACGTATGGCAACATTCGTGTTTATGCAGGCTTAGTGTTAAACTTGACTTAATTATTTGGTTTTAAACATTCTCATGTCAGTGACTCATTCAACATCTTCTTGCGCTGCTATTCGTGTGGCGGTGGTTTATCACAGTCCTTATGGTCATACTGCTAAGGTGGCACAGCATATTGCACAAGGTGCTGCGCAAATGGATGCTCAGGTGACTTTGATGGATGTGGCTGAAATTGAATGGGATAGCCTAGATCAAGCCGATATTATCATTATGGGCTGTCCAACTTATATGGGCAGCATTACTTCGGCTTTAAAACAGTTTATGGAGCAATCGTCTAAGCGTTGGTTGGCCAGAACTTGGCAGGGCAAACTGGCGGCAGGTTTTACCAATGGCGGTGGTTTAAGTGGCGATAAACTGGCGGTGCTGCAACAAATTAATTTATTTGCGATGCAGCATGGCATGTTGTGGTCAGGTTTACCGTTTATGCCGACAGGGCGTAGTCCACACGATATTAACCGCATGTCGAGCTTTTTGGGTTTAATGACGCAGTCTGATAATGCCTGTGTTGAAATTACGCCACCCGAAGGTGATTTGGAAACTGCAGTCAAATTTGGTAAATATTTGGTGGAATTAAAACTTAAAGACTAAGCATTTTTAGTTTTACAACTTCCATAAAAAATGCTCGATGTTGATCTCGAGCATTTTTTATGGGCGGAATGTGCAAAATTATTTGTGCATCAAACGTGCTTTATCACGCTGCCAATCACGGTCTTTTTCAGAAGCGCGTTTATCGTGCAATTGTTTACCTTTCACCAAAGCAATTTCAAGCTTCGCTAAAGGGCCTTTCCAATAACATGCTAAAGGTACGCAAGAATAACCTTTTTGATTGACTGCACCCATCAACTTTTCAATTTCACGTCGTGAAAGTAAGAGTTTGCGGGTACGGGTCGCTTCAGGCACTACATGCGTTGAAGCCGACAAGAGTGGTTGAATTTGTGCACCAAATAAAAAGGCTTCATTGTCACGAAACAGGATATAACTTTCGGTAATAGTCATACGTCCTGCGCGCAAAGATTTGACTTCCCAACCTTGCAAAGAAAGTCCTGCTTCAAATTTTTCTTCAATAAAATAATCGTGGCGTGCACGTTTATTCTGTGCAATTGTTCCGCCCGTATTTTTTTTAACTACAGTTAGCTTCGCCATATTCAATTACTTCCAAACTTATGACTATTGTGCCTCAAACCAAGGCTTGCTGACAAATCAAAATCATCACAACTGTTGGCTAAACTGCTTTGATATTTCATAATTTGGTAGACTTTAGTTCACTAAAATTTTTTGTATTTGTTAAACTAACTTTGACAAAACCAACTAGAGCATAATGGATGTCTAAAACTCGCGTAATTTATCCGGGCACCTTTGACCCGATTACTAATGGTCATATTGACTTGGTGACACGTGCTGCAAAAATGTTTGATGAAGTCGTGGTCGCAATTGCCATTGGACATCATAAAAATCCAATTTTTACTTTGGAAGAACGTGTGGAATTGGCACAGGCATCTTTAAAGCATTTGCCTAATGTTGAATTTGTCGGATTTGATGGTTTATTGGTTAATTTTTTCCGTGAGCAAAATGCGACTGCAGTTTTGCGTGGTTTGCGTGCTGTTTCAGATTTTGAATACGAATTTCAGTTGGCAAATATGAACCGTCAATTAGATGCGAAATATGAAGCGGTATTTCTGACTCCTTCAGAGCAATATTCATTTATTTCTTCTACATTAGTTCGTGAAATTGCACGCTTAAAAGGTGATGTGACTAAATTTGTTGCACCTGTTGTGGTCGAAGCCTTTGAGCGTAAATTACGACAAGGTTGGTAGCGTGTCTTTATATATTACCGATGAATGTATTAACTGTGATGTCTGTGAACCTGTATGCCCAAATGAGGCAATTTATATGGGTGAGCTGATTTATGAGATTAATCCAGCATTATGTACTGAATGTGTAGGACATCACGAGCAGCCGCAGTGTCAGTTATTTTGCCCAGTCGATTGTATTCCGCTCGATCCAGAGCATGTAGAAACACAGGAACAATTGCTGGAAAAATATAAAAAACTGATTGCTCAAAAAAGCGCAAGCAATTAACTTATAATTTTGCTAAGATGCGCCTTCGAAGTGAACCAGACGATCGCTGCTGTGGAGGTCTCCGTGACTGAAACAGGGGAGGAAAGTCCGGGCTTCATAGGGCAGGGTGCCAGGTAACGCCTGGGCGGCGTGAGCCGACGGAAAGTGCAGCAGAGAGTAGACCGCCTTCGTATGGTTTCTTTTTCGGAAGAAATTGAAGGTAAGGGTGAAAGGGTGCGGTAAGAGCGCACCGCATGGCTGGTAACAGTTCATGGCATGGTAAACCCCACCAGAAGCAAGACCAAATAGGAATCCTGAGGTACGGCCCGTACTGGATTCGGGTAGGTCGCTTGAGCGTATGAGTGATTGTACGCCTAGAGGAATGATCGTTCTCGACAGAACCCGGCTTATCGGTTCACTTCACCAAATTTTAAGCAATTGATGCGTGATAAGGCTTGACGTTGCCTAGATTACAGCAGATAATGCGCGCACAGTTTTTGGCTATGTAGCTCAGTTGGTTAGAGCACCGCACTCATAATGCGGGGGTCACAGGTTCAAGTCCCGTCATAGCCACCATTTTTCAGACCACGTTCACTAACGTGGTCTTTTTTTGTTTAAAATTTATTTGTGCAATCTATTTGAGCTGTATCTAGTTGAATCTGCATTTGTAGGTTTTGAATCTGTTGCCAATTGGCTTGTTGATCAGAGTGAGCAAAAATTTTGGCATCGACCTGATTTAATTTTTTTATCGAAATGTGTTGTGATGCACAATAACGCCCTACAGCACGCTCATAAGCCAGTTGTTGCTGCGCTGCAGCATTGAGTTGATGTGCCGTTAAAATCTTTTGCTGCCCTTTGGCATAAGCAACCAAGACACGTCGGTCTGCGATGCTATAACTCATTTTAGAATTAATAAATTGCGCAACATCACGCCGTACACCGTTGTAATCTACAAAAATAGGTGAAACCAAAGCGCAGGAACTTAAGCCAACAACAAGGCTACTCAGTATTATAGACTTCAAGATCATGGTTGAATTTATTCTCTTTTTTCTGTGTGACTTGATATAGATTTTGCTGCAAATATTTAAGAATCTCCGTAAGAAAATAGTAATTTGATTAAAATTAAACAAATTGCACTGTTTTTGCTTAAACTGTGAGCGTTTGTAAATTAAAATACTTGACGATGCAGGGCTAAGTTTAGATAATGCGCACACAGTTTATGGCTATGTAGCTCAGTTGGTTAGAGCACCGCACTCATAATGCGGGGGTCACAGGTTCAAGTCCCGTCATAGCCACCATTTTTATAGACTAAGCTCTCAGCTTGGTCTTTTTTTATGTCAAAATTTTAGGCTACTTTTTGCAGCATTGGTTTAATGGCAGGTACAAAAAAACCAAGCCGTGGCTTGGTTTTTTTGTATCTTTGTTTAAGCAATGCTTTAGCGTTAAATCCCTGCTTTCCAACCATTGACGAGCGGATAGCGACGTTCACGACCAAAAGCGCGTGAACTAATACGTGGTCCTAATGCACCTTGGCGACGCTTGTACTCGTTGCGATCAACCAATTGAATGACTTTCTCGACCATCGCGCGTTCAAAGCCTTTGCCAATGATATCTTCTTGGCTTTGATCTTCTTCAATATACGCATACAAAATCGCATCGAGCACTTCGTATGGTGGTAAAGAATCTTGGTCTTTTTGGTCTGGACGTAATTCTGCTGAAGGTGGGCGGGTAATCACACGTTCAGGAATCACAGGAGTATCAGCGATGCTGTTACGGTATTTTGCCAATTCAAACACAATGGTTTTGTACACATCTTTGAGTACCGCATAACCACCGACCATATCGCCATAAAGCGTGCAGTAACCAACTGCTAACTCAGATTTGTTACCTGTAGAAAGCACGAGGTTACCAAACTTATTCGACAGACCCATTAAGATTGTGCCGCGTGCACGAGCTTGTAAATTTTCTTCTGTGGTGTCGCTAGGGCTGTTACCAAAGAAAGGATACAGCGTTTGCATAAAGCTATTTACGATCGGGTGAATTTCAGCAATACCAAAAGTCACGCCTAAAGTTTTGGCTTGTTCTGCAGCATCTTCCACACTAATTTGCGCAGTATAAGTGTACGGCATCATTACCGCTTGTACCTTGTCTGCACCAATTGCATCAACCGCAATGGCAAGGGTAAGTGCTGAATCAATTCCACCCGACAAGCCTAGAATTACACCTGGAAAGCCAGAGCGTTGCACATAGTCACGGGTTGCTAATACTAAACCTTGATAGATTTCTGCAAGGGTGTCTAAAGCTGGGCTAATTTCGGCAGTTTTAAAGTGCTTCTGTGCAGCGTCATATTCTGCGTAGAATAAACCTTCTTGGTAGGTTGGGGCTTGTAATGCAACATTGCCTGCTTGGTTAATCACAAAGCTCGTACCATCGAAGATTAAATCATCTTGACCGCCAACTTGGTTTACATACACCACATTGAGATGTAATTGTTTTGCCAGTTCGGTCATGGTCTGTACACGATGCTGCGGTTTACCCACTTCATAAGGCGATGCGTTCAAGACCAATGCAGTTTCTACATTCAACTGTGCCAATTGCTGCACGGTTGGCAAAGACCATAAATCTTCGCAAATCAAAACGCCAAATTTATGACCAAGGTATTCAAAAACTAAGTGTTGATGACCTTCATCAAAATAGCGTTTTTCATCAAATACAGCATAATTTGGTAAATTTTGCTTGTTGTAAATACCTAAGATGTTGCCATCTTTCATGACGGCAGCCGAGTTAAAGCGCTGACCATCTTCAGTTTCATTGACAAAGCCGAAAACTAAAACAATATCTTTAATTTCACGTAATTGTTCAAATGCTTGTTGTGTGCGTTGATTCAAGCTTGGGCGCAGTAATAAATCTTCTGCAGGGTAGCCCAAAATTGAAAGTTCAGGAAAAATAATCAAATCTGCATGTTGTTTTTTCGCTTCATTTGCTTGTTCAAGCATTTTTTGCGCGTTTGCTTCGAGATTGCCAATGTGTGGAGAGAACTGTGCAAGGGCAATTTTAAAAGATTTCATTTAAATTAAGTCCTATTCCTATAGGTGTAGAATACACGTAAGTGGCTGATGATTATTGTTATAAAAATTTCAGCGTAGTGTATTGTGGATTAAACGACTGCCGAAAGGCACAAATAAAAACCATTTATTATCTAACAGATAAAGATCTTATTTTGCAGTGCAAAAATGGAGACTTTTGCTATTTTATCTTAATTTAGAATAGATGCTAGCATCGAATACACTTTATTGTCTTGTCTGCAAGAATATCATTGAAATGTGACAGAATTTTTATGCTATTTATTTGAAAAGCATTATATTTTTAGGTTGTATGATGCATGTGTTTTTCGTGAAATAAGCATGTACCAAGATGAGTGAGCTAAGTCGAGCGGTGCGGGCTGTTTAAAATAATATTGTCTATTTTTTTAAGAAAAATATCTTTGGCAATTTCACCTTGTTGCTCAATGTTGTAAGCAAAAAAAGGTTTCGCTTCAATTAAGCGATAATGATATGGATTGTAACGCTTAAAACTCAAAAAATACGCGGTTTGCAATACCGCACCACGCAGTAAGACATTGATGTGATGTTGATGCTGTAAAATGTGCGCCATCTCATGAATAAAGATCGCTTGATAGCCACGGTGTGCTTGGCTGTAGTCGGCTAGATAATGCCGATTACGCACATGAATATAGCCACAGGGGGCCATAAAAATGTGCTGTGGCTGCCAAGGCAAATAAGGATGGTTCATGACTTTGACTTGGCTGTAGTCAATCAGATTGCCAAACACAGATTGGCACAACTGTATTTCCATTGCAGTTAGGCTTCGACATCTAAACTGATCTAGTTTGAGCAGTCGCATCAATAAGCTGAGAATGAATAAATGCAGTTGTAGCATGGAAATGAGTCGTAAGTGACAGACATCAAAAATATAGCCTAAATCCGCAATGATCTAAATTTTATTTTACGTTTTGGTTGTGGTTTAGGACAAACCAAACAGAAATGAGTTTGGTGAGCTAAATAAAAGCAATAAAAAAACCACCCGAAGGTGGTTTTTTTGTCGTGTCGTTTTACACGCTACAACGCAGACCGAATTAACGGTTGATGTCGCGTTGAGTGTGGCCAGTGTAAAGCTGACGAGGACGACCGATTTTGTAAGGGCCGCTGTGCATTTCTAACCAGTGGCTGATCCAACCAACTGTACGTGCAAGTGCGAAAATTACAGTAAACATTTCTGTTGGGATACCAATCGCTTTAAGGATGATACCTGAGTAGAAGTCTACGTTAGGGTATAAGTTACGCTTGATGAAGTATTCATCAGATAACGCAATACGCTCAAGTTCCATTGCAAGAGCGAGTTGTGGATCGTTGATACCTAAGTCGTTAAGTACTTCGTCACAAGTTTGCTTCATTACAGTTGCACGTGGGTCATGGTTTTTATAAACGCGGTGACCAAAGCCCATAAGTTTAACTTCTTTAGTCTTCACTTTTTCCATGAACTCAGCAACGTGTTCTACAGAGCCGATTTCATCAAGCATCTTAAGAACAGCTTCGTTCGCACCACCGTGAGCAGGACCCCAAAGTGCAGAAATACCTGCAGAGATACATGCGTATGGGTTAGCGCCAGTAGAACCAGCTAAACGTACAGTTGAAGTAGACGCGTTTTGTTCGTGGTCAGCGTGAAGCGTGAAAATACGATCCATTGCGCGAGCGTGAACAGGGTTTACTTTGTAATCACGGTCTGCTGGTGTAGCAAACATCATGTACAAGAAGTTTTCTGCGTAGCTTAAGTCGTTACGTGGGTAAACAAATGGTTGACCAACAGTGTACTTGTAGCTCCAAGCCGCTAAAGTAGGAATCTTCGCGATTAAACGAATCGCTGTGATTTCACGGTGGTTAACATCTTCGATGTCTAAGTTGTTGTGATAGAACGCAGATAACGCACCAACAACACCTACCATGATTGCCATAGGGTGAGCGTCACGACGGAAACCGTTATAGAAACGTTTTACTTGGTCGTGAACCATAGTGTGGTTGCGAACTTTAGCGTCAAAATCAGCTTTTTGTTCTGCAGTTGGAAGCTCACCATTTAATAATAAGTAGCAAGTTTCTAAGTAGTCAGCTTTAGTCGCTAATTGGTCAATTGGGTAACCACGGTGTAAAAGAATACCTTTGTTACCATCAATGAACGTAATTTTAGACTCGCAAGACGCTGTTGCCATAAAACCAGGATCAAAAGTAAAGTGACCTGCCGCCAACACATCCTTAACGTCAATTACATCTGGGCCTAATGTGCCGCTGTAAATTGGTAATTCAATTTCTTTTCCATCAAGCTGTAATACGGCTTTTTTGCCAGTTGCTTCAGACATTCAATAGATCTCCTGTCCTGGTGAATGTTGATCTGACTCGAAGTATCAATCTTTTAATGCGCAAGTCAGACGGATTAAAAATTAGCTCTAAGATTAGAGAGTACTGAAATTTTGTCAATTATACTTATGGATTAAGCAGACGACTATTTATAGAAAAAGTCGAAAAAATTCCAGTAAAAAAATCAATAAAATCACAGCACAGCCGCCGTATCATAAGTCAAAATTTGTCGGATGTGCAGAAAAAAATCATCAATACGGATTAATTGTAAGCAATTTTAAATACTAGTTTTGATGTGCTATTTCTTTAGCAGGATTCAGTCCAATACTTAAATTTATCTAATTCTCATAACTTACACGTTTTTACATACACGGTAGGGTGGTCAGATTGTTTGTAATAGGCAGTAAGTCTGGTATTTAAATTCGATATTGATTGATCAAAAAATGACTGATTAAACTCCTGAAAATAGCCATAACCCATCATATTTTGAGTGGGAAATGATGAAATCTTTGTGAATAAAGCGCGGTTATTTATCCATACAGATACAAAAAATACTGGATAAGTTATTCATTCGCATGATGATTATCATTTTTAATATTTATTTAGGTGTGGTGTTTAAAGTAAATATAAGTTGTATAAATAGATTGAGGTATGTGCCGACATTAAAGTTTAATCCATGATCAGGTGTACCTTGACCAAAGCAAAGTGATGGGCTGTCTGGATCTAAGAGTCTTGTGTTGTGGTTGTAAATTGCTGCAAACAGTGGAGTACACACATATATAGTGCTGCTACTTATATATAAGTATGTGAAAACCCGAAGAACATCTGAAAAACAAAGTACAAATTTATCTTTAGTCTAAATATTCTAAAGCCACTGATTGTGTCATCAAGAGTTTTCACTTTAATAATTTATTTAAAAACATAGATTTATGTTTGATTGTGTGGTTGTGGATGGTAATTGGTTTGTCTTTATACTTGTTAATGATTCTTATTTAAGGGTTTTTTAGCCAAAAAGCCGAGTAGAGTTGTTTGTATTTTAACAGTTGACGTTTTATAATTCAGTGTCGTTTTAAGGTTAGGCATGAATTTGCCTAACAATGCCAGCTTTCCTTCGAATTTATTCCAACAAACTCCGGATGGAGTTTTTACTTACAGGATGCCCGCTGTGAAAAGCAACAGACCTGTCAATTTGTCCATGGGTCAAGTTTTAGAAGTAAACTTAAAATCGCCCGTGGCTATTGCATCAATTCTACACCGTCTTTCTGGTGTCATCGTATTTTTACTCGTACCGGTACTTTTATGGTTGTTAGACAAGTCATTGTCTTCACCTGAAGGTTTTGCTCAAGTTCAAGAAATTTTTAACGGTTTCTTTGTACGCTTTATCGTATGGGTATTTGTAGCCGGCTTAATTTATCACTTCATTGCTGGTATTAAGCACTTACTTGCTGACCTTGGTTTTGCAGAAGAACTGCAAAGCGGTCGCATTGCAGCTACTATTTCATTGATCTTGTCTGCAATTGGTATCGTTGCAGCATTTGTATGGATTGTAATCTAATGAAAAGTGCTACAGGTTTAACGGGTTCAGGTTCTCGCGATTGGTATATCCAACGTGTTAGTGCTGTAGTTCTTGCTGTTTATACCGTTGTGGTATTTGGTTGGATTCTTCTTAACGGTGGATTCAACTTTGAACAGTGGTACGGCTTTATGATGACATTACCAATGAAGATTATGTCTTTATTGGCAGTCTTATCTCTTGTTGCACATGCTTGGATCGGTATGTGGCAAGTATTCACTGACTATGTGACTACTCGTCAAATGGGTCCTTCAGCTTCAGGTTTACGCCTAGTGCTGACTTCAGCAGTGATTATTGCTGTTTTTGCATACGCAATCTGGGCAATCCAGATTTTCTGGGCGAATTGATAGGAAAATATCATGGGCGCGATTAACCCTAAAGAAGATTATACAAATATTCCACACCAATTCTTTGACGCAGTCATCGTTGGTGGTGGTGGTTCAGGTATGCGTGCATCTTACCAACTTGCTCAAGCAGGTTTGAAAGTTGCGGTATTGACCAAAGTATTCCCTACACGTTCACACACTGTTGCAGCGCAAGGTGGTATTGGTGCATCTCTTGGTAATATGCAAGAAGATAACTGGCACTACCACTTTTATGACACAGTAAAAGGTTCTGACTGGTTGGGCGACCAAGACGCGATTGAATTCATGACGCGTGAAGCGCCACAAGTGGTTTATGAATTAGAACACTTGGGTATGCCATTTGACCGTAACGCAGACGGTACAATTTACCAACGTCCATTCGGTGGTCACTCTGCAAACTACGGTGAAAAAGCAGTTCCACGTGCATGTGCTGCAGCTGACCGTACAGGTCACGCACTTCTTCACACGCTTTATCAAAGCAACGTGAAAATGGGCACTCAATTCTTCGTAGAATGGATTGCTCTTGATTTGATCCGTAACGAAGCTGGCGATGTACTAGGTGTGACTGCAATTGACCAAGAAACAGGTAAAATCGCAGTATTCCAAGCGAAAGCGACATTGTTTGCTACAGGTGGTGCAGGTCGTGTGTACCGTGCATCTACAAACGCATATATCAACACTGGTGACGGTCTTGGTATGGCTGCGCGTGCAGGTATTCCATTACAAGATATGGAATTCTGGCAGTTCCACCCAACAGGTGTTGCGGGCGCGGGCGTATTGTTAACGGAAGGCTGTCGTGGTGAGGGTGGTATCCTTCGTAACGATTCAGGCGAACCGTTCATGGAGCGTTATGCACCAACTTTGAAAGACTTGGCGCCACGTGACTTCGTATCACGTTCTATGGACCAAGAAATTAAAGAAGGTCGTGGTTGTGGTCCAAACAAAGACTACATCTTGCTTGATATGACGCACTTAGGTGCAGACACAATCATGAAGCGTCTTCCATCTGTATTTGAGATTGGTAAGAAATTCGCGAACGTTGACTGTACTAAAGAGCCAATTCCTGTTGTGCCTACAATCCATTACCAAATGGGTGGTATTCCAACCAATATTCATGGTCAAGTGGTTGTTCCAGAAAGCCGTGAAACTCAAGAGTTGGTTGCGAACTACAACGCAGAAACTGATACATATACAACCAACGCGGGTGACCGTGACTTTGCTAAACCAGTAAAAGGTTTCTATGCAATTGGTGAGTGTTCATGTGTATCTGTACACGGTGCAAACCGTTTAGGTACAAACTCATTGCTTGACTTGGTTGTATTTGGTAAGGCTGCTGGTCAACACATCATTGAGTATGTGACTAAGCAACATGATGGTGAGTACGAACCACTTCCAACAACTGTACTTGAAAATACTGTGAACCGTATTCGTAAACTTGACGAATCGACTTCAGGTGAAAACGCTCAAGAAGTTGCTGATGCAATTCGTAACATCGTTCAAGACCACGCAGGTGTATTCCGTACTTCAGCATTGCTTGATGAAGGTGTGAAACAAATTCTTGCGCTTGAGCCACGTGTTCGCAACATTCATTTGAAAGACAAATCTAAAGTATTCAACACTGCACGTGTAGAAGCATTAGAAGTTGAAAACTTGTATGAAGTTGCTAAAGCGACACTAATCTCAGCTGCTGCACGTAAAGAATGTCGTGGTGCGCATACGGTTGTAGACTTTGAGTTACCACCAGATCACCCAACTTATTCTTATGGTCGTCGTGATGATGAGTGGATGAAGCATACTTTATGGTTCTCTACAGATAACCGTCTTGAGTACAAACCAGTACGTTACAAGCCGCTTACTGTAGCTGCTATTCCACCTAAACCACGTACATTCTAATTGGGAGAAGTAAGATGAGTAGAGGTACTCGTACATTTAATATCTACCGCTACGATCCTGATAAGGATAAAGCACCGTACATGCAAACTTTTAAGCTTGAATTGACTGATAAGCACCGTATGTTGCTTGATGCACTTCTTGAATTGAAAGTACAAGACGAATCTTTGACATTCCGTCGTTCATGTCGTGAAGGTATTTGTGGTTCTGATGGTGTAAACATCAATGGTAAAAACGGTTTAGCGTGTCTTTGGAACCTAAACGATTTACCAGAAGTGATCACAATTCGTCCACTTCCGGGTCTTCCTGTAATTAAAGACTTGGTTGTAGACATGAATCAGTTCTACGATCAGTATAACAAGATTCATCCGTTCTTGATCAACAACCAACCTGCGCCACCAAAAGAGCGTTTACAATCTCAAGAAGAGCGTGAGCATCTTGATGGTTTGTATGAATGTATTCTTTGTGCATGTTGTTCAACTTCATGCCCATCATTCTGGTGGAACCCAGACAAGTTCTTGGGTCCTTCAGCGTTGTTGAATGCATATCGTTTCATTATCGATTCGCGTGATACTGCAACTCAAGAGCGTTTGGCTCGTCTTGACGATCCATTCTCTTTGTTCCGTTGTAAAGGTATTATGAACTGTGTATCTGTATGTCCTAAAGGCTTGAACCCAACTAAAGCAATCGGTCACATCCGTAACATGCTTTTAGATATGGCTGGCTAATAGACTGCGTGATCAGTTGAAAAAAGCACACCTAGGTGTGCTTTTTTTTGTGCCAAAATTACGATAAAAGTCGTGTGATAAGTTGCTTGTTTTTGATGAGTACATAAATGAAAAATGTTGCATGCAAAGAAGTGATTAAAAAGTGAGTATTTGATATTTTTTAGGTATAACTGTTGGATAAATAGACAAAAACAGCATTTAGCCGACTAAAGTTGCACACAATTGTAATCCAGTGCTGCTATTTTGTTGTAAAGCATGGGCAAATGCCAAGTTTAGCTGCAATATTTATTTTTAGATGTTATCATGTAACGTGTAAGTGAGAGGGCAGATTGAGAGATGTGCTCTCTTTTATTTTATCTGAAATAGCGGTGTTGGACTTTGGTCTAAATTGCATCTGTTTTTTAAATAAAGCACCATATGTTAGATGAAAATAGAATCAGTGTATTTCGCCAATTTATAGGAGGTATGTGTCAAAAAAATCAATTGCATTTCTGAGATCATGTTACGATTAACAAATGACTATATCTGAAAAATGTTGAATTTTCGTACATTTTATCAACATTTTAAGTGCAAATGATGTGTTATTAAATCAGGACTATTGCAGAAAAGTCGTATTAGAAAAGCTAAGACTGAGCACTTATTTTTTCTAAAACGATTTTGCAAAAAATTGCTCGGCTTGGGTCGAGTATATAAATGAGTGATGATGCCAATGAGGGCGTTATGATTCATAAATGACATTGGGTTTTCCTAATGTAGTGATAACGCCTCATGACATATGTCAACTGGGGACTAATGTCATGTTACCAATTTGACATTATCAATCATGGGTTTTGCTTAAAAAGCATCCTGGAAAATGTTTTTGCAATAGGAAATGGGTCCACAAATGCAAGAAGTTGCTGACGCACTGCGTCTTGACACTGAACTTTCCGCTGATAGTGCAGCGTATATTGAAGAACTTTACGAGCATTATTTGACGTCACCGGAATCAGTCGGTGCTGATTGGCGCGAATATTTCGATAAATTCCCGAAGGGTGATCAACCACACAGTAATGTACGTGAGCAATTCCTTTTATTAGGTCGTAATTCAAATCGCGTTCAAGCCATTGTTCAAGGTTCAGTGAGTTCTGAACATGAACAACGTCAAATTGGCGTGTTGCAACTGATTGCTGCTTACCGTAACCGTGGTCACCAAAAAGCAAAATTAGATCCACTAGGTTTGGCAAAACGTGAAGACGTGCCAGATCTTGATCTTGCTGCACATGGTTTAACCAAGTCTGATTTAGATACTGTTTTCCATACAGGTAATTTGGAAATTGGTAAGTCTGAAGCAACACTAGGCGAAATGGTTGATGCCATGCAGGCGATCTACTGCGGTTCAATTGGTGCAGAATACATGCACATTGTTGATACCAAAGAAAGACGCTGGATTCAACAACGCTTAGAAAGCGCACGTGGTAAGTTCACATTTACTGCAGATCAAAAGAAACACGTTCTTGAACGCTTAACAGCAGCTGAGGGTCTAGAAAAATATCTAGGTAATAAATACGTTGGTGCGAAACGCTTTGGTGTAGAAGGCGGTGAATCATTTATCCCTATGGTGAATGAAATCATTCAACGTGCGGGTGCTGTTGGCTGTAAAGAAGTCGTGATTGGCATGCCACACCGTGGTCGTTTGAACCTGCTTGTGAACATCATGGGTAAAAACCCTGCAGACCTATTTGGTGAGTTCGAAGGTAAGAGCTTGCATAAAAAAGGTTCTGGCGACGTAAAATATCACCAAGGTTTCTCATCTAACGTGATGACTCCGGGTGGTGAAGTGCACTTGGCACTTGCGTTTAACCCATCGCACTTAGAAATTGTTGGACCTGTGGTTGAGGGTTCTGTACGTGCGCGCCAAGTACGTCGTAAAGACATTGGTGGTGATGATGTATTGCCATTAATCGTTCACGGTGATGCCGCATTTGCAGGTCAAGGTGTTAACCAAGAAACCTTCCAAATGTCACAAACTCGCGGTTATACTGTAGGTGGTACAGTTCACATTGTGATTAACAACCAAGTTGGTTTCACAACATCTGACCCACGTGACGCACGTTCTACTGAATACTGTACTGACATTGCAAAAATGATTCAGGCGCCAATTTTCCACGTGAATGGCGATGATCCTGAAGCGGTGATTTTTGTATCTCAATTGGCACACGATTTCCGTCATACATTCCGTAAAGACGTTGTGATTGATTTGTTCTGCTACCGTCGTCGTGGTCACAACGAAGCTGATGAACCTGCAGCAACTCAGCCAATGATGTATCAAGTGATCAACAAAAAGACCACTACACGTACTTTGTATGCTGACCAATTGGTGCAAGAAGGTGTGTTGGATCGCGCAGCAGCAGATCAAATGATTGAAGATTACCGCGCAGATTTAGAAGCGGGTAATCACGTTGCGAACGCATTGGTACTTGAGCCAAATACCAAAATGTTTGTAGATTGGTCGCCATACTTGGGTCACGACTATACAGACGTTTGGGATACAACTTTCCCTATCGAGCGTTTGAAAGAACTTGGTCAAACCATGCGTAAACTTCCAGAAGGTTTCGTGATGCAGCGCCAAGTTGCCAAAGTGATTGACGATCGCTTGAAAATGCAAACAGGTGAAATGCCACTAAACTGGGGTGCAGCTGAAACTTTAGCTTACGCATCTTTGTTGGATGAGGGTTACCTTGTTCGTTTGACTGGTGAAGACGTTGGTCGTGGTACTTTCTCGCACCGTCATGCAAAACTGCATAACCAAGTCGATGGTAAAACTTATATTCCACTTTGCCACATCAAAGAGAACCAACCACGCGTTGCAATCTACGACTCATTATTGTCTGAAATGGCAGTATTGGCATTTGAATATGGTTATGCGACGACCCTTCCAAAGAGCTTGATTATTTGGGAAGCACAATTCGGTGACTTTGCCAACTGTGCTCAAGTGGTAATCGACCAGTTCATTTCATCTGGCGAAACCAAGTGGGAGCGTGTGTGTGGTTTAACGATGCTTCTTCCACACGGTTTTGAAGGTCAAGGTCCTGAGCACTCATCTGCACGTTTAGAGCGTTTCTTACAGCTTTGTGCGGAAGAAAACATGCAAGTGATGACACCAACAACACCTGCACAGATTTTCCACGCTTTACGTCGTCAGGCGATTCGTCCAATCCGTAAGCCAATGATCATCATGTCGCCGAAGTCTTTACTTCGTCACAAGTTAGCAGTATCTAACCTTGATGAGCTTGCAACTGGTACATTCCAGACTGTGATTGATGAAATTGACAACATCAACAAATCAGACGTGACGCGTTTGGTATTGTGTGGTGGTAAAGTGTATTACGACTTGCTTGAAAAGCGTCGTGAATTAGAATTGAACAATACTGCAATTGTTCGTATTGAACAGTTGTACCCATATCCAGAACAACGTCTTGCTGAAGTTCTTGCTTCTTATCCAAACGTAAAAGAATTAGTTTGGACTCAAGAAGAGCCGAAGAACCAAGGTGCTTGGTTATTCATCGCGCCACGTTTATATGATGACGTAATGAAAACTGGTAAACAGATTCGCATTAGTTATGCGGGTCGTGAAGCATCTGCAGCACCAGCGTGTGGTTCACCATATTTGCATGCAAAACAACAAGCTCAGCTCATCAATGACGCGCTTGCGATCGTAGCTGAATAACAGGAGATTCGAAGTAATGGCAACCGAAATTAAAGCACCGGTATTTCCAGAGTCAGTTGCAGACGGTACGATTGCAACTTGGCACAAACAACCAGGTGAAGCAGTTTCACGTGATGAAGTGATCTGTGATATTGAAACCGATAAAGTTGTTTTGGAAGTAGTCGCTCCTGCTGATGGCACAATCTCTGCAATCATCAAAAACGAAGGCGACACCGTTCTTTCTGACGAAGTAATTGCTCAATTTGAAGCGGGTGCTGTTTCTGGCGCTGCTCAAACTCAAGCAGTTCAGTCTGAAGCACAAGTAGAGCAAGCTGCGGCGAAAACTGAAGCAGGCGCTGCGCCAGTTGTTGAGCGTGCACAACCAGTTGCTGACCAAGCACCAGCAGTACGTAAAGCGTTGACTGAAACAGGTATCAATGCTGCAGACGTTTCTGGTACAGGTCGTGGTGGTCGTATCACTAAAGAAGATGTTGCAAATCATCAAGCTAAACCTGCTGCTGCAGCTGCGCCATTAAGCGTTGCGGTAGGTGAGCGTATCGAGAAACGTGTTCCTATGACACGTTTACGTAAGCGTGTTGCAGAGCGTTTACTTGCAGCGACTCAAGAAACTGCAATGTTGACAACATTCAACGAAGTGAACATGAAGCCAATCATGGAAATGCGTGCACAATACAAAGACGCATTTGAAAAACGTCATGGTGCACGTTTAGGCTTTATGTCTTTCTTCGTGAAAGCTGCAACTGAAGCATTGAAACGTTACCCAGCAGTAAACGCTTCTATTGATGGTGAAGATATCGTATATCACGGTTACTACGACATCGGTGTAGCGGTTTCTTCTGACCGTGGTCTAGTGGTTCCTGTATTACGTGATACAGACCGTATGAACTACGCTGAAGTAGAAAACGGTATTCGTGACTATGCTTATAAAGCACGTGACGGTAAGCTAGGTATTGAAGATATGACTGGCGGTACATTCACCATTACTAACGGTGGTACTTTCGGTTCATTGTTATCTACTCCAATTCTAAATACGCCACAAACTGCAATTTTGGGTATGCACAAAATCCAAGAGCGTCCTATGGCGGTTAATGGCCAAGTAGAAATCTTGCCAATGATGTATTTAGCGCTTTCTTATGACCACCGTTTAATTGATGGTAAAGAAGCTGTAGGTTTCCTTGTAACAATCAAAGAATTGTTAGAAGAACCAGCTAAACTCATCCTTGACCTTTAATTCTAAAGAATAAATCAGTGGGCTTGGAGCGATCCTCTAAGCCCATTTTTGGAGATAAAAATGTCTCAACAATTTGATCTTGTTGTTATTGGCGGTGGCCCAGGTGGTTATGAAGCGGCAATTCGTGCGGCTCAACTTGGCTTTAAAGTTGCGTGTATCGAAAAACGTATTCACAAAGGTAAACCATCTTTGGGTGGTACATGCTTAAACGTGGGCTGTATCCCATCTAAAGCATTACTTGATTCTTCACATCGTTATGAAGATACGGTTCATCACTTGGCTGATCATGGTATCACTACAGGTGAAGTACAGTTTGACCTTGCGAAGCTATTAGCACGTAAAGACAAAATCGTTGACCAATTAACTGGCGGTATTGATCAGTTATTAAAAGGTAACGGTGTTGAGTGGTTAAAAGGTACGGGTAAATTGCTTGCAGGTAAAAAAGTTGAGTTCGTTTCTCATGAAGGCGAAACTCAAGTTTTAGAGCCTAAGTATGTGATTCTTGCGACTGGTTCAGTTCCTGTAAATATTGCTGTTGCTCCTGTAGATCAAGACATTATTGTTGATTCTACTGGTGCATTAGAATTCCCAGAAGTGCCTAAGCGTTTAGGTGTGATTGGTGCAGGCGTAATTGGTCTTGAACTTGGTTCAGTATGGCGTCGTCTAGGTGCAGAAGTTGTTGTATTTGAAGCAATGGATGCATTCTTACCAATGGCTGACAAAGCTTTGGCAAAAGACTACCAAAAACTATTGACCAAGCAAGGTATGGATATCCGTATCGGTGCGAAAGTTTCAGGTACTGAAGTTAATGGTCGTGAAGTGACTGTTAAATATACCCAAGGCGGCGAAGACAAAGAACAAACTTTCGATAAATTGATCGTTTGTGTAGGTCGTCGTGCTTATGCTGAAGGTTTATTGGCAGATGACTGCGGTATTAAACTGACTGAACGTGGTTTGGTTGAAGTAAACGATTGGTGTGCAACTTCTGTTGAAGGTGTATATGCAATTGGTGACTTGGTACGTGGTCCAATGCTTGCACATAAAGCAATGGAAGAAGGCGTGATGGCTGTTGAGCGTATTCATGGCCATGCTGCACAAGTGAACTACGACACCATCATTTCAGTGATTTACACACACCCTGAAGCGGCGTGGGTAGGTTTAACTGAAGAGCAAGCGAAAGAAAAAGGCCACGAAGTGAAAACTGGTCAATTCGGTTTCGCGGTAAATGGTCGTGCTTTAGCTGCAGGCGAAGGTGCTGGTTTCGTGAAGTTTGTTGCAGATGCAAAAACAGATCGTTTATTGGGTATGCACGTGATTGGCCCTGCTGCGTCTGACATCGTTCACCAAGGTATGATTGCACTTGAGTTTGTATCTTCAGTTGAAGATTTACAATTAATGACATTTGGTCACCCAACCTTCTCTGAAGTGGTGCATGAAGCCGCTTTAGCTGTAGATGGGCGTGCGATTCACGCGATTCAGCGTAAACGCAAATAAAACTAAAAAGAGCGGCTTAGGCCGCTCTTTTTGCATTTGATGGTTGTATTTATGGGAATAATCATCTAAAAGTAAAGAGCATAGGAAAAACACCACACAAGGAAAGCAATATTAAAACTTCGGTTTGATATTAGTGGTGATAACTGAATAAAAGAAGTAGTAAAAGGTTAGTCAATGAATCTACATGAGTATCAAGCAAAAGCGCTATTAAAAAAATATGGTATGCCAGTACAAGAAGGCATTTTGGCAACTACAGCCGTAGAAGCCGTGCAAGCTTTCGAGCAACTGGGCGGTAAATTTGCGGTGATGAAAGCTCAGGTGCATGCAGGTGGTCGCGGTAAAGCGGGTGGTGTAAAAGTGGTGAAATCTGCACAGGAAGCTGCAGACTATGCCAATGAAATTATTGGTACACGCTTGGTCACTTATCAAACTGATGCTTATGGTCAGCCGGTAAACAGTATTTTGGTTGCAGAAGATGTCTATCCTGTAGAGCGCGAATTGTACTTAGGTGCTGTGGTAGATCGTTCAAGCCGTCGTGTCACCTTTATGGCATCTACCGAAGGTGGGGTTGAAATTGAAAAAGTCGCAGAAGAAACCCCTGAAAAAATTATTAAAGTAGAAGTCGATCCATTGGTGGGGTTATTGCCATTTCAGGCGCGAGAAGTTGCTTTCGCCTTAAAACTAAAAGATAGCCAAATCACTCAGTTTGTAAAAATTATGACTGCGGCTTATCAGGCATTTATTGATAATGATTTTGCATTGTTTGAAATTAATCCACTTTCAGTGCGCGAAAATGGTGAGATTTTATGTGTCGATGCTAAAGTCGGAATTGACTCTAATGCGTTGTACCGTTTACCTGAGGTATTGGCGCTGCGAGATAAGTCACAAGAAAATGAGCGTGAATTGCGTGCTTCAGAATTTGACCTGAACTATGTAGCTTTGGAAGGCAACATTGGCTGTATGGTCAATGGTGCGGGCTTGGCAATGGCAACGATGGATATTATTAAGTTGTATGGTGGCCAGCCTGCGAACTTCTTAGATGTAGGTGGTGGTGCAACCAAAGAGCGTGTGATTGAAGCCTTTAAAATTATTTTGGCAGATCACTCAGTCAAAGGCGTGTTAATCAATATTTTTGGTGGAATTGTACGTTGTGACATGATTGCAGAAGCAATTATTGCAGCGGTTCAAGAGGTAAATGTTACTGTGCCTGTGGTGGTTCGTTTAGAAGGAAACAACTCAGAGCTAGGTGCTAAATTACTAGATGAATCAGGATTAAAACTTATTTCTGCAAATGGCTTGTCCGATGCTGCAGAAAAAATTGTTGCTGCAGTGAAAGCTTAAGGAGAATCAGGCATGAGCGTATTAATTGATAAAAACACCAAAGTATTGGTTCAGGGTTTTACGGGTAAGAACGGGACTTTTCACTCAGCACAAGCACTCGACTATGGCACGAAAGTGGTGGGTGGGGTCACGCCAGGTAAAGGTGGTCAAACACATTTAGAATTACCCGTGTTTAACACTATGAAAGAAGCGGTACGTGAAACAGCTGCAGATGCATCCGTGATTTATGTACCAGCACCATTTGTTCTAGATTCGATTGTGGAAGCTGTAGATTCAGGCGTAGGTTTAATTGTCGTGATTACAGAAGGCGTGCCAACCATCGACATGCTCAAGGCTAAGCGCTATTTGGAAACCAATAGCAATGGAACACGTTTAGTTGGGCCGAATTGTCCAGGCGTGATTACACCAGGCGAATGTAAAATTGGCATTATGCCAGGACATATTCATCAACCAGGCCGTATTGGAATTATTTCACGTTCAGGTACGCTGACGTATGAAGCGGTAGCTCAAACTACAAAACTTGGACTTGGACAATCGACTTGTATTGGTATTGGAGGGGATCCAATTCCAGGAATGAATCAGATTGATGCTTTAAAATTATTCCAAGATGACCCAGATACTGATGCCATTATTATGATTGGTGAGATTGGCGGAACGGCAGAAGAAGAGGCTGCTGAATATATTCAGTCCAATGTCAGCAAACCTGTAGTGGGTTATATTGCAGGTGTGACTGCACCAAAAGGCAAGCGTATGGGGCATGCGGGTGCAATTATTTCAGGCGGTAAAGGCACAGCAGAAGAAAAGTTTGCTGCCTTTGAGCGAGCGGGAATGGCATATACACGTAGTCCTGCAGAATTAGGTTCTACCATGTGGCAAGTCTTAAAAGATCAGGATTTGCTTAAATAAGTCAAATTTTGAAGAGCTTGATTTTATTCTGCGCTCAATCCCCAATATTGGGGATTTTTTTATGCTGAAAAATTAGCCATACTTAAAAGATAAAGTATTTGTTATGAGTTGATTTGGTATAAATTGTGTGAGCAGGTAACATTTTGCCAAAAGTGTTGCTATCAAAGATGGGCATAATATTGCGAAATATTTCACATTAATTACATTTTGTGTGCGGAGTAGCGCGTGTTAACAAGAAGAAAGAAATTTTCAATCTATTATGTGTCTGCATTATCTTGCATGTCACTGTTTCCAACGGTTTATGCGCAAGAGAGTGTGGATCAACTGCGTGAACAAAGCATTGTTGCGATACGTTCAGGGCAAGTTGATGCTGGCTTTCAGCAGCTTGAGTCCTTGCTGCAGCAATATCCACAAAATCAAAAGCTTTTAGCAGATTATATTGTGACTGCGTATAGTCACAATAAAATTGGTTTGCATCAGTTGCCATACTTGAACGCTATTCAGGCAGCGCAATTTCCTGAATATGGGCAAGTCAGTGCGATTAAAACTTTGCGTGATTTAAAACAATATCCTGCTGCTTTGGCATTGGTGCAACAATTTCAACAGTTGAAACCTGCTGAGTCTTGGCAAGTTTGGCGTGCAGTATTACATGCAGAATCTAGTCAAATTGAACAAGCCCGTCAAGACGTGAAAAGTATCCATCTAGCTACGCTAAGTGCAGATTATCTAGCACAATTGTCTTATGTTTACAGACTTTTAGAAATGCCAGTCGAAGCCTTGCAAGCAGCTGAGGCATCTTTGGCGAAACAGGTGACCAGCAACGCGCAAGAACAATATGTTTTAGCACTTATGCTGAATGGGGACTCCCCACGTGCTGAAGCTTATATGCAAGAACATCAACTGAATCAAAGTAATTTAGTATTTACTGCAAAATTACAAGAACTTTCACAGAAAATTTTAAATGCAGTGCAGTTCTATAAATCTGCCAGTTATCGGAATGAGGGCGAAAAAGCCTTTTATCCTTTAGATGCTGTATTGGCAGAAATGAAAGCCTTATCTGCGGAACTGCCAGAACAAGCAGATTTACAACGCCGCTTTTATTATGAATATATCTATGCGCTAAATCAGCGTAATCGCTCTAAAGAAGTGTTGCTTGCAGTTCAACAGCTCAACATGAATCCGCAAGAGATGCCAGCTTATGTACGTCATGCCATTGCCGATGCATATTTGAAACTGCAACAACCTGCTAAGGCTGAACCGCTGTATTTGAGTTTGTTTAAAGAAAAGAATTATGTCGATTATTCGGTATACGCAGGTTTGTATTATGCCTATATCGAGCAGGAAAAATTTAAACAGGCCAATCAGCTGATTCAAGAGATGGATAAAACGCTGCCGACCTTTAGTTATAGTGATGCCAAAGGTGTAGAGCGAACCACACATTCAGATCGTTTGGAATATTTGAGTTTGAAAGGTTTGAATTATGCCTATCGAAATCAACATGCCAAAGCTGAGCAGTATTTTCAAGATTTGGTTGAACATGCACCTAGCAATGTCGCTTTCCAAAATAATTTGGCACTCATTCAGCGTTGGCGTGAAAAACCTTTAGATGCCGAACACACGGTTTCTCAATGGAACGGCATGACGCCAATTAGCCAAACCACGCAAATCAATCAGATGCAAAATGCACAGATGTTGGGTGAAATTGAGCGTTGGCGTGCCATTAATCAATATTTATACCAAACCGTACCTGATGATACTGCGGTGCAACGTAGCCGCAAAGAGTTGAATGATCGGGAACATTTTTCGATTCAGCATTCAAGTACTTGGTCGGAAAGTAAGTCTGATCAACAACAACTTTTAAATCAGCTTAAAGGCAGCAATGAACAGAATCATTGGACGCGTCTTAATAGTCCGTGGATGAATGATCATTATCGTCTGTTTGCCGATCATGCTTACCGCTGGTCAAAATACCAAGAAGGGAAAATAGATGATCAGCGAGTTGGTTTAGGTTTAGAGTGGAACAAGCAACGTAAAGCAGCCAGCATTTTGTTGTCAGATAGTGTGGACGATAGCCGTTTTGGCGTTG
This sequence comes from Acinetobacter sp. YH01011, assembly GCF_013420785.1. Lineage (NCBI taxonomy): Bacteria > Pseudomonadati > Pseudomonadota > Gammaproteobacteria > Moraxellales > Moraxellaceae > Acinetobacter > Acinetobacter sp. YH01011. The sequence continues at coordinate 174,344 of NZ_VOYG01000003.1, forward strand.
AACTCGATTGGACGCATGCCTTAAATGATCATTGGCAATATCGTCTTAATTTTAATACGCAGGCAAATATTCCCTTACAAGCTATTCGGGATGGTTACGAGGGCGAGTCGTATTTGGTTGGTTTGAACTGGCAACAAAATGAATCACGCAAAGCAGGCTGGCAATACCAATTGACGGATATTGATGATGGCAATACACGCCATGAAACATCGGCATTTTTTAGCCAGCGAATTTATTCAGCTCCGCATCATTTAACCACAGCAACTGTTGCAGGTTATTACGGTCAAAACGATAACATTGCGACCAATTATTTTAACCCTGAACGAAGCCACAGTCTTGAATTGCGCTTAGCGCACGATTGGATGACGTGGCGTAATTATGAGCATCATTTGAATCAGCGTTTTGAAGCGACTGTCGGTACCTATCAACAAAAAGGTTATTCAAATGATCCGATTTATAACTTTTTTTATGGACATGAATGGCAACTTTCCAGAACTTGGAAGTTGAATTATGGAGTGGGGTGGGGAGTACATCCTTACGATGGTGAGGATGAAGAAAAAACCTATGCAGTTTTAGGTTTTGAGGGACGCTTCTAATGAAAAAACAAATCAGTATTTTAAGTGCAATGTGTCTGGCATTGCTCAGTGGTGGTGCAGCTTCGGCATTTGCTAATAGTGCAACACAGCCTCAACCCAATGCAACTGACGCAGCTGCAACCAATATAGACAACCAACAAGCTTATTCGTTTGTCACCCTGACTTTTCACGATGTCCGTGATGATGTCAAAAAAAGAGGTGATCGTGATGTGTATGCGGTAAGCACCAAAAATTTTGCCCAATTTTTAGCGTGGATTAAGAAAAATGGCTGGCAGCCAATTCGTTTAGAAGATGTATGGCAAGCGCGTCAGTTTAAAAAACCGTTGCCTGAAAAAGCCGTATTAATTACGGTAGATGACGGTGCGCTCAGCAGCTATACCAAAATTTTCCCATTGCTCAAGCTGTACCAAGTGCCTGCGGTTTTTGCCATTCCAACCAGTTGGATTAATGGTAATACCCAAGCTGCCTATGAGGCTTATGGTTCTGGCAACTTAATGAACTGGGATCAGATGCGTGAAATTCAGCGCTCTGGTTTGGTCGAGTTTGTGTCGCACAGTGACAACTTACACTATGGTATTTTGTCGAATCCGCAACAAAATAAGCAGCCTGCGGCAATTGCGCGTTTGTATGATGAAAAAACCCAAAGCTATGAAAGCGACGCAGCATATAAGCAACGTATTCTGGCAGATTTAAAACGCTCTAAACAGGTACTGGAAAAAGAATTAGGTGTAGAAAGCCGAGCAATTTTCTGGCCTTACGGTGCAGCGAGTAAAGAAACCGAAGATATTGCAATAGAAGCTGGTTTTCCAATGTCATTCAGTTTGGGGAGTGTTTTGACCCTCGCTGATGCAGAAAAGACCTATCAACGCGCCTTGATTATGGATAACCCAACGCCAGAAGTGATTCATGAAGGCATGCGTGAATTTTTAACTTATACCCGTGCGCCGTATAAGCAACGCAAAAGTATTTTACGCTATGACTTGGCCGATATGGCTGCTGTAAGTTATGACCAAGCCGATCAAAAACTGGGGCAGCTTTTAAATCAGGTCAATGCACTTAAAACCAATACCTTGTTATTAAAAGTGGTAGCAGACAGCAATGCCGATGGCAAGGTGGATGTTGCGTATTTTCCAAACCGCCAACTGAAAATGCAGCAGGATTTACTCAACCGTACCGTGTGGCAAGCACGCACACGGGTTGGGCATCGCGTATATGCCGAGTTACCGCTCAGTTTGCAAACCCAACAGGGCTATAGCTTGGCAGACTTCACTACAGATTTGGTGAAAAATAATAGCTCGATTGAAGGTTTAATGTTAGATACAGGCTCTAGTCTGAATTGTGCTTTGGCGCAAGAGAAATGGACAGCAGAATGCCAAGCCGCTGTGCAGCAGATTATCGACATTAAAAACCAGACTAAAAAAGCGGCTAAATATTACACCAATATCAGTAACAACTACCAAACAGCTTTAAAAGTAGATGGTAACCAAACCTCATTTAAAGGCTTAAAACAAGTGGTTCAGCTGATTCCAGATCATGCCGATTTTATCTATATCAGCATTGATCCTGTTCAAGCTGCATCGCATTTTTCAGACCTCAAACATGCAATTGCGCATTTGAATGAACAAGAAAGACAGCATTTGATGGTGACTTTTGAAGTGAATCCTCAAGCGACTGCGCATCAATGGCAGCATTATCAAAATGCTTATGCTGCGCTCAGACAGTTGTCTATACAGAAATTAGGAGTAGAAAATTACCATTTGAATATGGGAGAGCAGGTTCATCAACACCTTTATGCGCCGCTCAGTTTAAACGAAAGCCCTTTGGAATATCGCGACCTATTCCAGACCAGAACAGGACGTTGATATTATGATGAACTTTGCACAATTTGATCTGAGTGATTTATATTTTGGCTTTGCATTTTTCTATCCGCTGTTTATGGCGTGGTTATGGATTGCAGGCGGAATCTGGTTTTATTTTAAGCGCGAATATCGTCAAAATGATTTGCCTGAACCTAGTCAGGAAGGCTGTAGTATCATTATTCCTTGTTTTAATGAAGAAGAACAAGTCCGTGCGACTATTCGTTACGCCATGCAGACGCAATATCCACTATTTGAAGTGATTGCAGTCAATGATGGCAGTAGCGATAGAACAGCCGAAATTTTAGATGAACTGGCAGCACAATATCCAAAACTTCGTGTAGTCCATTTGGCTGAAAATCAGGGCAAAGCCTATGCCTTGCGGGCAGGAACGATGGTCAGCCAATATGAGTTTTTGGTGTGTATTGATGGTGATGCCTTACTGCATCCGCATGCAGTATTCTGGATGATGCACCAATTGACCAGTTATCCGCGTGTGGGGGCTGTGACAGGAAATCCACGTATTATTAACCGTTCTAGTATTTTAGGTAAGTTACAAGTTGGTGAGTTTTCATCAATTATTGGTCTAATTAAACGTGCTCAACGTACCTATGGACGTATTTTTACTGTGTCGGGCGTGATCGCAGGTTTTCGTAAAACCGCTTTAGACCGCATTGGCTATTGGCGCGATGACATGATCACTGAAGATATTGATGTATCTTGGCGTTTGCAGTTTGACCACTGGGATTTGCAATACGTGCCGAAAGCTTTGTGCTACATCTATATGCCCGAAACCTTTAAAGGTTTGTGGAAGCAGCGTCTGCGCTGGTCGCAAGGTGGGGTAGAAGTCCTGTTTGCCTATGTGCGTAAGATGTTCAAATGGCGTTTGCGCCGTATGTGGCCGATTGCGATTGAAGCCATAATCAGTATTACTTGGGCATACGTAATTTTCGGGATATTCCTGTTATATCTGTATGGCTTATTTTTTCCTGTACCAACAGAATGGTACATCCAGACTATTTTTCCACAGTGGTATGGTGTAGTTTTGGGTGTGACTTGTTTGATTCAGTTCTTTGTCAGCCTCTGTATTGACCATCAATACGATAAAAGCCGTACATTCAGAACCTACTTTTGGGTCATTTGGTATCCATTATTTTTCTGGATTTTAATGATGCTGACGACAGTGGTGGCATTGCCTAAAACCATTCTGAAAAAGAATAAACGTGCGCGTTGGGTCAGCCCAGACCGTGGTTTTAGAGGAGAAGATGAACATGCCTAAATATGAAATGATTCAGGATGAATCTCAGCTCGAAATTCCTCAATATATTGATGAGCCAAAATATGTGCGCAATAAAAGTGCGGGCTATGGTCTATTCTTTTTAGGATGGCTGGTCTGGATTTGGCTGTTCTTGCCGCTGATTACCTTGCTGTTGTGGTGGTATGAAGGTTATACCGTTTATCACCACTTAATTATTGGCAATGGCCCAGATGGCCCGATCAGTTTGTTGCATATTGCTTTAGCCATCGACATTTTTATTCTGTTCTTGTTGGTGTGGGCAAGTTACAACTGGATTCGCTTTCGTAATAAAGAGCGTCGTCATGCACCGATCCCTGTGACTGCGGAACACATGGCGAAAAGTTTTGCTTTACAAGTTACAGATATTGAAACTTTAAAACAGGCTAAAAATGTGACTTTGCATTATGACGAAGACGGTGTTTTGCAACAGTACGCCATCAACCAAACTTTGCCAGTAGCGTCTGTCGCTACTGGGCTGAATCAGGTTCAGCCTCAAGCTGAAAACTAAGCTGCATGGGTTTGACTTGTGGATGCTGTGCAACAAAGTCATCAGGATAATAACCAATATGTTTCACACCATGCTGCTCTAAAAGTTGGATGCTGTGCTGCAATTCTTGAGTTGAAATTTTCTGCTGGTTGCGCCAATTGACCGTTTGTAATTCAAAAATAGTACGATCCAAATTTGGGTCGTATTTTTTTGCATGCTGAATTAAATCCAAATAGAATTTTTTATGGTTTTTGGCTTGCTCCATATAGGGCATGGCCATGATGGCATTGTAGTCATAATAACGATAGGTACTTGGCATGGACTGTGCAAACCATTGTTCACTTTGGGGTTGCGTGACCACAGGTGCATACATATTACGTGCTACCAATAAATTGGGTTGGTATTGCTTGAGTACTTGAGTAATACCTGCTGCCAATTGATCTAAATAAGCGGTTTTATATTTGGCTAAACGTGCCTGTTTGGGATGTCTGAGGTCTTTAAAAATACGATGTGAAAACCCCCATTGCTGATAATATTTACGTGCCAAAGCCGAAGAATCTTCATAATCTGACAAGGTCACATCATCATGGTACAACACACCATCGACAGGATTGTGTTGAATGAAATCACGGTAAATATCCACAATAATTTCTAGGTTTTTCTGCTCAAAAGGTGAGAGGCGAATATAACCTTTTTGCCCGCCTTGACGATGTTGTACATAATTGAATTGCTGATTTTTCGGCAATTCCCACGCCAAAACAGGCAGCCATGCATAGACGTGCTGCACTTGTGTGTTTTGACGAATTTGCTGCAGTAGCTGTGGAAATAAGTTGTCACGCACAGGCACATAACGGTTTTCGAAATACACCTGATCTGCAGAGCCGTTGGCATCTGGGTCGGCAAAGGCCTGTAAAAAAATCGTATTTGGTCGAATGTTTTGAATGCGTTGAATCAAGGCTTGAATATTACGTTGTTGCTGGGCTTTGTCTGTATCGAAAACATAATCTAAATCAATATGCATAATCCGCATTTGCGCAATAGGCTTAATCTGTTTTGCTTTTTGTTGAGTCTGTTGTGTAGCGGGTTGTTCCAAGTTTTTTAGGACATTTTCAATAGGATGTTGAGTAATCACGGGTAAGCTTTGTGCATGTACCGCCATAGGCAGGGTTAGGCTGAATAGTCCAATTTGACATACTCGGTTCAAGGCTTGGCTAAATTTTTTTGGAAATACAGACATAAGACTTTCATCAAGCAGCACAGAATAGATTTACTCTAATCACAATAGCGGATAGTTCAAGTAATTTTTTGCATCTCGGGAAAATATTTTTATTGTTGTACAAGCTGTATAAACAGCTGATTCAAATAAAAAAATACGCAATGATTGGGGTGATCATTGCGTATGAAAAACGAATCTGCTTTCACAGCTTCGATAACGGAGAAATGTTATGAAATTAGGATTGCTCCTAAAGCATGTAAGTATACTAAACTGAGAATGAATACTATTCCGCAGTATTCAGGTTACGTGATGTTAAATCACGTAAGTAATAAGTGTTTTTTGTGAGTCGAGTCAGCTTGTGTTGATTTTTCACTCAAATAAAAAGTCTCTTATTCATGTGAATAAGAGACTTTAAAATATTTGTATCTACAAAATGCTTAGAAGCGGAATACACCCAAGCCAGCTTTCACTTCATCTAAAGTTTGCTGGGTAATATCACGGCATTTGTCGGTGCCTGTTTTCAAAATATCCATAATGTAGTCAGGATCTTTAGCAAGTTCGATACGACGTTCACGGATCGGCCCAATCAATTCTTTTAGAATGCCTTCCAAACGCTTTTTCACCGTACCATCGCCCAAACCACCACGACGATAATGCGCTTTCAGTTCTTCAAGTTCTTCTTTGTTGGTATCGAAGGCATCTAAATAAGTAAATACTACGTTGCCTTCAACCTGACCTGGGTCTTCGATACGCAGGTGATTTGGGTCGGTGTACATTGCATTGACAGCTTTTTTAATGTCTTTGTCTGTGGCATCTAACACAATGGTATTGCCCAGTGATTTTGACATTTTCGCTTTACCATCAAAACCAGGTAAACGTCCGACATTTGACAACAATGCCTGACATTCAGGTAGCAAGTCATGACCAATTTGACGATTCACCCGACGCACAATTTCATTGGTCTGTTCAATCATTGGAATTTGGTCTTCACCTACAGGAACGACCGTTGCTTTAAATGCAGTAATATCGGCTGCTTGAGCTACAGGGTAGCACAGGAAACCTGCAGGAATATCACGCTCAAAATCACGCATCTGAATTTCAGATTTAATGGTTGGGTTACGCTCCAAACGTGCCACAGTCACGAAGTTTAAATACAGCATGGTGAGTTCGTTTAATGCAGGCAGGCAAGATTGCACGCAAATGGTGGTTTTTGTTGGATCAATCCCCACCGCTAAATAATCGGTTGCTACCTCAATAATATTACGACGGACTTTTTCAAAGTTATCGGCATTGTCAGTTAAGGCTTGAGCATCGGCAAGTAACAGATGTTGATGATGTGAGTCTTGTAAACCTACACGTGAACGTAAAGAACCCACAAAGTGACCTAAATGTAGTTGTCCAGTTGGACGATCGCCTGTCAAAATCACAGGACGATTATCTTGATTACTCATTTTTTATTCCAAGTCGTATCTACGACATCTATGTACCGATGAATTGCTACATTGTAAGGCATAACATTTTTCAATGTCACTTCCTTAAGTGAGTTGAATAGAATTTGTTGTAAAAAATTTTGCTGTAAAAATTAATGAAGTAAATACAGACCCTATATAAATTCAGTTTTAAAATAACTTGAAAATCATATAAGGATAACAACGCAATGGCGAGCAGCTTATTACTTTTATTAGATGACATTGCAACAGTTTTAGATGATGTGGCAGTTATGAGCAAAATGGCTGCAAAAAAAACCGCAGGGGTTTTGGGCGATGATTTGGCGTTGAATGCGCAGCAAGTCAGTGGTGTACGTGCAGAGCGTGAGTTGCCTGTGGTATGGCGTGTGGCTAAAGGTTCATTCATCAATAAGCTAATTTTAGTACCGCTCGCGTTATTAATTAGTGTCGTTGCGCCGTGGTTAATCAATCCTTTATTGGTGGTTGGTGGTCTATTTTTAAGTTATGAAGGTGTGGAAAAAATCATGCACACCTTACAACACAAAAAAGCCCAAACGGCTAAAGAAGCGCAACTTGAGCTAATTCAAACTGAGCAAGACCTTGCGGCTTATGAAACCGAAAAAATTAAAGGTGCTGTGCGTACTGACTTTATTTTATCGGCGGAAATTGTGGTGATTTCTTTGGGGACTGTGGCTGCGGCAGGCTTTCTAACCAAAGTGACAGTATTAAGTTTAATTGCGATTGCCATGACGGTGGGTGTCTATGGGTTCGTTGCGTTAATTGTCAAAATTGATGACATTGGTTTATACCTCACAGAACAAGCTGCCAATTTTAAACAACGTATTGGGAGTGGTTTACTGGCATTTGCTCCAATTTTAATGAAGACTTTATCTGTGGTGGGTACTGCAGCGATGTTCTTGGTTGGTGGAGGAATTATCAATCATGCTATTCCTTTTGTGCACCATTTCACAGAAGATACGGTAGAGTATGTACAAGACATTCCAACGATGGGCAGTATTGTAGGTTCAGTCACGCCAATGTTGATGAACCTTGTCGTGGGTATTTTGGCAGGCATCTTGGTGGTGATTGTGGTCGCACTTGTTCAAAAAGTGTGGTCAAAGTCTAAATCGGCTTAATCTATTATCAGAGTTTAAGAGAAGGATAAGAATAATGCGTTGGAAAGATCGTCGAGTTAGCACGAATGTAGAAGACCGCCGTGGTGGCGGTGGAGCAAAAGCGGGCGGTATCAGTATTTTGGGCTTAGTGGTGGCCTTTGTTGCATGGAAGTTCTTTGGCATCGATCCGCAATCGGCTTATCAAGCGACCAAGCAAGTCACCTCACATGCGCAAAGTGCTGAAACTAAAGGTTTAGATAATCCAAGTCCTGAACAACAAGAGGCGATGGAGTTTGTGGGCACTGTTTTGGCCGATACAGAAGATACGTGGTCACAAGTGTTTCAGCAGCAGTTAAATAGCCAATATATACCACCTAAACTGGTGTTATTTACAGGTGTGGTCAATTCTGGCTGTGGTACGGCACAATCGGCAATGGGGCCATTTTATTGTCCTGCCGATCAAAAAGTATATATTGATACTTCATTCTTCCAAGCCATGCGTCAGCAAATGGGTATTGGTGGTGAACAAAATCAGACTGAATTAAGCCGAAATGATCAGGCGGGCGATTTTGCTCAAGCCTATGTGGTGGCGCATGAAGTTGGGCATCATATTCAGACCATTTTAGGAATTTCAGAGCAAGTGCATAAAGCACGTCAGCAAGTCAGCCAAGTGCAGGGCAATCAGCTTTCGGTGCGTCAGGAATTGCAAGCCGACTGTTTATCGGGAGTGTGGGCGCATCATAACCATCAACGTACTCAATTCCTCGAACAAGGTGATATTGAAGAAGCAATGGATGCGGCACATAAAATTGGCGATGACTATTTACAAAAACGTGCACGTGGGCAAGTCGTGCCTGATAGCTTTACGCATGGTACCAGTGCACAGCGCGTACAATGGTTCCAGACTGGCTTAAAATCAGGCTTGATCAGTGATTGTGATACATTCAATGCCGCAATTTAACTGACTTAAAAATCAAGTTTTATAAACAAAAGGAGTGCTGCCAGTCGCTCCTTTTTTATAGGCTAAATGAATGCGAGTGGATAGATGCAAACAACGTTAAGCCGTAAACCGAGTGATGAATTAGCACACATGATTTTGAACGTGGTGTGTTTGATTCCAGCAGGTCAGGTTGCGACCTATGGGCAAGTGGCACGCCTAGCGGGTCTGCCCAAACATGCACGTTTGGTCGGTTATGTCCTCAGGCATTTATCGGCAGAACATACTGTGCCGTGGCATCGGGTGATTAATGCGCAAGGAAAAATTAGCCTAAGCAAACTAAACGCCCAAGGAGAAAATATACAAACTTTAAAATTACAGGAAGAAGGGATTGTGGTAATTGCAGAAAAGGTGAATTTAAAACAATACCAATGGCAGAATTAAACTGAGCTGCTAAATCGAGCGTTTAATATTGAGATATGGTGATACTGAGAAAATTTGCTGAATAGAGTGCTGCAAATAAAAATTTTAGAACAAACAAAGAAATCTAAATGAGAGGGGAAGTTCCTCACTTCCGTAGAAATGAGGAACACGCAATCTTATTGACGTACAACCAATACAGGTGTTGTACCTTCACTTAGGATGCTTTGCGCAACGCTACCTAAGAATAATTTTTTCAAGCCAGTGCGGCCATGTGAACCAATCACGATAAGGTCAGCATTTAAGTCTTTTGCAGCATTGGTAATTTCGCGTGCAATTACTTGACCTTCAAGTAGTTTAGTTTCAGCTTCAACACCTTGTTCAGTGAATTTTTGCTTTGCTTCTTCTAAAGTTTTTACGATAGAAGCGCGAGCGCGTTCAATCAAGTCATTGGTTTGGTTTGCAGTGATGTATTCTGCAGCAATATACGGGTCAAGTGTAAGTACTTGTACCACAGTGATTTTACTACCAAATGCTTTTGCAAGTTCAGCAGCTTTTGCAACAGCGGCAAAAGAAGTTTCAGAACCGTCCACTGGTACGAGGATGTTTTGGTAAGCCATGAGTGTTTCTCCTTATTGTAATTTCAATACTTTAATAAAATATTCGCTCTGAGTCCTGTCTTATCTTACGCTGAATTCATATAGAATAAAACCCAGTAATTTCATAAAGATAATTGAGTGCTGTAAGTCCTTATTTCACCTTAATTTAGCATGAAATTATGAAGCTGTGCTTTCAATTCAACTAAAGTTTTAGTCATTTTTTGTTTGCGTGTTTGTCAAAAAATCGATCAGTTGATTGACATCATTACTCTGCAATTGTTCGCGGATTTTCAGTAAATATTTTTCATCAAAATCATACAGTTTTAGCGCCAAAAGTTGAGCAATCTCTGTTTCACTAAAGCGGTATTTAATTACTTTGGCAGGCACACCTGCCACAATAGCGTAAGGCGGTACATCTTGCGTAACCACTGCACCTGTCGCCACAATTGCACCTTCGCCTAGTTCAACACCTTGCATAATCATGGCGCGACTGCCAATCCAGCAGCCATCGCCAATTGTGGTATCACCTGCCGCAACAAAACTGCGAGTATCAAACGGAAAAGCCGAAACCCAGTCACTGCGATGCAATTGATTGCCACCCATCATAATCACGCATTCCGCACCAAAACAGACAAAATTGCCAATATGTAATTGATCAATTGGCTTGTCTGCTGTTGCAGGTTTGTCATGTAAATAACGCACCACACAACGTTCAAAACCCTGATCCCAATAGGCTGAATAATAAGAGTAATTGCCTTTGATGTGGATGTTGGGGTTTTTCACAGTTTTGGAGATGAACTCAAATTCGCACCAGTGTTTAACAGGGGAATTAATCAGCGTTTCGGACATCGTTTTTTCGTGTGGAGAGATGATGGGATTATATCTGAAATTTTGAACCTCTCCCTAGCCCTTTCCTAGAAGGAGAGGGAATGTTCAAAATATTAGTTGACCACTACACTTTAGTGATTTGAAAGCTTAAAGTATCTATCTTAAAAAATTCCACAAATACATAAAAACATTTTTAACACTGTTTGGAAATAAGAATCCCCAAATAGCAAAAAAGAGTGATGATGCCAATACGATACTGACAGGACTGGTTTGTGTATTGATAAAGAGTCCCCAGACTGGAATTAAAATCAGTCCTAACACAGCCCCAGAAAGCGCATAAACAAATGCATGAATGATGCGATTTTCCATCTTATTTTCCTCTATTTTTATCGCAGTATAATCTATAAGCTCGGCTGTATGATTTATAGGCAATAAAAAACCCCTCAAAGAGGGGCATCGCGTGTAGTCATCTTTATTAAAACTTAAAGATATTCTACATTCACAATTTCATATTCCACTTCGCCTTGCGGAGTGACAATTTTGGCTTCATCGCCTTCATTTTTGCCCAACAAACCGCGTGCAATAGGCGAATTCACTGAAATTTTATTGATTTTAAAATCAGCTTCATCATCACCTACAATTTTGTAGGTTTTTTGCTCTTCGGTGTCTAGGTTTTCAATGGTCACAGTCACACCAAAAACCACACGTCCGTTTTGTTCCAATTCTTTAACATCAATTACTTGGCAAGCGCCTAATTTACCTTCGATGTCTTGGATACGACCTTCGCAGAAACCTTGCTGTTCACGTGCGGCATGGTATTCAGCATTTTCTTTTAAATCGCCATGTTCACGCGCTTCTGCAATCGCTGCAGTAATACGTGGACGTTCAACCGATTTAAGTTGTTGTAATTCTTGCTCTAAAGCGTGTTTACCTTCAGGCGTCATAGGATAACGTTGCATGTTGTCCCTCTTTAAAAATATTGAAGTCTATAAATGAAAAAAGCCCGCCACCCGAAAGGTGACGGGACTTTATTGAAATGTATTAACCTACAGTAAGATCTTGCAGGCGATATACATCCATTGGTAATTTAATCGCTAAGGCTTGGCATACAGCATCTGCGCCATTCAAGGTCGTGGTGTAATACACTTTACCTTGCAATGCAGAACGACGGATTGAGAATGAATCCTGCTGAGCTTGTTTGCCTTCAGAAGTATTGATGATGAGGTGAATCTCACCATTTTTCAAGCGGTCTACAATGTGTGGGCGACCTTCAGTCACTTTATTCACACGTTCACACTCAATACCTGCATCGGTGATGACTTTATGCGTACCACCCGTTGCAACAAGTTTGAAGCCAAAATCAGCCAATTGTTTTGCAATACGCGCCACATGCGGTTTATCTGACTCACGTACAGATAAGAATGCATGTTTTACTTCGCCTTCAGTTGGGATTCCTGGTAAGCGATCATTCGAGCCTAACACAGCTTTATAGAATGCTTCACCAAAAGTTTTGCCCACACCCATCACTTCACCTGTAGATTTCATCTCAGGCCCAAGCACAGGGTCTACACCAGGGAACTTGTTGAATGGGAACACAGCTTCTTTCACAGAGAAGTGTTGCGGAATAATTTCTTTAGTAAAGCCTTGTGCTTCTAAAGATTGACCTGCCATACAACGTGCTGCAACTTTAGCCAATGATTCGCCAATACACTTAGAAACGAACGGAACAGTACGTGATGCACGTGGGTTCACTTCCAAGATATAAACGTCATTGCCTTTCACTGCAAACTGTACGTTCATTAGACCAATAACGCCCAACTCTTTTGCCATTGCAACAGTTTGACGACGCATTTCGTCCTGTACTTCATCTGACAATGAATAAGGTGGAATTGAACATGCTGAGTCGCCAGAGTGAATACCTGCTTGTTCGATGTGCTGCATAATACCGCCAATCACCACATCTTTACCGTCAGATACGCAGTCTACGTCAACTTCAATCGCATCATCCAAGAAACGGTCTAACAGTACAGGTGCATCGTTAGATGCTTGAACTGCATCACGCAAGTAGCGTTTCAATTCTTCTTCGTTATACACGATTTCCATTGCACGACCACCCAATACATAAGATGGACGAACAACGAGCGGGTAACCCACTTTCGCTGCTTCTGCGATACCTTCTTCAGCAGATTTTACAATGCTGTTGTTAGGCTGACGCAATTGCAGACGTTGAATCATTTGCTGGAAACGCTCACGGTCTTCTGCACGGTCAATTGCATCTGGTGATGTACCAATAATTGGCGCACCTGCCTCTTCTAAAGCGCGTGCCAATTTCAATGGAGTTTGACCACCGTACTGTACGATAATGCCTTTTGGCTTTTCAGTACGTACGATTTCAAGTACATCTTCCAAAGTAATTGGTTCAAAGTACAAACGGTCTGAAGTGTCGTAATCGGTAGATACTGTTTCAGGGTTACAGTTCACCATGATGGTCTCAAAACCATCTTCACGCATTGCAAGCGCAGCGTGTACACAGCAGTAATCGAATTCGATACCTTGACCAATACGGTTTGGACCACCGCCAATCACCATGATCTTGTCTTTCGCTGAAGGATTTGATTCACACTCTTCATCGTAAGTTGAATACATATATGCTGTGTCAGATTCAAACTCTGCAGCACAGGTATCCACACGTTTGTAAACTGGGGTTACGCCCAAGTTCCAACGGTGTTTACGGAATTGCTTTTGTGAAATTCCCATCAAGTTCGCAATACGCAAGTCAGATAAACCTTTACGTTTGAACGAACGGATGTTGTCAGCGTTTAGATCGCCAAAACCTAAAGTTTTGATTTCATTTTCAGTGTTCACGATGTCTTGAATTTGAATTAAGAACCAACGGTCAATTTTGGTCGCTTCAAAAACTTCGTCCAAGCTAAAGCCATGACGGAATGCGTCAGCCACGTACCAAATACGCTCAGGGCCTGGAACTTTTAATTCAACTAAAATTTTGTCGCGTGCGCCTTCAGCACCCACTTCAATTTGTTCGTCAAAACCACACGCACCAGTTTCTAAACCACGAAGCGCTTTATTTACAGACTCTTGGAAATTACGGCCAATTGCCATGACTTCACCTACAGATTTCATCTGTGTGGTTAAAGTCGCGTCTGCTTGCGGGAACTTTTCAAAGTTGAAACGTGGAACTTTAGTGACAACGTAGTCAATTGATGGTTCAAATGCCGCAGGAGTGGTACCGCCTGTGATGTCATTTTTCAGTTCATCAAGGGTATAACCCACAGCCAATTTCGCTGCAACTTTTGCAATTGGGAAACCAGTGGCTTTAGATGCAAGTGCAGATGAACGAGATACACGTGGATTCATCTCAATCACAACCATACGACCAGTATTCGGGCAAATACCGAACTGAACGTTAGAACCACCTGTTTCTACACCAATTTCACGAAGTACCGCTAAAGATGCATTACGCATCAATTGGTATTCTTTGTCCGTCAAAGTTTGCGCAGGAGCAACGGTGATTGAGTCACCAGTGTGCACGCCCATTGGGTCAAAGTTTTCGATTGAACATACGATGATACAGTTGTCGTTTTTATCACGTACAACTTCCATCTCATATTCTTTCCAACCAATAAGTGATTCATCAATCAATAATTGTTTGGTTGGAGAAAGATCGAAACCGCGTTCACAGATTTCAAGGAATTCTTCTTTGTTATATGCGATACCGCCACCAGAACCACCCATGGTGAATGATGGACGAATAATCACAGGGAAGCCAAAGCGAGATTGAATCTCAAGTGCTTCTTCCATAGATTCAGCAATTGCTGCTTTTGGACACTCAAGACCAATTTTGCGCATTGCTTCATCAAACAATTTACGGTCTTCGGCTTTTTCAATCGCGTCTTTGGTTGCACCAATTAATTCAACATTGTATTTGGCTAAAATACCGTTGGCATCTAATGCAAGCGCACAGTTCAATGCAGTTTGACCACCCATGGTCGGAAGTACTGCATCTGGACGTTCTTTTTCAATGATTGCTGCAACAGTCTGCCAAGTGATTGGCTCGATATAAGTTGCATCTGCCATTGCAGGGTCAGTCATGATGGTCGCAGGGTTCGAGTTTACCAAAATAACGCGGTAACCTTCTTCACGCAGCGCTTTACATGCTTGAGCACCAGAATAGTCAAACTCACAAGCCTGACCAATAACAATAGGACCAGCACCAATAATTAAGATGCTTTTAATATCCGTACGTTTAGGCATTATTTCGCTCCTTAATTACTTCTTAGCGGCTTCAATAAGTTCGATGAAATGATCGAACAAGAGTGCGCAGTCATGTGGACCTGAACTTGCTTCTGGGTGACCTTGGAAGCTAAATGCAGGCTTGTCTGTACGATGAATACCTTGGTTTGTGCCATCGAACAATGAACGATGCGTTGAACATACATTGCTTGGTAAGGTGCTTTCATCTACCGCGAAGCCGTGGTTCTGAGAAGTAATCATCACTGTACCAGTTTCTAAGTTCTGTACAGGATGGTTTGCGCCGTGGTGACCGTGTGGCATTTTCATTGTTTTTGCACCTGATGCAAGTGCAAGAATTTGGTGACCTAAACAGATACCAAATACAGGAGTATTCGTGGTTTCTACAATTGTTTTTACAGCTTCAATTGCGTAGTCACATGCAGCAGGATCGCCAGGGCCATTTGACAAGAAAATGCCATCTGGGTTTAACGCAAGGACTTTTTCAGCAGGGGTTTGTGCAGGAACAACGGTTAATTTGCAACCGCGGTCTGCGAGCATACGCAGGATGTTGGTTTTGACACCGTAATCGTATGCAACCACATGATATTTAAGTTCAGGTTGAGTAAAGCCTTTGCCAAGTTCCCATGAACCTTCAGTCCATTCAAAACCTTCAGGGTCGCAGCATACTTTTGCAAGATCTAAGCCGTTTAAGCCGCCAAATGCACGTGCTTTTGCAATTGCTTCTTCTTCAGTGATATTTTCACCAGCAAGAATACAACCGTTTTGCGCACCTTTGGAACGTAAAATACGGGTCAATTTACGGGTATCAATATCGGCAATTGCAACAACATTGTGTTGTTGTAAGTATTCGCCTAAAGATTGAGTAGAACGGAAGTTACTGTGTAATAAAGGCAAATCACGGATAATTAAACCGTTTGCCCATACTTTATGAATTCGACCTGACTCAACATCTTCATCATTGCAACCAGTGTTCCCAATATGTGGGTAAGTTAAAGTCACAAGTTGTTGTGCATAACTCGGGTCGGTCAAAATTTCTTGATAGCCAGTCATGGCAGTGTTAAAAACGACTTCACCAGTCGTGCTTCCCGTTGCACCGATAGACGTACCTTTAAAGATTGTACCGTCGGCGAGGGCTAAAATGGCGGGGGTGCTCAAACCAAAGCTCCTGAACTAAAACCACAAAAATAGGGCTGTAAAAAAGCGAGTAGACGAAAAAAAAGGAAGGTCAATATTTAAACCTACCCTCCTATGTCTGCTCGCTTGAACTTAACATTGCATTATACGCATGAGCTCGCCAAAAGTCCATTGTGAATCTAACGAATATGTAAGATAAAAGACTTGCTTTTTTTGCTAGGTTTATGTTTTAGCGTGTAGTCCAAATGTAAGCAATCTACGATTGTTAGACAATCCAAAACCCATTTGAGTCTAAATTGCCTTATGCTTAATTTATAAACAACAACGACCTTGGGTAAAAGCGAATGACTGAACAAGATAAATCAGCCACTGAACCACAAAACAGTGCAATCAAAGCAGTAAGTGAAGGCGCTGAAAAGCTTGAAAAAGTAACGCATGATGCCAAAGAGCAGGTGCTTGATGTGGTTGCAGAAACGCAAGAAAAACTTCAAGCCGAAGCAAAACAACTCAATGCCAGCGTGCAAGAGCAATTGGGTCAGTTAAAGCAAGATGTGTTGCAAAAAATTGAAGCTTTAAAAGCACAATTTGGCAGTTCACCTAAAGATTTGGGCGAATTAAAAGACTTTGTAAAAACTGAATTTAGCGCAATTATTGAAGATCTTTCTAAACTTGGTAAAGAGTTGAAAGAAGATGTCAGCAGCATTTCAGTAAAACACAAAGATCAATTGGCTGAAACTTTTAAGCGTTCTAAAGAGCACACACTAGAAGCGTGGAAAAAAGTAAATCCATCAAAAACTGAAACTAATGATGAAACTGATCAAGCATAATCCAGTTTAATCTGTTGCTGATTCAGCCATAAAAAAAAGTGAGGTCATGCGCCTCACTTTTTTATTTAAATTTCTTGCTCAAACCAAAAACTAGTTGTTTCAATCTAAACTACTATTAATCACAGTTAGAACTGATGTAGCCAATCGCGCTTATTGTGAAAATCGGCGGCAGGGCTGCTGTGTTGCATGGCATAAAACTGCTCGCCCTGACTGGTTTTTAATACAGCTGTGAGCCCAATAAACAAATCTGTCCATTTCAGTTTATGTTTCAGTATAAATTCGGTTAAATCCAAACTGACATTTAAACCGTAATGCGTACGTTTTAGCTGATTCAACTCAATATCATAAGCGGCCACAGGTGGCATTTGCTCAGGATAACGATATTCTTCAAAGGCATAGGCTTGCCAAGCTTGAGAAGGGGAGAGATTGATTTCACGATAAAAATCTTCGCCCTGAACGCCAATGAAAATTTCAAAGCAGGTCTGTTTCCACAAAAAGTCCTGACGTGGATGTGAAGCTACCAATGCAGGCCATTCGACCCATTGATTCGGATCACGCAGCCAATAACCTACATTTAAGCTAAACGGACTTTGTTGTTCAATTGCACCGACCAAAGAAATCGCTTGAAACTGACGATCAAAGGCGCTGAGTTCGTAACTTGCCATATAAGCTTAGTTAGACAAATGAGCGTGACGAACTAAATTTGACAACTTGGCATTTTGTTTTGCTGCTTTTTTATAAAGTAAAGCAATTTTACCAATTGTTTGTACCACTTCAGAACCTGTTGCTGCAGCAATTTCAGTAATTACAGCTGCACGTACTTCACGGTCTTCACCACCAATTTTAACTTTAATCAATTCGTGATCGTTTAAAGCACGGTTGGTTTCTTCAATTACATTTTCAGTCAAACCTTGACCGCCAACCATCACTACAGGGTTAAGTGCATGACCAATTTGACGTAAACGCTTGCGTTCCTGAATAGAGAGAGCCGCCATAAAGATAACCTAATTTTAAAAACGGCTTAGTATAACAAAAGCCAATTTGAAACGCTGTAAATTCTATGCAAATAATCCGCGATCTTGCAGCAGTACAAAAATATCAAAATTGAACATTTGCTTAGGTTTATCCATTAGTGATGAGTGTGGTTTTTTATGCCACAGTACAGAAATAAGCGATGGATTTAATAGAAAAAACTTGTCAGTTATTGGCATTTAGATACAGATGTCTACTGCAAGCTTGCTAATTTTCACGTACAATCGCAATTTAGATGGCTATTCGTTACTAAGAGAGTTATGGCAACACGCATTACCAACCAAAAGTTATCCAAAAGTAGTCGTGCGTGGATGAGAGAGCACCTAGATGATCCCTTTGTGAAAAGAGCGCAAAAAGAAGGGTATCGTGCACGTGCTGCATACAAACTACTTGAGATTCAAGAAAAATATAAACTGATCAAACCTGGCATGACGGTGGTGGACTTGGGAGCAGCACCAGGCAGTTGGTCGCAAATCGCAGGGAAACTTGTCGGCGACAAAGGTTTGGTGATCGCTTCCGATATTTTGGAAATGGACGCATTACCAGATGTGACCTTTTTACAAGGTGACTTCCGCGAAGAAGAAGTGTTCGAAAAATTGTTAAATATTTTAAACGGACGCACGGTAGACGTTGTAATTTCCGATATGGCCCCCAATACATCAGGTAATAAAGCTGTAGATCAACCGCGTCAAATTTACTTATGCGAGTTGGCGCTCGATTTTGCCAACCGTGTATTGGGACCCAATGGCCAGTTTGTGGTCAAAGTGTTCCAAGGTTCGGGGTTTGACGAATTTCGTAAACAGGTCGTGGACAGTTTTGATGTTCTAAAGACAGCAAAACCCGCTGCTTCACGGGCGCGTTCCAAAGAAGTATTCCTTATTGGACAAGGACGTAAAAAAGCGTCTAAATAAAGTTTACTTGCCAAGCCGTTAAAAATTGTGCATTTTGTACGTTTTTAATGAATTGTCTAGCTGATCTTCAGCTTTTTGAATGAAAGGTCACCCAGTAACGGGCATGATCAAATTAGATTGATATGGGAATAAAGCTTTGAGCGATCTCTTCAAGAATGCCGTATTGTGGCTGATTATACTTGGTGTGCTGATTCTAATTTTCAGCAACATCAATAACAGTGAAAAGCCAACTGCAATGAACTATTCAGAGTTCGTTACAGCGGTGAATGCTGGTCAAATTAAGCAAGTCACAATTGATGGCGAAAGAATTAGTGGCGAAAAAGTCAACGGCTCGTCCTTTGAAAGCATTCGTCCAGCAGTTCAAGATCCTGAACTGATGCCGAATCTGATTAAAAACAACGTTGTTGTTGAAGGTACTGCACCTCAACGTCAAGGTTTGTTAATGCAACTATTGATCGCAAGTTTCCCTGTACTTTTAATCATTTTGTTATTCATGTTCTTTATGCGCAACATGGGTGGCGGTGCAGGTGGTAAAAACGGCCCGATGAGCTTTGGTAAATCTAAAGCCAAAATGTTGTCTGAAGACCAAATTAAAGTCACATTTGCCGATGTAGCAGGTTGTGACGAAGCAAAACAAGAAGTGGTTGAAATTGTAGATTTCTTAAAAGACCCTGCTAAATTCAAGCGTTTAGGTGCAACTATTCCTAAAGGTGTGTTGATGGTAGGTCCACCGGGTACAGGTAAAACCTTATTGGCCAAAGCCATTGCAGGCGAAGCCAAAGTTCCATTCTTCAGCATTTCTGGTTCTGACTTCGTTGAAATGTTCGTGGGTGTAGGTGCTTCTCGTGTTCGTGATATGTTTGAGCAAGCTAAACGCCATGCACCATGTATCATCTTTATTGATGAGATTGATGCGGTAGGTCGTCACCGTGGTTCAGGTACAGGTGGTGGTCACGATGAACGTGAGCAAACACTTAACCAAATGCTTGTTGAAATGGATGGTTTTGAAGGCAATGAAGGCATTATTGTTATCGCTGCGACAAACCGTGCCGATGTACTGGATAAAGCTTTATTGCGTCCAGGTCGTTTTGACCGTCAAGTAATGGTTGGCTTGCCAGACATTAAAGGTCGTGAGCAAATTCTGAATGTTCACTTGAAAAAACTGCCTTCAGTTACAGGTGTAGATGTCAAAGTCTTGGCACGTGGTACACCAGGCTTCTCTGGTGCGCAATTGGCGAACCTTGTGAATGAAGCTGCATTGTTTGCTGCCCGTCGTAATAAAAATACGGTGGATATGCACGACTTTGAAGATGCTAAAGATAAGTTGTATATGGGCCCTGAACGTAAGTCGATGGTGCTGCGTGAAGAAGAACGTCGTGCAACGGCTTATCATGAAGCAGGTCATGCGATTGTTGCTGAAATGCTGCCGGGTACAGACCCTGTGCATAAAGTAACGATTATGCCGCGTGGCTGGGCATTGGGTGTGACATGGCAATTGCCTGAACATGACCAAACTAGCCATTATAAAGACAAAATGCTGAACGACTTGTCTATCTTGTTTGGTGGTCGTATTGCAGAAGAAGTCTTTATTAATCAAATGTCGACAGGTGCATCGAATGACTTTGAGCGTGCGACTAAATTAGCACGTGCGATGGTGACCAAATACGGTATGTCTGACAAGTTAGGCGTAATGGTCTATGAAGATGATACACAACAATCATTCATGGGTAGTTTAGGCAGCCGTACCATTTCTGAAGCCACCCAGCAACAAGTGGATGCTGAAGTTCGTCGTATTATTGATGAGCAATATAAAGTTGCCCGCGATATTTTGGAAAATAACCAAGACATTGCCCACGCAATGGTAAAAGCATTGTTGGAATGGGAAACCATTGATCGTGACCAAATCCGTGACATTATGGAAGGTCGTGAGCCACAGCCACCGAAGGTGTATATTGCAGACAATCCTGTGATTGATGTAACACCAACCGATGGTCCAAGCACACCGCCACCATTACCAGCGAGCTAATCAGTTCACATAATGTTAAAAAGAGTCTTTGTATAAAGGCTCTTTTTTTATTCGTGTGGTTTATGCGCCGTTGCAACAGGAATATTGGTAATGTTGAAGCGCACTGAAAAGAATTCCACATCTTTAAAATTAGCCTTGTTAAAATAAGCTTTTCAAATTGAAAGGAAGACCAGCATGCAGCTAATGCCATTACCCAAACGTGTATTGCAATGTGGACGTTTGCGTTTAGATTTATCTCAGCCGCATGTGATGGGAATTCTAAATGTGACACCAGACTCGTTTAGTGATGGTGGGCGACATAATGAAAAAGATGCTGCTGTGGCGCGTGCTTTGGAAATGATAGCCGAAGGTGCAACCGTGATTGATATTGGCGGTGAGTCTACACGTCCGGGGGCAAGTCCTGTGAGTGTAGAAGAAGAAATTCGTCGTGTGGTTCCTGTGGCGGAAGCCTTATCTGCTTATGATGTGGTACTTTCGATTGATACGTCACAGCCCGAAGTGATTCGTGCTGCCGTAGCTGCGGGGGCGCATATCTGGAATGATGTACGTGCGCTGACCCGTCCAAATGCGTTGCAAACAGCTGCTGAGTTAAATATCCCCGTGATTATTATGCACATGCGTGGTGAACCGACCACCATGAACAATTTAGATCAATATGATGATGTCACTGCAGATGTGATTGCAGAATTGCAGCAACGTGTCGCTGATGCTTTGGCGGTAGGGGTCAAGCCTGAAAATATCATGATTGATCCAGGTTTTGGTTTTGCGAAAAATGCACAACAGAATCTGAAATTGTTAAATGAGTTGCATCAACTTAATGGTATGGGGTATCCAATTTTATCGGCATTGTCCCGTAAACGCTTTATTGGTGAAGCTTTGGGTGGGGCAGAGCCAACACAGCGTGCAGTTGGTTCTGTAGCGGCACATTTACTCAGTATTCAGCAAGGTGCTTGTATGGTGCGTGCGCATGATGTGAAAGCCATGTCTGACGCCATTAAAGTCTGGCAAGCAATGCAGTTGGCAAATTAATCGCAGTATGCAAATTGGGGCGAAGCTAGAATTAAAGCCTTGCTTATGCTATATAGGCACGCTTGAATCTCTGTATTTTTGAGTGCCTGTATGTTTGCAGATTTACTTCTCCCGATGTTTGATGATGAGTTTTATCCTGATATTTTAGTTGCTGAGTTAAAACAACTGATTCAACAGTTTGCAAAACACGTGTCTAAATCCAATTTATCTGAAACCGATATTTATCATTTTGCAGATCAGACCGTGCAAGCCATTAATAAAATGAAACCACAATTTGAAGATCTGGATTCAGATTTGGACGATACCGCAGCAGATTATATTGCTGAGGCGATGATGATGGTGCTGCAAGATCAAGGCTATTTCGAGATTGAAATGGAAGAGTTGATTGCAACGAGAGAGTGGTGATAGGTCACTCTCTTTCAGCTTTAATTTATGGGTGATTCAATAAATCAT
The DNA here is from genome assembly GCF_013420785.1 of Acinetobacter sp. YH01011. Classification (NCBI taxonomy): domain Bacteria; kingdom Pseudomonadati; phylum Pseudomonadota; class Gammaproteobacteria; order Moraxellales; family Moraxellaceae; genus Acinetobacter; species Acinetobacter sp. YH01011. The sequence continues at coordinate 196,827 of NZ_VOYG01000003.1, forward strand.
CTAAAACATCATCCAAATGGCAACTTTGCTGTGTATGTAGTTCTGCAATTTCCCGAACATTCAACGTATATAGCCCATTATGTTCATTCGGCTGTGCAATTAAATTGACCCAAAACTTTGTATTTTGTTGCAGCAAAGTTTTGAGTTGCTTTTCTTCTTCAGGATTTTGGAAATTTAATAAATATAAATTGTTGCCTAAGCTGCAACGACGTAATTGTAATTCTTGATTTTTATATTGCAATGTTCCTGCAAAAACATCATAAAATTCTGCATCAGTTTCAATTGGGTTTACGGATTCGGTTGCTGACTCAAGGCTGGGATTTTGTGCATGGCTTGCAAAACTGAGCAAGCAGCATAAACAGATCACCCATTTGAAAGAGAAGATAAAGCGTTGTAGAGACATTTCAAATCATCGGCACATAAATGTTATTGTTTTCAATATTATATTTTTTAGGCATAAAAAAACCAGCTTAATGCTGGAGTTCTTTATTTGCACCATTTGAATGATTTGATTCATTAGAATGGTGCCCGAGGCCAGACTCGAACTGGCACGCTTTGAGGGCGGGGGATTTTAAATCCCCTGTGTCTACCGATTTCACCACTCGGGCATGTGCGCAATAATAGAGGACGAAATAAAACTTGGCAAGTAAATTTATTTACAATTGCTTTCTTTTCAATCAATTCAACTTATTAGCTTGAAAAAAGTTCGGTTTGAAGCATATTTCTGCTGTTTGTCATCAATATTTCATGAATTTGAGATCAAAGCGAAATCATAAATTTCTATGTTGAGCGCTCAAGAAAAATAAAAGGAATATTCATGAACATTCGCTTAACTCGCCGAGAGCTGATTCAAAAAAGTTTGGCTGGTTTTGGGGCGTTGTCATTGCCAGTCGCATTAACTGCATGTGGTGATGACAATGAAAATACAGCAGAAAATGCATTAAAGGTGCAGTTTTTGCATGGTGTCGCCAGTGGTGATCCGCTGCATGATCGTATTATTTTATGGACACGTGTAACGCCAAGTGACATGGCAGCATGCATTGAAGTGGTTTGGGAAATTGCCAGCGATGAGGCGTTTAAGCAATTGGTAAATACTGGCAAAGTACAAACCAGCGCAGCGCAAGATTTTACTGTTAAAGTGGACGCAGATCGTTTACAGGCAGGGACTAAATATTATTACCGTTTCCGCTTTGGTAATACGGTTTCTGCTATAGGACAGACCAAAACCTTGCCACAACGCAGCGATCAAGTGAAATTTGCGGTCTGTTCTTGCTCGAACTATCCCGCAGGTTATTTTCATGTGTATAAAGAAATGGCACAGGAAAACAATCTGGATGTGATTATTCACTTGGGTGATTATATTTATGAATATGGACAAGGTGGCTACGCGACTGACGATGCAAAACAGTTAGGACGTACCTTTGCTGCAGACAATGATAAAGAAATTATCAAGTTAGATGATTATCGTAAACGTTATGCTTTATATCGTACCGATGCTGATTTGCAGACTGCTCACCAACGCCATCCATTTATTGTCATTTGGGATGACCATGAACTCAGTAATGATACTTGGGAAGCGGGTGCAGATAATCATCAAGAAGGTGAAGGCAGCTTTATAGAACGTAAAATTGCGGCATTACAGGCTTATTTCGAGTGGATGCCAATTCGTCCAGTTGCAGAAAATGATCATTTGAATATTTATCGCCAGTTTGATTTTGGTGGTTTGGTGAATCTGATGATGCTGGATACGCGTATTTTGGCGCGTCATAAGCAATTAGATTATGCTAACTATATGACGGCAGAAGGTATTGATGCTGCTAAATTTCAGGCAGATTTATTTAGTGATCAACGCACATTGATGGGTGGAGTTCAACGAGAATGGTTGCAAAAGCAGTTGGGGCAGTCTAGGGCTACTTGGAATGTTTTGGCTCAACAAGTGTTGATGGCGAAAATACTGATTCCACAAGAACTGTTATTGCCTTTAGCGAAAATCACCAATGGTGATCAGCAACCTGAAACACTTGCACAAATGAAGCAGAAAATTACAGAATTGGTCACGCTGAAATTGCGTTTAAAAGCGAATGATCCAACTTTGACAGCAGTAGATAAGGCACGTTTGTATGCGGTTGCACCTTATAACCTCGATGCTTGGGATGGTTATGCCTACGAGCGAGAAGTTGTGTATGGGACATTGCAGCAACTTGGGAAAAAAGCAGTGGTGTTGGCAGGTGATACTCACAATGCTTGGGCTGCAACCTTGCATACACATGAAACAAATCATGAGGTTGGGTTGGAATTCGCGACCAGCTCGGTATCATCGCCCGGAATTGAGTATTACTTAAATGTGCCTGCAGACGAAATGGCAGCGTTGGAATATGCCTTTCAAGAACTGATTGATGAACTGGATTATTGCAACTTAAATCAACGTGGTTATTTAACGGTGACTTTTGATCGTGCGCAAGTGGTTGCAGATTGGAAGTTTATAGATACGGTTAAGGCACGTGAATACAAACTCGATGATACGCGTGGTCATCAACAGAAGTATGGTGTAGACTTAAAACCAATCATTGATGTCGCTAAAACTACTTAAAATTGGTGTGATATTTACAGAAAACCGAGTCTAAGTTGCTCGGTTTTTTTTGATGATTAAGCGGAGGTTTTTAATCGAGTTTATCTTGAATATAACTGTCTAAATCTATGTATTTAATGCTTTTACATAAATTGTGTTCAACCTGCATCAGTTGTTGGTGTAACTGAATTGCATGTTGATATTGCTGATTCAATTGGGCAAAACGAGGGCTATTTTTATTGGAAAAATACATCCGATATTGAATTTTAGCAGCTTGACGATATGACCAATACGCAGCACGGCGAAATTGCGTTAAGCAATATTTTTGTTCAAGGCTTATGTGGTCACGGAACATATTCTCTTTATAGAAACGTACAAAACCAAAACTGATGCAGAAAAAGAATAAAATCCCTTGCAGAATTTCACTCTGAAAATAGGCGAAATTTACCGCTTGTAGCAGAATCAATACTGCTATTTTTATGGTGGCATGTTGCTGTAGTTGATACCACGATGCCGAACTGTGTTTAATTTGATACAACACATAAGGTAGAAGCAGCATAAAACCTAACATGATGGCTAAAATCGCCAATGCCTTGGCTTGAAAGGCATCGTACTGCGGTGCAAAGTTTTGAATCCCGTGCGCCAGACTGATTGAAATAGGAATAAAAATCAGGCAGGCCAAGACCCATGGAATCATTTCTTTCCAATCATCCAGCATGCCTTTGCTTTGAATAAAACCATAAAACAAAATATTTCTTTTAAATGCAGCAGGGTATTGTTGTTGCAATTGCTGCAAATCAAGAAGCGCTTGTTTAGGGTTCATAGAGGCATCATTGAATATTGAATAAAGAGGGGAAAACCTAAAATTTAGGCATAAAAAAACCAGCTTAATGCTGGGTTCTTTATTTGCACCATTTTAATCTATTTTAAAATGGTGCCCGAGGCCAGACTCGAACTGGCACGCTTTGAGGGCGGGGGATTTTAAATCCCCTGTGTCTACCGATTTCACCACTCGGGCATAGTTTTACAAGATTGGAGGCGGAGGTCGGAATCGAACCGGCGTCCACGGAGTTGCAGTCCGCTGCATGACCACTCTGCCACCCCGCCGCGTCTTGTGATGCGTATATTAGCAAGCTCTGAAAAAAAAACAATACTATTAAATGAGCAGATGCACATTAATTCGACATATAGAATAAAATAGTCTAAATAATCATGTATTATTTGCAAAATTGATTCATATCAACATTTGGAGATGTGCCGTGGCATTAATTTTAGACGGTCGTGCATTGGCAAAACAAATTGAAGCTGATCTGTTAACACGTGTAGAAGCGTTAAAAGCAAAATCAGGTCGTACCCCAATTCTAGCGACTATTTTGGTCGGTGATGACGGTGCATCTGCAACTTATGTACGCATGAAGGGCAATGCTTGCCGTCGTGTGGGCATGGATTCTTTAAAAGTAGAATTGCCAACAGAAACCACCACAGAACAATTATTGGCAGAAATTGAAAAATTGAATGCCAATCCTGATGTGCATGGTATTTTGTTGCAACACCCAGTTCCTGCGCAAATTGATGAGCGTGCTTGTTTTGATGCGATTTCACTTGCAAAAGACGTAGATGGTGTGACCTGTTTAGGTTATGGTCGTATGGCAATGGGCGAAGCTGCATATGGTTCTGCAACACCTGCAGGCATTATGACCATTCTTAAAGAAAAAAACATTGAAATTGCAGGCAAACATGCCGTTGTTGTGGGGCGTTCGGCAATTTTAGGTAAACCAATGGCTGCGATGCTTCTTGAAGCCAATGCAACAGTAACCATTTGCCATTCACGTACCCAAGATCTTGCAAGTTTTGTGAAACAAGCGGACATTATTGTTGGTGCGGTTGGTAAAGCTGAATTGATTCAAAAAGACTGGATCAAACCAGGCGCTGTGGTTGTTGATGCAGGCTTCCATCCACGTGATGGCGGTGGTGTTGGAGATATCCAATTGCAAGGCATTGAAGAGATTGCTTCTGCATATACGCCTGTACCAGGTGGCGTTGGCCCAATGACGATTACAACTTTGATTCGTCAAACGGTTGAAGCGGCTGAGAAAGCGTTAGGTTGATGAAGACCTCTCCCTAACCCTCTCTTGCGCTTCAATTTAAAAGCAGTGCTTTAAATTTTGCTCAGGAGAGGGGAAATTCATTGTGAAAATAATGGATGCTCCTTCTCTTGCGCCGTATACGGCTCAGGGAGAAGGCTGGGATGAGGGCTTAAAAATTCTCTCCCTAACTCTCCTAAAAAAGAGTGGGGAATTCATTGTAAAAATAATGAATGCCCCCTCTCCTTTAAAAAAGCAGAGGGAACTTTTTAAATTAGAACGAATAAAAATCCAATGAGCTGTACCTTTCAATTTCCTAAAGCCCCTGAACATCTTTTAGATGCTTTACATGATGTAATTCCAAATTGTGAATTACTGGCACAGCAATTGCCTGAAACGCCTATTTCACTTTGGCTTATTCCACCAGTATTTCCTACCGACAAGCTAGATGATGAAGTGATTCGTCGTATTTGGAATGATACGCCGTACTGGATTTTCTGTTGGGCTTCAGGACTTGCAATGGCGCAATGGTTATTGGCAGAACCGCAGCAAGTAAAAAATAAAGTCGTTTTAGACTTTGGTGCAGGTTCGGGCGTGGTGGCGATTGCTGCAAAAATGGCAGGTGCCAAACGGGTAATTTGTTGTGATATTGACCCCATTAGCCTTGCAGCCTGTCGAGCCAATGCTGAATTGAATGATGTGGTGCTTGAATATTTAGATGATCTATACAAAGCAGAACAAGTGGATGTATTGTTGGCTGCCGATGTACTTTATGATCAATGCAATCGCTTTTTTTTAGATGAGTTCTTAAAGTTCGCCCCAGAAGTTTGGGTGGCAGACAGCCGAGTGAAAAACTTTAGTCATCCACAATATATAAAAATAGATGAACGCAGCGCGACCACATGGCCAGATTTGGATGAAGCCAAAGAGTTCCGTAATGTGAGTTTTTATAAGACGCGATAACTCATCACGTCTTATAGGAAGCCAGTTTTGTGGCGCGAATTAATTGCAGCTATAACGCACAATGCGCAGTGTGCTTGGGCGAGCATCTAAGGCCTGACGTGTAGCATAGTTTTCACTGCTATGTAGCTCAGGTGTGTTCGATAAGCCAATAGAGGTGCGGCTTTGCCCAAGTTGGCGACCATACGGGTCTTGTTGGTTGGCTGCAGGATTCACCACTTCATTAATACTTAAAATCCGCAATTGATAAGTTTTATGCGCACCAAGTTCTTTTTGGCAGGCACGCTGTAATTTACTTTCATCGCGCTGTTGGTTTTGACGTCCTGCAAGAGTGTAGGCTAATACTGCGTTGCGATCAGTTTTGCTTTCGACTTTATAGCCAATAAAACTATTCTCGTTTTGCTCAGGCAAACTTTGACAAGCGGATAAACCTAACCCAAGTCCCGTCATAGCCAAAATAATCATTGTATTCTTCATGGTTTTATTCATGATCATGTCTCATGTTTTGATGTCATTTCATTCTTGTTTTAAGTATGCCATAGCTGAGTGGACAAAGCATGGCTTTGTTGGTGATGTGGTAGGCTGTCTATATTGGGGGTGATAAGTGTGTTTTGATGATGTCATGTTTTTACCTTGAATCTTCGTATTATTTAGTATTTACACATCAGCGGGGGATGTTGAAGCTGGAATGTTGATGTTTTTAGCAACTAAAATATTAGGGCAATAAAAAAGGTCACCGAAGTGACCTTTTCTTAGCAATCAGCGTTGAATTACGCAGATTTAACCGCTTCAAGTAAAGCAGCTTGACGTGCTTTCAATGCAGCAGGTAGGCGCTCACCAAGTTTGTTGAATAACTCAGTGTGGCTTTCTAACTCTTTGATCCATTGTTCTTTGTCTTGCGCTGTTACAGTTTCAAATTGCTCTTTAGAGAAATCTAAACCAGTCCAGTTCAATTGCTCATACGTTGGAACAAAACCAATTGGAGTTTCAACAGCTTCTGCACGACCTTCGCAACGATCAATGATCCACTCAAGTACACGCATGTTTTGACCAAAACCAGGCCATACGAAGTTGCCTTCTGCATCACGACGGAACCAGTTTACGTTGTAGATACCTGGTAATTTGTTGCCTGCAGCTTTTGCTTTTTCGCCAACTTTCTCACCCATTTCTAACCAGTGAGAGAAGTAGTCTGCCATGTTGTAACCAGCAAATGGAAGCATTGCAAATGGGTCGCGGCGTACAATACCTTGTTGACCAACGGCTGCTGCAGTAGTTTCAGAACCCATAGTTGCAGCTTTATATACGCCATCTACCCAGTCAAATGCTTCTGAAATTAGAGGCACTGTGTCTGCACGACGACCACCGAAGATGAACGCTGAAATTGGAACACCTGCTGGATTTTCCCAGTCAGCATCAATAGAAGGACATTGACCCGCTGCAACAGTGAAGCGCGCATTTGGATGAGCTGCTTTTTCTGCGCCAGTATGTGGTTGACCTTTCCAGTTGGTTAAGTTTGCAGGAACTTCTTTAGATAGACCTTCCCACCATACTTCGCCGTTGTCAGTCACAGCAACGTTGGTATAAATCACGTCTTTGTGCAGAGTTGCCATACAGTTCGGGTTAGTCTTGGTGTTTGTACCAGGAGCAACACCGAAGAAACCAGCTTCAGGGTTAATTGCATATAAGCGACCATCTTCACCTGGTTTGATCCAAGCAATATCGTCACCTACAGTTTCAATTTTCCAGCCTTCATAACCTGCAGGTGGAATTAACATCGCAAAGTTGGTTTTACCACATGCAGAAGGGAATGCTGCTGCGATGTAGTGTTTTTCGCCTTGTGGATTGGTCACGCCTAAAATAAGCATGTGTTCTGCTAACCAGCCTTGTTCACGGCCCATTGCAGAAGCAATACGAAGCGCTAAGCATTTTTTACCCAATAATGCGTTACCGCCGTAACCAGAACCATACGACCAGATTTCACGAGTTTCTGGATAATGTACGATGTATTTTTCTTTGTTACATGGCCAAGCAACGTCTTTCTCGCCTTCAGCCAATGGTGCGCCCACAGTGTGTACGCAAGGAACAAATTCGCCATCTGTGCCCAATACGTCATAAACAGCTTTACCCATACGAGCCATTTTAGACATGCTGACAGCAACATAAGGAGAGTCAGTTAATTCAATACCGATGTGAGCAATGTGGCTACCTAATGGGCCCATAGAGAATGGAACCACATACATGGTACGACCAGCCATTGAACCGTCGAATAAACCGTTTAATTTAGCGCGCATTTCAGCTGGCGCTTCCCAGTTGTTCGTCGCACCAGCATCTTCTTTGTTTTCAGAGCAGATGTAAGTACGGTCTTCAACACGAGCAACGTCAGAAGGATCTGAATTTGCAAGGTACGAACCAGGGTGTTTTTCTTGGTTTAATGCTTGCATGGTGCCGTTAGCGATCATCAAGTCGATTAGACGTTGATATTCTTCTGCGCTACCGTCACACCATTCAATTTTTGCTGGTTTCGTTAACTTTGCAATTTCTTCAACCCATGCAATAAGCTTAGGGTGACGAACGAATTCTGGTGCGTTCACTTGGGTCATGGTGAGGCCTATCTTAAATGTGTACAAATCGTGTACAAAGTACAATCTGAACGATGGGGTACATGGTTCAGATGAAATATGAAAAAAAAGTGGCTGTATTAAAGCACAAAAACATAAAAAAAATAAGACATAGGCTTGATTTAGCTTTATGTGAAAAATACCCATATAAATAATGAATAACATATATGAAACATGGGCTTACAACTTTTTTGTGTTCCATTTATCATTATTTAAAAAAATTATGGGCATTATTTATTTTAATTATTTTTAATTAAAACATGTACTTATATCTTAAATTTTATAAAGAATGATTATTGATTTAATGAATGGTCGTCATTCGATTTTTACATAAAGCTGCTTTTCATTCTGCATCAATTGGTCGAAATTAGAGCAAAAGCTTTAAAATGATTGAAGAAAATGTCGACAACATTACAGCCTTTATCTCTTATTTATAATCAAAAATCAGGATTTCATGCCACACAGCAAGAAGGTGTATATGAAGAACTGTTGCATGTTTTGTCACAGCATGGTTTTGAAATCCAATTGTTTGAAATGGGTGAAATCGCCAATTTTGATCAACTGATGCAACAGGTGTTAGCACGGCATCAAGCAGCGCAGTTAAGCGGTGTTGTGGTTGCAGCGGGTGGAGATGGTACTTTAAATGCGGTTGCTGCAAAGTTAAAAGGGACATCTATCCCCATGGGTATTTTGCCTTTGGGCACGTTTAATTATGTGGCGCGCTTACTGAATATTCCACTGGATTTAATTGAAGCCGCACAGGTCATTGCCACAGGCACGACGCGAGCTGTGCATGTGGCACAAATCAATCAACATATTTATTTAAACAATGCCAGTTTGGGTTTGTATCCTTTATTCATTCAAAAGCGCGAGCATTATAACCAATATTTAGGACGTTTACCTTTGCATGCCTATACTTCAGGTTTGGATGTGCTGATTCGTGACCGTAAAGAGTTAAAATTAAAAATTGCAATCGATGGCACACTTTATCCCTTAAAAACCCCGTTGATTTTCTTTGGCAATAATCAATTGCAATTATCTGAAATGAATTTACGTATTGCGCAAGCGGCAGAACAGGGCAAAGTTGCGGGTGTCGTGGTTGCCAAAAGCGATAAGCTGACTTTATTTAAAATTTTATGGCAAATGATTCAGGGCAAACTAGATCAAGCCAGTGATGTTTATAGTTTTGCTGCAGATCAGGTGGTAATTCACAGTACACAGACGCAGCTGACCGTGGCGATAGATGGGGAAATTGTCAAAATGCGTCCGCCATTACATATTTCGGTGCAGAAGAATGCACTCAACATTAAGGTGCCGCATGCTGCTGCATCTGTCTGATTTGCACTTTGGCACTGAAAATGTGGCTTGTATGCAGGCAGTACAACAACTGTGTGCAAGTATGCGACCGGAAGCGGTTGTGGTCAGTGGTGATTTAACCCAACGTGCACGCTATGCACAGTTTTATGCTTGTAAGCATTTTTTAGACAGTTTAGATGTGCCGTATTTGGTAGTACCAGGTAATCACGATATTCCGCTGTATCATCTCTGGAAAAGGTTTTTGAGTCCATTCGCCCGTTATCAGTTGTTTTTTGGGCGCATGGAAAGTGTGTTGGAAACGCAACATTTTTATCTGATAGGCGTAAATAGTATTCGACGCCGTTTTCATACTCGCGGGCATATTTCTTTAAGTCAAATTCAGGAAGTTGAAGCTTTGCTACAAGTTGCGCCAAGTAATAAGTTTAAAATTTTGGTGGCGCATCAACCATTTTATACACCACCAGATGATCGCCACAGCATTAAAGATTGCCCAGTGTTGGGGCGAATTGCCTTAGAGCAGTGGAGTAAAAATGGTTTATATGCCTTGCTGCATGGGCATTTACATCAACCCGCAGTATATGACTTAAATCAAATTTATGCCTTAGGCGCAGCGCATCCTGTGCTGGATATTCATGCAGGTACTGCAATTTCATATCGTTTGCATCAAGGTATGCCGAATAGCTTAAATGTATTGTGTAACAATGGTGATGTGCAGCATTACATTTTTGATGCTGAAAAAAAGCAATTTGTGTTGTGGCAACAAAATGCAGAATAAAACACCGACCTAGCCAATTTGTCTAAAAAAACAACAAAAACTGAAATATTTTTATCTTTCCCCCTTGAAGCGTTTATTTCCATCCCCACAACAGTGTCATCTAAAATTTATTTTGATGATGACCAAAGGAATAATTAAGTCGTCATCAGGAATCTATACATTGACTTAGTCTAATGGAGTTATTTATGAGCAACATTCGTCCATTACATGACCGCGTAGTTATTCGTCGTGTTGAAGAAGAAACAAAAACAGCTGGCGGTATCTTGCTTCCAGGTTCTGCTGCAGAAAAACCAGCCCAAGGTGAAGTGATTGCAGTAGGTAATGGTCAAATTACAGACAATGGCGTACGCGCTTTAGACGTAAAAGTGGGTGACAAAGTCTTGTTTGGTACTTATGCAGGCACCACAGTTAAAGTAGACGGTGAAGAACTTCTAATTATGAAAGAGTCTGATATTTTAGCGGTACTTGAAGGCTAATTTCAGAACTCATATTCAAAGCAAATTTGAACATTATTTAAAAATATTTGGAGTTAGACATGTCAGCTAAAGACGTAAAATTTGGTGATTCAGCTCGCACAAAAATGATTGCAGGTGTAAACATCCTTGCAGATGCAGTTAAAGTAACTTTAGGCCCTAAAGGTCGTAACGTAGTGATTGACCGTTCTTTCGGTGCGCCGCACATCACTAAAGATGGTGTATCTGTTGCGAAAGAAATCACCTTGAAAGACAAGTTTGAGAACATGGGTGCTCAGCTTGTACGTGAAGTGTCTAGCAAAACCAATGATATCGCAGGTGACGGTACGACCACTGCAACAGTACTTGCACAAGCCATTTTAAATGAAGGCATCAAATCTGTAACTGCGGGCATGAACCCAATGGATTTGAAACGTGGTATCGACCTTGCTGTTAAGGCAGTCGTTGCAGACATTAAAGCAACGGCTAAACCAGCATCTGATACTAAAGCGATTGAGCAAGTGGGTTCGATCTCTGCAAACTCTGATGAAACAGTAGGTAAACTCATTGCACAAGCAATGGAACGCGTTGGTAAAGAAGGCGTAATCACTGTTGAAGAAGGTTCAGGCTTTGAAGACGCGCTTGACGTTGTAGAAGGTATGCAGTTTGACCGCGGTTATATCTCGCCATACTTTGCGAACAAACAAGATACTTTGACTGCAGAACTTGAAAATCCGTTCATTCTTCTAGTTGATAAAAAAATCAGCAACATTCGTGAACTGATTGCTGTCCTAGAAGCGGTTGCAAAAACAGGTAAGCCATTATTGATTATCGCTGAAGATGTAGAAGGCGAAGCGCTGGCAACGCTTGTTGTGAACAACATGCGTGGCATCATCAAAGTATGTGCGGTGAAAGCGCCTGGTTTTGGTGATCGTCGTAAAGCAATGCTTCAAGATATTGCAATCTTGACAGGCGGTACGGTTATTTCTGAAGAAATTGGTATGTCTTTGGAGCAAACATCACTAGAGCATTTGGGTAGCGCGCACAAAGTTACAGTCTCTAAAGAAAACACCGTGATTGTGGATGGTGCTGGTGATGCAAATCAGATTTCTGAGCGTGTTCAGCAAATCCGTGCGCAAATCGAAGAATCTACTTCAGAATACGACAAAGAAAAACTTCAAGAACGCGTTGCTAAATTAGCAGGCGGTGTTGCAGTCATCAAAATTGGTGCTGCAACTGAAGTTGAAATGAAAGAGAAGAAAGACCGTGTGGATGATGCGCTTCACGCAACTCGCGCTGCGGTTGAAGAAGGTGTTGTTGCAGGTGGTGGTGTTGCACTGGTGCGTGCTGCATCTGCACTTGATGGTCTGACTGGTGCTAACGATGACCAAAACGTAGGTATCAACATTCTTCGTCGTGCAATCGAAGCTCCGCTTCGTCAAATCGTAGCCAATGCTGGTGATGAGCCATCTGTAGTAATCAATGCTGTGAAGAACGGTGAAGGTAACTATGGTTATAACGCTGCGACTGGTGAATATGGCGACATGTTGGAAATGGGTATTCTTGACCCTGCAAAAGTAACTCGTTCTGCACTTGAGCATGCAGCGTCTGTTGCTGGCCTGATGTTAACAACAGAATGTATGATTACTGAAATTCCAGAAGACAAGCCAGCAATGCCAGATATGGGTGGCATGGGTGGTATGGGCGGCATGATGTAATTATCAGCGGACCCAAACTTCAAAAACCTCGTATCGTCAGATACGGGGTTTTTTTATGGCGTGGTTTTTATAATTCAGAGTTTGCACGCATGAAAAAGCAAAACTGCCTAGCCATTTTCCATTTATTTATTTATTAAATGCGTGATATGTATTTAAACTGCTTTTTTTTGTGAATAAAACCCACTATGCTACTTGGAATAATAAGAAAAACAAATGATTAAATAAGTGTAATGCAGGCTGGAGTAGGCATAAAGGGGATAAAAATGGATAACCGAGAACACGAAATTATAGGCAGTATTTATGATGCCGCTGTAGATGTGAATTTATGGCCGCAAGTAATTGAAAAAATTGTTCAATATACAGACAGTAAAACCGCCATTTTTACTGCCTTAGATCAATTTAGCCCAAGTTACGATTTTTTATTTAGTCACAATATTCCAGATGAAGCTTTGCATGCCTATCGTGATGAGCGGATTCGCGTGATTGACATGCAGTTACACCGAGTATTGTGGGAAAATTTAGGTGTGGGGCAAGTAGCGAGCTCGGATTTATCGCATTATGGGGAAAACCCTGAAAGTGATGAATATATCTTTTATGAACGGTGTTTGAATCCGACGGGAATTAGTTATATCTCGGCTGTTTTGCTCGATCAGGGTTCACATCGTTGGGCAGTTTTAGGATTACATCGTGCGCCAGATGTAGCGCCGTATCAACAAAAAGAGTTGGATTTTTTAAAGCATTTGGGTGTGCATTTGCGCCGTGCCTTACAAATCCATCGTCAATTTAGTTTGGTTAAACAAGAAAATTTAAGTTTGTATAGTGTGCTCGATCATTTAAAAACAGGTGTAATTTTGCTTGATCATCAGCTGAGTTTGATTTATTCAAACCCTTTAGCTCAAAGCATGCTGGAACACGATTCATGTTTAGATTTGGACTTGTATAATCGTTTAAAAACCCATGCTTATGATCAAAGTCGTTTAGATCAATTATTACATTCAGCGTTGTTGGGACAGTCGGCATTAAACGCAGATGTAGGCGGTGTATTGTCTTTGTCAGATGCGAAAGGACAACAATTAATGCTGACTATCGTACCTTGTTCTAAATTAAAAAATATGCAGCATCAAAATGCAAGACAACATCAAATTGCGGTATTTCTGACCGATATGCATCAGCACTATGCCTTGTCACAAGCCTATTTGCAGCAAGCTTATCAATTGTCTAAACGCGAGTTTGAGCTGTGTGAGTTGTTGTTGAATGGTTATAAGTTAGAAGAAATTGCGGAACATTGCGGGATTACCCTCAGTTCCGTGCGCACTTATTTTAAAAATATTTATGAAAAAACCCAATGCAACTCGCAAATTGAACTCATGCATTTATTAATGAGCTGTACCATTCATTTTGAGCATATTGGTTAAAGCTGCCTAAATTTTGCTTAGGCAGCTTTAAAATATGTTTAGTTACTACGTTGTAGGGTAATAGTGTCTTCGCCTTGTGGATGCAAGGTTAGACTTGTTCCGGAGATGCTATAAGTTGCATTAACTTTAGCGCTATCCGAAGTGTCATGTAATCCACCGCAACCGTTGGTGTCATATAACACTTCTGTTACGGCAAGTGTATTGGATGTTATTGAATATTTACCATATTCAATTCCTGGGTTATCGCAATCACCTTCGGTGTCTAACAAGAAATAGAATCCTGTGTCAAAGAAAGCAAACAAGTGAGTTTGATTAAATTGCCAAGTGCCAACTAGACCTGATGATTGTTTTACTTTAGTTAAAATATAGGTGCTATTACTTCCTACATCAGTCAGCACTAGATCTGTGCCATTATAACTTAGGCGGTGGTGACCATCATTGTCAGGATGTGAAAGCCCGTAGTCACCGTTTGTATCTATGGAAATTACAGGGTTCAGCGCTGAGGTTAAAGCATTCCAATTTAATTGTCCGATTTCAATACCAGGCTTCCCTGTTTCATCAGCTACATCTGCTTCACCCAGAGCATAACGTCCATCGGGTAAAATATGTAATAAAACAGCAGATGCATTGGTACGTCCAATTTCCCAAGTTCCAGCAATATCTTTATAGAATTGGCTTGCGCTACTTGTGGTAGTACCTTCTGTATTGGGTCTTGTGAGTATAAATGTACCTTCATTTGGTTCGTGGAGTGTAAGTGATGTCGAATTAACCGTGACTGGTAGACCTGAGCTTGAGTTTGCACTATTGTCAGATAAGCCTGCACAGCCATTTGTATCGATCAGGATATTATCTACGAATAACTTTCCATCTTGAACACGATATTTACCATATTCGATACCTGGTCCACCACAAGGCATTTCTCCAACTTCCACTTGATCGTCCCCAACAGCATCAACCATGATATAGGTATTATTATCCGGATTGAAAACAAATAGTTGCTTGCCTGAACTTGAGTTCCAAGCACCGGCAATGCTCGAATTGTTTTGAGGGACTTTAGTAAATGTTGCACTTTCATTAGGGTTTTGAGCTTCAGAAATTTTTAACTGCGTACCATCAAATGATATTTTCATATCACGTGTTTTTCCAGAATCAGTTAAGCCCCAATCTTCATTTGTATCAATTGAAGATTGCGCCCATAAATCTCCAGCAACAGCATTTACCGATAATTCACCATACTCCATGCCATTTGCACTATCAGATGGTGAGCTAACAATAGGTTCGCCAATCAGGTATTTCCCGTCTGAGGTTACTTGAAGTACGATTTCTGAGTCAGCATTTTTCGCATACCAAACCCCAACGATATCTTTGAGTAGTGTTTGGTTAAAGTTAGCTTGTGCTTCTGTTGCGCTAACTACGACTTTATCTTTAAAATCTTCTATTGTTTGTAGAACAGGTTGAAAGCTTGTAATAAATTCAGTTGTTGGTTTAGAGAGGTCAATTGAGTTTGCAGGGAGTTGACTCACTGAGTCAGGGATTTGAATACCATCGTCATGCCCCCCCTGAGAATCTAAAGATTGTAAAAAAATAAGTAAATTTGTTCGTGTTGTTACATCATCAGCTAACTCCACAGGGGTAATACGATCAGCACCAATCACTGTGCCAATTTCAATATTTCCGATGGAGAAAGTGATTTCATCACCCTCTTGATATTCAAACTCCCCTTGAGCATTTGTACGTTTAGAGACACCATTAATTGTATAAGTTGCACCACTCACAGGCCCATCGGTCAGTACGCCAGTTTTTGTGGTGTTTGATGGTGGGGGAGCAGAACTACCAGAATCATTGTCTGAACCACCACATGCACTGAGTAAGCCTGCTAAAGTTAAGCATAATAAGGTTTTTTTCATCATGAATTCCTTGTCATCCAAATTGTTATGTCAGAAGTATAGAAATAAGATGAATCTAGGAGCTATCCCAAAATTGGGAGGTCAAATACTAAATCTGTGAGAAAAAATGAAGACCAATCAATATTTTTGTGACAAAACTAGATTTTTTGATATGCAGTCATCGAAGTTCTATTTTGCTGTGTTAATTTGAAAAACGGTTTCAAGTTTTTTTGATGATCTTCATCCACTTGATTCATTTCATATTTAAATATCAACATTGCCATCTATAAGTGATCCAGTTTTATGTTGTCTAAATTTTTTATTGAACGTCCTATTTTTGCAGGTGTGCTCGCCATTGTGGTGATGGCACTTGGGATTTTTTCAGTATTAAATTTACCTGTAGAACGCTACCCAGACATTGCACCACCGCGTATCACTGTCAGCGCAACCTATACTGGAGCTTCGGCAGAAACGGTTGAAGAAAGCGTCACACAGGTTTTAGAACAGCAAATTAAAGGCTTAGATCACTTACTGTATTTTAGTTCTAGCAGCGATTCTTCAGGACGAAGTAGAATCAGCATTAGCTTTGAAAATGGTACCAACCCCGATACCGCACAAGTCCAGGTACAAAATGCGATTAATGGCGCAATTAACCGCTTACCTGAAGATGTGCAACGTCAGGGGGTAAATGTCTTTAAATCATTGGGTGATACCCACATGGTCATTGGGCTGTACGATGCCACAGCCAAAAGCAGCAATATTGCCTTGTCTGACTATATGATGAGTCATTTAGAGCAAGAGTTGGCACGCATTGAAGGTGTGGGTGAGGTCGATGTTTTTGGTGCACAATATGCAATGCGGATTTGGCTGAATCCGTTAAAGTTAAAACAATACGCACTCATGCCAAGTGATGTACGTGCTGCAGTATTGGCACAAAATACCCAAGTCGCAGCAGGCGCAATTGGTGAATTACCCACAGCACAAGAACAATATCTCAATGCCAAAGTCACCTCAGGTTCACGCTTAAAAACGGTAGAAGAATTTGAAAATATTATTTTAAAAGCAGATCAGGCAGGTGGCTTTGTTTATTTAAAAGATGTGGCACGTATTGAACTTGGTGCAGAAAATTATCAAAGCTTTAATACCATTAATGGTTTTCCATCGGCAGGGATGGGGATTTCATTATCTTCTGGTGCCAATGCGTTACAAACTTCAGCCTTAATTCAAAAACAAATTGAGCATTTAAAACAACAATTGCCCGAAGGTTACCAAATTGTCTATCCACGAGATAACACGCCTTTCGTGCAGGAATCAATTAATGAAGTGGTGAAAACTTTAATTGAAGCGGTGATTTTAGTTGTCATCGTGATGTTCTTGTTTTTACAAAACTGGCGCGCGACGCTCATTCCTACCGTAACCGTGCCTGTGGTGATTTTAGGCACTATGGCCGTGTTGCAACTCTTTGGCCTAAGTATTAACACGCTGACCTTATTCGCTTTGGTTTTAGCGATTGGTTTGTTGGTGGATGATGCGATTGTCGTGGTCGAAAACGTCGAGCGTTTAATGCACGAACAGCAGCTCTCGGCTAAACAGGCATCTATCGCATCTATGCAGGAAATTAGCGGTGCTTTGGTCGGCATTACCTTAGTTTTGACCGCAGTATTTATTCCTATGGCATTTTTTGGTGGTTCGACTGGGGTGATTTATCGCCAGTTTTCCATCACCTTAGTCACTGCGATGGTGCTGTCTTTAGGTGTGGCCTTAATTTTAACGCCTGCCTTGTGTGCCTTGATTTTAAAACCCAATCCACAACCAGCCCAATGGGCCATCTGGTTTAATCAAAAACTGGAACGCTTAAAACAACACTATCTCAAATTATCAGGCTGGACGATTCAGCATAAAGCGGTGTGTCTGGTTATTTTTGCAGGTTTATTGACGGTGTTTGCCTTGTTTTACCGTGCCTTACCTACCAGTTTTATCCCGAATGAAGATCAGGGCATGTTGTCGGTGCAATTTAAATTACAGGAAGGTGCGCCGTTGTCTAAAAGTCGTGAAGTGGGCGAAAGCATACGTGAATACTTTATGCAGCATGAAGCCCACAATGTTGATTTGGTGATGATTCGTTATGGACGTAATTTTTCGGGAACAGGGCAGAATTTAGGGCAGGGTTTTATTGCGCTAAAACATTGGGATGAGCGTCAAGGGCAACAGCATACCGCACAAGCTATTCGTGAACGTGCCATGCAGCATTTTCGACAGCATCCCAATGCACAAATTACCATTGGCATGCCCGCAGCAGTTCGTGGTTTGGGGCAAACCGATGGCTTAGAGTTCTGGATGCGCGATGTGAATGGTACAGGACGCGATTTTTTAATTCAGCAATTTCAAAATTTACAGCAGCAAGCCGCTCAATATCAAAGCTTTAAAAATTTAGATCAACGTGCCAATCCTGAAAAAGCGGAGTTAAACGTCACGATTGATCAGAAACAGGCGATGGCAGCAGGTTTAAATCAAACGGCTATTAACAGTACCTTAGCGGCAGCTTGGGGCGGTAGTTATATCAACGACTTTATTGACCGTGGTCGAATTAAACGTGTGATTATGCAGGGTGATGCCGAATTTCGTGGTAAACCTGAAGATTTGAATCAATGGTCGGTACGCAGTCAGCAAAATCAAATGGTACCTTTCAGCCAGTTTGCTCAACTCAGTTGGAGCGGTGGGCCAGAAGTCGTCAATCGTTTTATGGGGTATAGCGCCGTGCAAATGGAAGCCGATACTGCCGAAGGATATAGCTCAGGGCAGGCGATGCGTGATTTAGAACAGATGGTGGCACAGCAGCAGGGCATTGACTTGGCATGGAGTGGGTTGTCTTTTGAAGAAAATCAGTCTAGCAATCAGGCTTTGTTACTGTATTTGGTTTCCATCGGGTTTATTTTCTTGTGCCTTGCGGCCTTGTATGAAAGTTGGAGTATTCCAACAGCGGTCATGAGTGCCATTCCTTTAGGGATTGGTGGAAATATTATTTTCAGCTATTTGGCAGGTTTCCCGAACGATATTTATTTCCAAATTGCCTTGCTCACCACCATTGGTTTGTCCTGTAAAAATGCCATCTTAATTGTGGAGTTTGCTTCGGCTGCGCAGCAACAAGGCAAACAGGTGATTCAAGCCGCTTTAGAAGGTGCAAGCTTACGGCTCAGACCTATTTTAATGACCTCATTGGCATTTGGTGCAGGTATTTTGCCGCTAGTATTTGCCTTTGGTGCAGGTGCAGCAAGCCGTCAGGAAATTGGGGTGAGTGTTTTAGGTGGAGTTATTTTTGGCACAATTTTAGTGCTTGTTTTTATTCCGTTTATGTATGTGCTGGTTCGTTCTATATTTCAAGTGAATCGTTCATCACCCATAAACTAAAGATGTTTTTATTAGGCACTTAGCAAAATTATAGGCTATGATATGAAACGCTAAAAATCTTGTATAAATCTACAGATTTTCGGGTTTTTAAGGGTTGGTTTGGGCTGAGAAACTTTGCCCATTCTTCATTTTACGTTTTGGAATGATGGAGTGGGTGAGATTAATGACCAATCTGCACGCTGAACAGTTAGAACAAGCCTTGCAATTACATCAGTCAAGTACAGTGCGCAGCTTGATCGATGGTATCAACCCTGCCGATTTAGCCGACTTAATGCAGCACTTGAGTCTGAAAGCACAGCTGAGTTTAATTGAACAAATTGACAGTGCTGCCTTGGTGATGGAGTTTTTACCACTGCATTCGCAACATCAAATTGCAGAGGCGATGGCACCGCAGCAATTGGTCAAACTGATTTCAGCCATGCCTTCAGATGACCGCACCGACTTATTTAAGTTACTTTCTCCGCATTTACAGCGTTTTGTCAGCTTACACATTACGGAAGAAAAACGCGCACAGATTCAGACTTTAGCGCGATATCCTGAAGAATCTGCGGGCGCGATTATGAGTTCGGATTTCGTGGTGCTCTCACCAGAACTGAACATGCAGCAAGCCATAGATGAATTACGCAGAATGACCACAGATCGGGAAACTTTGTACCTGATTTATATTGTCGATGAACTGATGAAACTATTGGGGGTGATTTCTTTAAGAGAAATAATTCAAAACCCGCCTGAACAGAAAATTAAAAATGTGATGCGCACAGATTTAGTCACTGGTTTAGTGACAGAAGATCAGGAAAGTATCGCGCAAAAACTCAGCCATTATGATTTTTTGGCCTTACCGATTGTAGATGATGCACAGCATTTACTGGGGATTGTCACCTATGATGATGCGATGGACGTGGTACAGGCAGAAACTACAGAAGACTTTTTAAAATCAAGTGCGGTAGCGTCTTCACCTGGCATGAGTATAAAAACTGCGCCAATTTTACTTTTATATCGCAAACGTGTGTTTTGGTTGGTGATTTTGGTATTTGGCAGTTTATTGTCTGGAATTGGCATTGCGCATTATGAAGACACTATTGCAGCACATATTGTACTGGTTTTTTTCTTGCCGCTTTTGGTCGGTAGTGGTGGTAATGCGGGCTCTCAGTCTGCAACTTTAATGGTACGGGCACTGGCTACAGGTGATGTGCAATTTAAAGATTGGCTGCATTTACTCGGACGTGAAAGTTTGGTGGCGCTATGTTTGGGTGGAACTATGGCTTTTGCGGTTTCAATTTTAGGCTATTACCGTGGCGATATGATGGTGTCTGTGGTATTGGCACTGAGTATGCTGGGCATTGTGCTGATGGGCTGTTTAATTGGCATGAGTTTGCCTTTTATTTTGCATCGCCTGAAACTAGACCCTGCCAGTGCCTCTGCGCCTTTGGTAACCTCGATTTGTGATGCAACGGGCGTGGTGGTGTACTTATTTATTGCTTCACAGTTGTTACTTTAAACACTGTCGGTGATGATGACTTATTCAAGACCTCATCTTAAACTTTTTGCATTGATCAAAATTCTGTTTATAAAATCATAACAGACCTGAGTAAAAAACTGCTTTATTCTCAAGTAGATTGCATTTACCCAACGATACGTTTTCTATGCCAGAACCTGCATCTTCAAAAAAACTTAGCCAGCAAGAGGTGATTCGCTTAGAGCGCGATTTAGCCAAGTTTGCCAATATGATGGATTCTGTGGTGCGTATTCCATTTACCAAGCAGGGCGTGGGAGCAGATGCCGCATTAGGCACTGTACCTGTCGCGGGGGATGTCGCAGGTTTTGCACTGACCTGTTATGCGATTTATAAAGCCAAACAAATTGGTGTACCACAAACCAAACTCACTCCCGTGATTAAACTTGCTGTGATGGATGCAGTAGTTGGTTTTGTGCCAATTGTCGGCACAGTATTTGATGTATTTATTCGTCCAAGCCGTAAAGCTTTAGATGTAGTGCATACGCATATCCGTGAAGAATATCAGATTCACAGTGAGCATCATGTGGTACATCCTTTTTTACATGAGCGATTGGAACGTAAACAGCAGCAGTCAGCATTTTGGCGTAATCCTGTAGTGGCATGGCTGTGGCTACATTTGCCTGATTTGCTTGGTGTGATTTTTCTTATTTTCTTTATTTGGGCAGCATGGCTCGGTGCAAGTTGGTTGTGGCACTGGTCACAAAGTTTTGCTGTTTAAATGAACCTGTTTAAAGTACAAAACCATCTGGCAGATCTAATTTACAGACATGAAAAAAGCTTCCCTGAGGAAGCTTTTTGGTGCCGCTGTTACAATATCTTGCTAGCAGTATTAAGGTAAATTTAATTGCTGTAAAGCTGCAACACGTTGTTCAATGCTTGGGTGAGTTTGGAATAACGCTGCCAAGCTAAAACCTTCTTCTTTACCTGCAGAAATCGCAAAAGCTTTCATTTCTTTTGGCATTGCATCAGGCATTTCAGATTCTGCCTGTAAACGTAATAATGCAGAAATCATGGCTTGCTTACCTGCCAAACGTGCACCTGCTTCATCGGCACGGTATTCACGTTGACGCGAGAACCACATCACGATTGAAGAGGCCAAAATACCAAATACGATATCCAGTACAATGGTAATTGCAAAATAAGCCAAGCCTGGTGCTTCGCCATCTTCACGACCAAATACGTTACGGTCAATGAAGTCACCTGCAACACGGGCAAAGAACATGACGAATGCGTTGACCACACCTTGAATGAGTGCCAAGGTCACCATGTCACCATTGGCAACGTGACCAATTTCGTGTGCCAAAACTGCACGTAATTCATCTTTGTTCATACGCTCAAGCAGCCCTGTAGATACAGCGACTAAAGCATCGTTTTTATTCCAACCTGTTGCAAAAGCATTCGATTGGTAAGAAGGGAAAATACCCACTTCTGGCATTTTGATACCAGCACGTTGCGACAACTGCGCAACTTCATTTAATAACCACGCTTCAGCTTGGTTACGAGGTGCATTCGGGTCAATTAATTCAGTCCCAGTTGTTTTTTTCGCCATCCATTTAGACATGAATAGTGAAATTAAAGAGCCAACCATACCAAAGACAAAACAGATGACCAACAGGTTGCCTAGGTTTAAGCCACCCGCGCCATGGTAACTACCGACACCGAAGAGTGACAAAATTATGCCAGCTACAACCAGTACCGCGAGGTTGGTTAGCAAGAACAAACCAATCCGCATCATTGAGTAAATCCTCTTATATTAAAAATGTAATCTGATTTATTAATAAACCATGCCGTAAATATGCGGTGTATGTATTAAAAATTCAAGAAAAAATAATAAAACTGTACTAAAAATATTTTGCGCTGATACTGCAATTGGCATTTCAAAAAGGCTTGCGTTGCCGCAAGCTCAAATGAAGTGCTGCAGCTTTTATTCTGAAATAAAAATACGTGCCGAAGCCGTGGCATTCCCTGTCGCGTATGAACCTGCAGGTGCATCGGTAAAGCGACCATCGGCAGCCATAATAATTTGACGTTGTGGACGTTTGTTTGCCGCCACTTGATGATTACTGGCAGTGTAATTGTCTGACTGCGCAATCACTTGTGCATTTTGACTCTGAGTATTGCTATTGTTATTTGCCGTAATCGCGTTACTGCCAGAACTTGCACTAACGCCGCTAGCATATAGGTTGCTATAGCGACTGGTCACACGACGTACATAATCCTGTGTTTCACGAAAAGGCGGTACGCCGCCGTATTTTGCAACATTGCCTTCGCCTGCGTTATAACCCGCCAAAGCTAAAGTGGTGTTGCCATTAAAGCGTTTGAGTAACCAAGCCAAGTATTTTGCACCCGCCATAATGTTTTCATGCGGGTCATAAGCGTTGCTGACATTAAAACGTCGTGCTGTCGCAGGCATGAGCTGCATTAGACCTTGTGCACCGACAGGCGAGCGGGCGTTGACATTAAAACCTGATTCGGTATGCATCACTGCTTTAATTAGACCTTCTGAAACACCGTGTTGTTGTGCTGCTTGCTGAATAATGTGGTCAAAGGCGTTTTTATTGCGGCTATAACTTGGCAATACCGACGCTTCGGAATTGCCCCAGTTGCGATAACTGTGAATATTGCTGTCTGGATAATAGGTGACTTTTACTTTTGTCAGTGAACGATCTGCACTTTTACGGTTGGTCAGCAAGGTACTGCCATTGCTGTCCTTATACATATAAATTTGACCTGCGTGCGTTGTCGTTGCCAAAGGCATGATGCTGGCAGTCCCCAAAATATACAGTAAAAAGGCATTAATTTTATTGTTCATGCTGTGAATACACTAAAAGCTGTCCCCAAACAGTTATGAGGAGTTTAACAAAAATCTCACAGATGAAAAGGCTTTGTACAAATTCATTTACAGTAGTGTCGAAAAAAATCAAGCTTAATTGCTGACAGAGTAATCAAAAAAAATATTTATTTTTTTTTAATTGGATCAGCTTGACACACTTAAGTGTTTGATTTTAAATTAAAATAAAATCGATCAAAAAGTAATCAATTTAAAGAGAAGCCTTAGAATAACGGCAAGAGGCGTTGTCAAGTTGTTTTAAATCCACAAAGTTATCCACAGCTTTTGTGGAAAACTGTGGAAAAGTCCAAAAGATAAGCATCTTGGCGAAAAAGTGAACCTGAGGGTTCAAACTTGCCACAGAAAAAAACGATCTGCGCAGATAGAAATAAAGTGTGTAAACAGAAATGAACGCGCAGTCAGAAATTAAGTTCTTTGACGAAAAGGAAGATTGCGATGAAATTACATTCTTTTGATGCGGGATTGGTCTGAATCGGCTAAAATTGCGCGGTAATTTTTTTCATGGGTTAATCGCGTCTATGTTCTCACCAGTTGAGTCCGATCAAGGCTTTAATTTCAAACCAGAACTTCCAACCAGCTCTGCGTATTATCGTTTGTTGAAAAAGCTGCGTCGTCAAGTCGGGCATGCGATTCGTGACTTCAACATGATTGAAGATGGCGATAAAGTCATGGTGTGTATTTCTGGTGGTAAAGACAGTTATACCTTGTTGGACATTATGTTGCAGTTCAAGCGCATCGCACCCATCAATTTTGATGTGGTGGCTGTGAACTTAGACCAAAAGCAACCAGGCTTCCCTGAAGATGTATTGCCGCGTTATTTAGAAGAAAATAACATCCCATATTACATATTAGAAAAAGACACCTATAGCATCACCAAGCGTTTAACGCCTGAAGGTAAAACTTACTGTGCAGTGTGTTCGCGTTTGCGTCGTGGTTCTTTGTATGGCTTTGCGCAGGAAATAGGGGCAACCAAAGTGGCGCTTGGGCATCACCGTGATGATATTTTGGCGACTTTTTTCTTAAACTTGTTCCATGGCGGTAGCTTAAAAGCCATGCCACCGAAGTTGTTGTCATCAGACAAGAAAAATATGCTGATTCGTCCACTGGCTTATGTGGAAGAAAAAGACATCATTAAATATGCAGAAATGCGTAAATTCCCAATTATTCCGTGTAACTTGTGTGGTTCACAGGAAAACTTACAGCGTGCCATTATTAACGACATGTTACGTGAGTGGGATAAAGCACATCCTAAGCGTTTGCACAGTATTTTTGGCGCATTACAGAATGTATCGCCATCGCAGTTGGCAGACCGTGAATTATTCGACTTTGAAGCGTTAGACAGCCAGCGCGTATTTGATTTTGCCGATCAGGCCGAACAAAACGCAGCAGAGCAAAACAAACGCATCAATATGGTCAATTTAGGCTACGCTGCAGACTAAGCGATAACAGCCTGTCAATCCCTTTAAAATGTAATCAACACCAAGCCAGAGCTTGGTGTTTTTTTATGAATTTGATTTATTTGAGAAAGTCGTCATTTCGACTAAAAATACAAAAACTGAACGTCCCGTACAAAATTTCTTAGCCTTTCACGAAAGGTTCATGCTATAACAATCAGCAAGCAAAACAGCTTAATAATGATGGTGTCTGGATAGACAACACACATGCACAAATATATTGAGGAAAAATCATGCCTGCTTTTTTAACTGATGATTGGTTTGCAACTGTAGAAAATTTAACGGCTCAAGCTGGTGATTTAAACCTACCTCCAGCACTTGCAAATCTGGCAATTAACTTAGTGGTGACTGATGCTGCAGGCAACACAGAATTGTCTTTAGATGGCGGTAAAATCCAAAAAGGTTTGGCGGACAACGCAAAAACAACATTAAATATGGATGCGGAAACTTTACGTAAAGTATTCCTAGAGTTTGACATGGCGGCTGCTATGCAAGCCTTTATGACAGGTAAAATCAAAGTACAGGGCGATATGTCACAATTAATGGCATTACAAACTGCAAAACCAAGCCAAGAACAAAAAGACTTATTTAAGAAGATTCTTGAGCAATCTGCTTAATTCAAGCGATTTACGCTGTAGCAGGCGAATTTCCCGCTATAGTACAAAAAAGCCTAGCTGAAGTATCAACTAGGCTTTTTTATGCACTGCAGCTTTAACAGCGCATTATTCATGTTTGAATTGCAGCTGATATACACTGCAACTCAATCACGCGAGGTAAATTTTAGATATTCACCAATTGCGGTGTGGTCTTAATATGCTCAAGGTAGGCGCGAATACGAGTCACATATTGCACTGCTTGACGATAACGACCGTTGCTCGCTTTGTTACGGTCTAAATACGCATATAGGTTAACCCAATTGTTCGGGTTTTTGCCTTGTGAGCGAATACGCTTCTGAATTTGACTGACTGCACCAGGACCCATGTTATAAGCGACTAGGGCATACCAGTTACGATCAGGAAATGGAATATGCTCATAACGGCTCAGCATTTGGTCATAATACTTAGCACCACCCTGAATACTTTGTGCAGGATCGGTACGGTTGCTTACGCCCATCGCTTTGGCTGTATTATTGGTCAGCATCATAATACCGCGCACACCTGTTGGCGAAACCGAGTTGGGTTTGAGGTAAGATTCCTGATAACCAATTGCCGCCAAAAGATGCCAGTCTAAATCGTACTGCGTGGCAGTCTTTTTAAAGTTGGCCTTATATAAAGGTAAACGATTACGCAAATCCCGCTGGATCACATCCCACGATTCTTGTTTGACCACATTACGATTATAAAATGAAGCCAATTGGGTAATTGAGCCGTTTTGCTTGCCACGACAAACAAAGTTGCTTGCGGTTTGGCTAAGAGGATCATCTGCGTGTTTAAACACCCAGTTCAGCTCACTATTTAAACCATTACGCTTTAAAGTATTTAAATCGCCACAACTGGCAGAAAATGCCGTGAGTTGCTGCTTTTCGATGCTTTGGATACTCGACGTGGTCATGGCAAAGTTCGCTTTACCAGAAGACACCCATTTTAAAGCGGTCGCATTGTCGCTTACCGTTTTAAATTCGAGTTTCACATTCATGCTGTCGGCATAGTTACGCACAAGGTCATAACCAAAGCCATGTAAATGTTGTCCATCTTTAAACACTGTGGTTGGATTTTCCACAGACACAACGGTCAATTTGTTCTGATTGACGACGCTGTCAAATTGATGAACGGCTTTGCCTGCGTTAATACTGTGGAATGGGAGAAGAACAGTACTGAAAGCGAGGACTTTGAATGGGAGGCGATTAAAAAATGAGTGAAGGCTAAGCCTAGACCCAGACGTTGAACTACTGTGCATGTTGGCTCCGCTACAAGTAATTTATGCCCTAAAAAGCAAAGGCAACACACCTTAAACTTTTTCAAGTTTGATAAATTCAATAAGGGTTGGGCAGTCATGACGTCATTCAAAATGACTTGGGATTAAAGGGAAAATGTGTAAAATTTATACACAGGTTAAAAAGTGATCAAAACTAAAAGATGTGCGAATAATAAAGATGAAAATTTTGGATGTCAAATTTTGTACATAAATTTTTTGAAAAATGTAACATAAGATATTCATTTCATTGAGAAATAAATTTTATAAATTTTTATTGTGTATAAAAATGCAATAAAATATAGGATTGATGTTAACCAAATGTAAAAAACCGGCTGCAAAAACACCATGAAATCTAACTTAATTACACGTTCTGGACACGATAAACTCGTGGCAGAGTTACAGCATTTGTGGCATGAAGAACGCCCTGAAATCACCAAAAAAGTAAACTGGGCGGCAAGTCTCGGCGATCGCTCTGAAAACGCAGATTACCAATATAACAAACAGCTTTTGCGTAAAATTGACCGTCGGGTACGTTATTTGGGCAAGCGTTTAGAAGAGCTGCGTATTGTCGATTTTGCACCAGAACAAGAGGGTAAAGTATATTTTGGCGCATGGGTCGAAATTGAAAATGAACAAGGCGAGCAAAAGACCTTGAGAATTGTGGGCGTGGATGAAATTTATGATCATCATCCACAACATATTTCGATTGATTCACCTATGGCTAGAGCTTTGTTGTCTAAACAGGTAGATGATGAGGTGGAAGTGCAGACGCCGTTAGGCAAAAAGAGCTGGTTTATTAATTCGATACGCTATGAAAAGCCTGAAATTGCAGAAAATGACTGATTTTTGATTTTATTTTGAACATTTGGATCATAATTTTTAGAAAATATTTGCCAAGCTGAATTTTTCTTTATATGATAGCCGCCATTGGAAGCGTGGCAGAGCGGTTTAATGCACCGGTCTTGAAAACCGACGAGGGTGTGAGTCCTCCGTGAGTTCGAATCTCACCGCTTCCGCCAAATATCAATGACTTAGCCCTGACATACTCAGGGCTTTGTTGTATTTAGGGTTTATGCAAGGTAAGCCTGTAGTAAGCATAATAAAAACTTGGTTTGAGTTTAAATTATTGTTCAAGACTAAATACAATCTCAAATTGGATACCATCCCAAATAGTTAATTCACCGATCCAATTGGTTTTTGCATTAAATCTTTTAGGGTATTGGCTGCCATCTTTGCCATCTAAAATATTTTGAAAATCCGAGCTTTTATCGAGCATAGCTATAATAGGTCTAATTTTTAATTTTTCTTCTAATGCTAGATCAAGGTTTTTCTTAAATTCATTACGTCCATTACCAGACCATCTATCAATACGGTCACGATAAACCTGTTTTCTTTCAGTTGGATGTTTAGATAATAAAGGTTTATGACCCCATAAACTAACAATTAGCTCATTATTAGAGCTAATTGAAGATACTGACCAGTTCGGATTTTTAAGATCAGCATCAAATTTTTTAAACTCAGAAACGATACCCACAATAATACTCATATTCAAATTAATCCTTATTTAAGATATGCTGAACGGCATAAATTACAAGTATTTAAGGTCAATAAATGTCTGATACTCCGACTGTTTGGGGTGTACACATGGGCGTACATGTTGGAACTGAGCCAGTTGAAAAAAATTACATTGGAATTGGCTGGTCAGAGTTAGGTGATTTAAGTCAGATTGATGCTGATAGGGAAGCCTTTAAATTTGCTTTGCAAGCAAAGCAACCTGATTCTTCAATGCCTTCTATCCGAACTCAGGTAGCCACAATTTACAGATTTATGCATGTGGTAAAAACAGGAGATTATGTGGTATACCCATGCAAATCGGATAGATTGGTCTATATTGGTATTATTAGTGGAGATTATGAGAGAGCTAATTCTGAAGACGAAGATGCTTATTTAAATCGTCGTCCTGTAACATGGCTAACACCTAATGGAGTCCCACGTAACAATTTTTCTCAAGTAGCGTTATATGAAATTGGTGCTTACATTACGTTGTTTGAAATTAAGAAAACAGCAGGTGATTTTTTAAATGCTGTAGGTATTGAATACCAAGCTACAATAAATAAAGACCCAATAGTTGAGTTACAAGAGCAAGAATTAGAACAAGAAGAAATACCCGATGATGAAACAGTAACTAAAGTAATTAATGAAACAGCAAAATATTCAACTGAAGATTTTATTATTCGCAGATTACATCAACATTTAAACGGTTATCAGTTTGAAGAATTTGTCGCTCATTTGCTTGAATGCATGGGGTATGTTGCTAGGGTTACTCAGAGGTCGGGTGATGGCGGTGTTGATGTTATTGCTCACAAGGATACACTTGGCTTCGAACCCCCTATTATTAAGGTTCAATGTAAAAAAACTTTAACATCTAATGGCTTACCTGAAATAAATCAACTTTTAGGTACTCTTGAAGATGGCGAATATGCTTTATTTGTTAATCTTGGAAGTTATAGTAATCAAGCAAAGAGTAAAGCTACGAATAAATCACGGTTAAGACTTATTGATGGTAAAGAGATTGTAGAGTTAATTTATCGTTATTATGAAGATTTTAAACCACAATATAGAGCTTTAATCCCTTTAAAGCAGGTTTTTATTCCTGATATTGGTGACTAATTCCTAGTATCGTCAGGATTTGTTGCCTAAACATTCAGAAGCCGAATTTTCCGAAATCCATTCAAATTTAAGTAACAACTCGGATATGTGGCCTGTCTAAGTCCGTAAATTTATTTAATGTAGTCATACGTACATGAATCTTAAAAGAAAATTCTACTTTTAGATTATTTTATTTTAGGGGGATTACGATCTTCCAATAATTTGATGCAATTTAGCTAAAACTTCCTTTTAACAAAAAACCAGTGAATTTTACAATTCACTGGTTTTTGAAATGACATTATGTAGAGCGCATGGGCCGATGTACTACCCAAGCGGCATAAAGCAATTAATTAATCGAATCATCCAAGTTTGGAGCTAACCAACGCTTCGCTTCATCTAAACTCCAGCCTTTACGCTGTGCGTAATCTTCAAGCTGATCTAACGAGATTTTACCCGCGTTAAAGTACTCAGAAGCAGGGTTGGCATAGTAGAAGCCGCTCACAGATGAAGGCGGCCACATCGCAAAGCTGCTGGTCAGCTGTGTGCCAATCTTTTCAGTCGAACCTAACCAGTTAAACAGTGTGGCTTTTTCAGAGTGCTCAGGGCACGCAGGATAGCCCGGTGCAGGACGAATCCCTACATATTTCTCTTTAATCAGCTCTTCATTGCTTAGCTGCTCATTCGGCTGATAGCCCCAGAATTCTTTACGAATACGCTCATGCAAATGCTCTGCAAATGCTTCTGCAAAACGGTCACCCAAAGACTGCACCAAAATGGCAGAATAATCATCCCCTTTGGCTTTAAACTCATTGGCCATTTCCTCCGCACCAAAAATCGACACGGTAAAGCCGCCCAAGTAATCTTGCCCTTGCTCTGCAGTTGCAACAAAGTCTGCCAAAGACAAGTTTGGTTTGCCTGTGACTTTGTCAGACTGTTGGCGAATATGATGGAAGGTGTGCGTTACTTGATTACGTGCTGCATCATATACTTGTACTGAATCTGCCGCAGAACGGTTGGCAGGGTAAATCCCAAAGACTGCACGTGCATCAAAGCGATTATTTGCAATAATATCTTTGAGCATGGCTTGCGCTTGGTTATATAAGTCGGTTGCAGCTTCGCCCACCACTTCATCTTCCAGAATTTTCGGGAATTTGCCCGCCAAACTCCAAGAAATAAAGAATGGTGTCCAGTCAAAGTATGGCAACAAGGTTTCAAGCGGGTAATTGGTCAGCACTTGTGTACCAATTAATTTTGGTACTGCAGGCGTGTAGTTGTCCCAATCAATTTTTAAACCATTGTCGATGGCTTCTGCATACGACAATTTCGCAGCTTTTGGTTGCTTATTGGCAATACGTTCACGAATTTTAGCGTATTCCGCACGATGCTCTGCAACAAAAGCAGGTTTCATTTCAGGGGAGAGTAAGGTTGTCGCAACACCAACGGCACGCGAAGCATCGGCAACATAAATCACTGCATCATTTGAGAACTGTGGATCAATTTTAACTGCAGTATGTGCTTTAGATGTGGTTGCGCCACCAATCAACAATGGAATGTTAAAGCCTTTACGCTGCATTTCTTTGGCAACAAAAACCATTTCATCTAAAGATGGGGTAATCAGACCAGACAAGCCAATGATATCGACTTTTTCGTCAATGGCAGTTTGCAGGATTTTTTCTGCAGGTACCATCACACCGAGATCGACAATATCGTATCCATTACAGCCCAAGACTACGCCCACAATATTTTTACCAATGTCGTGAACGTCGCCTTTTACCGTTGCCATCAAAACTTTACCTTTAGACTGACCTTCGGTTTTTTCAGCTTCGATGTACGGGTTGAGCCATGCAACGGCTTGTTTCATCACACGTGCAGACTTCACCACTTGTGGCAGGAACATTTTACCTGCACCAAACAAGTCACCAACTACGTTCATGCCATCCATCAACGGGCCTTCAATTACATCTAATGGACGTTTGGCTTTCAGGCGCGCTTCTTCGGTGTCTTCATTAATAAAGGTGGTGATGCCTTTAACTAAAGCGTACTCAAGACGTTTTTCGACAGATTCACTACGCCATTCTAAGTTTTCTTCGGCTTTTTGTGCGCCTGATTGACCACGATATTTTTCTGCCACTTCTAGCAGTTTTTCTGTGGCATCCTGACCGCTTTCACCTTGGTTCTGGTTCAGAATAACGGCTTCAACTGCTTCTTTCAGTTCTTTCGGGATGTCATCGTAAATTGCCAACTGACCTGCGTTGACAATCCCCATGGTCATGCCTTGCTGAATAGCGTGATATAGGAATACCGCGTGAATGGCTTCACGTACAGGTTCGTTACCACGGAATGAGAAAGATACGTTCGATACACCGCCTGAAATCATGGCATGCGGCAGGTTTTGTTTAATCCAGCCTGTGGCTTCAATAAAATCGACTGCGTAGTTGTTGTGTTCTTCAATACCTGTCGCAACTGCAAACACGTTCGGGTCAAAAATAATGTCTTCGGCAGGGAAGCCAACATCATTGACCAAAACGTCATAAGAGCGTTTACAAATTTCGCGCTTACGTGCCACAGTATCGGCTTGTCCGACTTCGTCAAAGGCCATAACAATGACAGCTGCGCCGTATTGGCGGCAGAGGCGGGCTTTTTCGACAAACTCGTCATAACCTTCTTTTAAGGAAATAGAGTTGACAATGGCTTTACCTTGTACGCATTTCAAGCCTGCTTCAATGATTTCCCATTTAGAGGAGTCAATCATGATAGGTACGCGAGAAATATCAGGCTCAGATGCCACCAAGTTCAGGAAGTGCACCATCGCACCTTCTGAATCGAGCATGCCTTCATCCATGTTGATGTCGATGATTTGCGCACCGCTTTCTACCTGTTGACGAGCAACATCTAAGGCTTCGGCAAAGTTTTCTTCACGAATTAAACGCAGGAATTTTTTAGAACCTGTGACGTTGGTACGTTCGCCCACGTTTACAAATAAAGAGTCATCATAAATGTTAAATGGTTCTAAACCACTTAAACGGCATGCAGGTTTAATCTCTGGAATTTTACGCGGTGGAATGTCTTTTACCGCATTGTAAATCGCGCGGATATGATCAGGCGTTGTACCACAGCAACCGCCTGTAATATTGATCAAGCCGCTTTCAGCAAATTCTTTGAGGAAAGCTGCGGTTTCTTCAGGCGTTTCATCATAACCACCAAATGCGTTGGGTAAGCCCGCGTTCGGGTGTGCAGAAACAAACACATCGGCAACGTCTGAAACGGTTTTAACGTGTGGACGCATGGCATCTGCGCCCAAAGCACAGTTAAAACCAATTGAAAGTAAATCGCCATGACGTACCGAGTTCCAGAAAGCTTCTGCAGTTTGACCCGTTAAGGTACGTCCTGAAGCATCGGTAATGGTACCTGAAATCATCAACGGCAATTCACGCCCGAGCTGTTTAAACACTTCTTTGACCGCAAAAATCGCAGCTTTACAGTTTAAGGTGTCAAATACAGTTTCAATGAGCAGGATATCTGCACCACCTTCAATTAAGGCATGCGCAGCTTCAATATAGTTTTCTTTGAGTGCATCAAAGCTAATGTTACGAAATGCAGGGTCGTTTACATTTGGTGAAATTGAACAGGTACGCGATGTTGGCCCAAGTACACCTGCCACAAAACGTGGTTTGTCTGGTGTTGAATATTTTTCACAGGCAGCTTTGGCTAAACGCGCTGCTTCGCGGTTAATTTCTGGAACCAAATCTTCCATGTGATAGTCAGACATAGAAACGCGTGTGCCGTTAAAGCTGTTGGTTTCAATAATGTCTGCACCCGCATCTAAGTAGGCTTCGTGAATACCCTGAATAATGTGCGGTTGGGTCAGTACCAATAAATCATTGTTGCCTTTGAGGTCATGTGCCCAATCTGCAAAACGCTCACCACGATAATCGGCTTCTTCCAATTGATGGCGTTGAATCATAGTACCCATAGCACCATCGATAATTAAAATTCTTTGGGCAAGAAGCGCTTTCAGGGTGGTAAGCGTGGACATAAAAAACCCTTTATGACTGAATCCGAAATGAGCGCTATTTTAGCAGAGTTCGCACGGCTTTCGTGCACTTGAAGCGACTAGAGAGAGTGGAAGTCGTAAAAATAGTGCATAAAGCAGTATTTTTAGGATTTTGCTGTAGCTTTTGAACCTAAATAAAAGTTGTGATGAGGAACATTCTAATTTTGATTTTACTTTGATGCGTCATCGCTTTGTCATATTGCTCAGGCAAAATTGGCTCACGGTAAATTTTGTCTGAAATTTTAGGCAAATATGACAAAGGTGTAACAATCTAAATTTGAGAGAATGGCATAAGAAAAGTAGGTTTATTTATTCTAAGTGTTTAAATTTAAATGTTAATTTTAATTTTATGCACAAAAAAAACAGCTTAAAGTGTGAAAATAAAGTATGAAAGTTGCTTTATATAGCAGCTCTTTGTCATATAATTGTCACAATTTAATTGAACAATAAGGGGATTTTAAATCCTCTTTTCTGCTTGCATGAATTCTAATCCAACTCCTGTAGATTCAGCACACAAGTCGACCACTAAATCGACCAATGTTCATGTGCCTACACCGAAATTTTTTATGCCGGTGTTTTTAACGATCATCGTTTCTACCCTTATTTATATTGGTTTCCAATTGTCTGCGGACTTATCCCACGTGCCTGCGCTAAGCATGTACTCGGTGATTTTATTGGCGACCGCTTTATTCATTGCCTTAGGCTTTGAATTTGTGAATGGTTTCCACGACACAGCTAACGCAGTGGCAACGGTTATTTATACCAATGCCCTGTCTGCACCTGTGGCAGTAATGTGGGCGGGTTTCTGTAACTTCCTTGGGGTGATGGTCGCCAGTGGCGCAGTTGCCTACGGTATTATTGCCTTACTTCCAGTCGAATTGATTATGAATGTCGGTTCAGGCGCAGGCTTTGCCATGGTTTTTGCCATGTTGATTGCCGCGATTGTCTGGAACTTAGGAACGTGGTTTTTCGGTATTCCTGCTTCAAGTTCGCACACTTTAATCGGTTCGATTTTAGGTGTGGGGATTATGAACTACTTGCTGAACTCAGGTGCGGGTGCAAGTGGCGTAGACATGGAACAAGTCATGAAAGTGGGCAAGGCTTTATTGTTCTCGCCACTGATTGGTTTTGCCTTTGCTGCGATTTTGTTCTTCTTGGTGAAAAAAATCTTCAAGAAACAAATGGAGTTGTTCCAGCCACCTGAAGGCAATAAGCCACCACCACCACTGATTCGTGCCATTCTAATTTTTACTTGTACTGGGGTAAGTTTTGCGCATGGTTCAAACGATGGTCAAAAGGGCATGGGTTTAATCATGTTGATTTTGATCGGGATTGTGCCGTTGGCGTACTCGTTAAATAAAGAGTTAGACCAAAACCACATTCAATCGTTCCAACAGCTTTCAACGCAAACAGCTGATGTGATTTATGCACAACATGTCGATATGCCAGATGAAAAAGCACGTCAGGTCATCACTAGCTATATTCAGACCAAAGAAATTACCCCTGAAGTCGTGCCTGCTTTGGCAAGCTTAACTGACCATTTGGGTGAGCGTGTGGGTCAATATGGCAACTTGAAAGATGTGCCTGAAGCTGAAGTAGCAGAAATGCGTAATGATATGTATTTAAGCACGACTTCATTCAAGCGTTTAGACAAAGCCAATGCCTTGCCTGAAATGTCGGAAGAACAGAAAAAAGTGGTTAAAAGCTACCGCAGCCATTTAGATTCATTCTTACAATACATTCCAACTTGGGTCAAAGTTGCCGTTGCCTTAGCACTAGGCTTGGGTACGATGGTCGGCTGGAAACGTATTGTGGTGACTGTTGGTGAACGTATCGGTAAGCAGCACATGACTTATGGTCAAGGTATGTCTGCCGAGCTTGTGGCAATGTCAACTATTGCTGCTGCAGATGGTTTGGGGATGCCAGTTTCAACTACACACGTACTGAACAGTGCGGTGGCAGGTACCATGGTGGCAAATAAATCGGGTCTGAATTTCCAAATGGTGCGTACAATTCTTTCGGCTTGGATTTTCACTTTACCTGCGACAATTTGTTTATCGGGTAGCTTGTTCTGGTTGTTCTTAAAAGTGTTTTAATCCATTCTCAACTTTTTTGAGTGGTTGAAAAAAGCGCTGTGATGATACAGCGCTTTTTTTATACCTGCAGATCAGTCTAGAGAAATATTTGCAGGCAAGTTTTTGAATAGATAGATTAGCGGTTTACATTACTTTTTAAATTTTTGGATGACTTTGTCCAGTGGTAATTTATCTGCAGCAAAGCCATAGAGCGCAGCGAAAGGTAGGGCCGTTCGTGCCAAATACGCCACGCGCCACAATCCACCATGGTTCGCACCTTCCATCATCAATTCGAGCGGATGCTCAAGTTTCACTTCAGGATTGGCTGCCGAGTTTGGATTGCGTAAGTCATGAATCCACAATGCCGCCATAATCGCATTGGTGGTTTCAGGGCTAAATGCTTCAACATCAAACAAACTTGCGCCACTAAATGCTGCTTTGAGTAATGGATTTTTGGTCACAGAGTGTGTGGTGGTCGAAGGTGCAATATTGATGCTGACATGCTGTCCTTGATGACGCGCTAAAATTGCACGCCATTGCTGGATGCGTTTTGCTAAAGCATAGTTTGGCCCTTGTTCAACCACCAAACAGTCGGCAATACCATAATGTTGACCATTGTCTGAAGCAATTAAATTATGCAGATTCTTTTGGAAGAAATGACTGCGTGAAATGGTTTCAATACTTTTGGTGAGTAGCTTTTGCCCTTGTGAACGCTGCTGAAACTTCTCTGCCGATGCGCTAATCACTTCTTCAGGAACGGCATAAACATCGGTTGGGGTACACATAAACATAAGGCTGCTATCAGCTTTGTGTTCGCTGACATATTGCATAATGGCATCCATCGCCATCGCAACACGCACGTGTTTTTCACCATCCAAATAAGCAATGGCTGCTAAATCTAGCGTTTCAGGTTTTTGGGCTAACCAATGTGCAATTTCTGGGGTTTGCGTGAGCAGATTTGCACCCAATTGCTCTGTTAAAACGTCAAATGGAGTATCTGCCGCGAGTTGTGTTGTACTTGGTGCGTATAAGGTAGCATTGCCTTGTTGCACAGTGCTTAAAATTTTATTCCACACACGGCTGTTTGGTAAATCGACTGCAATAATATTGGCTTTCCATTTGGCTAACCATGTGAGTGGCCCTGCTTCTGAAGCTGCACCAAATAGCACCATGTTACGGTCAGACAAATCAAACCATTCAGGATGCGCGATTGCAGCATTTAACGCTTCGGCATGACTTGGTTCAATAATGCCTGCTGCTAGCCAAATTGCAATTTGATCTAGTAGAGCTTGACCTTGTAACTTTTGCCCACGATACGGCACATACCATTCGGGTGCTGCTTGGCTGCTGCCTTGTAATTTAAAGGTATGTAAAGTTTCAGTAGGCAAGAGCATGACATCTTTCAGCACATATTTTTGCTCATGACGATAAAACTCAAAACTTTGATGAGCTTTTCTTAAACCATCTTCTGCAATTTGAATTGCGTTAGCTTGTTCACGAATACCATTGGTCACGAGGGCTTTAAAGTATTTTGGATAGTGTTTACGCCAGTTTTTTTCTGCCAAAGCATCGACTGAGCTTTGATGATCGACTGTGGCTAAGGCTTCGGCAATAATTTGTTTGCCCGTGCTTGAGGTGCTGGGTTTATGATTTTCTGGATGAATTGGAAACTGTAAGCCATCGTAAGAAGTGGACATGCAAAAACTCGCAAACTAAATTGAAATTAATATACAGATGTATACATTATCTATGCCAAGTTGCGATATGGGGTAGCAAAAACTACCAAAATTGAGTGAAATTTGAATAAAAAAACCTTCACGAAGTGTAAAGGTTTTTAATGTGAATGAAATGTTGTTGAGATTTAAAGGTTAGTGTTTAAATGTCTAGGTTCGAATCATAAATGAGTCTGATGCTGTATCAACAATGTTTTATTCACTCAGACCAACAGCTTAACAACGTCCTTTTTTCGCCTGACCTGGAGGACAAAAATCACCATCACCATGCGGATGTTGGTGTGGATAATAGCCTTTCGGGTAGATCGTGCGGTCAGGATCAATCACCACACTGCCTTCAGGGGTATGTACGGCACAGGCGCTTAATCCTAGACTGAGTAACAGGGCGCTTAGAAGTGCAAACTTTTTCATGGCTGACTCCTGATTGCTTGATAGTTTTAGTCTTTATATTCTTAGTATAAGTGCTTGTCGAGTAACTGCATGTTATTTGTTGTGTGCTTTATGCTGTATTGGATCATTCAGATGCTTTCATCAATCAAAAATACTTATCAGCAGTTCATAAAATGACGATTGAAAGTCGTTTTTCCCAATGAGAGAGGCTGAAGATGAGAGGCAATAAATGATGGTGTTAAGCGGATTTATGAAAGCAGTCTATTGACGGATTTGAAAATTCTTTAAAGTAGCAACGACTCAGTGGTAGATGTACCGAGTCGTTATAGTTTCAAAAGTTAAAACGGCAGTTGCGCCAGTTTATTCAGGAAGTGAGGCAAGATGCGTGGTTCAATTAAAATAGTCACAATCACACCATAGGCCGCACCCCATAAATGCGCACTGTGATTAATATTGGAATTGCCGCGTTTACCCGACCAAATGCTATACGCTACATACAGTATTGCAAAAATAATGGCAGGCACTGGAATAAAGAACACGAAAATCAACTTCCACGGCTCAAACAAAATATAGGCAAACAACACCGCAGATACAGCACCAGATGCGCCTAAGCTGGCCCAACGATGGTCATTTTTATGCTTTAAATAACTTGGAATAATCGCGGCGATTAAACCACCCAAATAGAATAAAACAAAGCCTAAATCATAGACGTATTGGCGATAAAAACTTTCAATAATGCTGCCAAAGAAAAACAGGGTAATCATATTGAACAGCAAATGCGCACCATCGGCATGCACAAAACCATGGGTAATGAAGCGGTCATATTGACCACGTTGCATAGCAGGCGGCCAAAAAATCAGACGATTCATTAATTCTTGTTTGGAAAACGCCAACATAGACACAATGACCGTAATAATGATAATGGTCACGGTATGATTAAAAGGTAAATCGAGCATAAACGCCTATTCTTTTACTTGAATTCTGCTGTAATAATGCATCAAAACTGAGTTTGAGTCGAACTTTAGGAATAAATCCGACAATTTTGGTTGATTTTTTTTTATTCCCCCGCATCTTCAGTTAAAATAGCCACTTCAGCTTGAGGAAATTATTGTTATGTCGACTGAGAACAGCAGCACAGCAGTTGTAGATGAAATTCCAAACTTATTGATTACGCCAACTGCTCAAGAGTATTTGAAGGATTTATTGGCAAAGCAAAATACACCGGGTATTGGTGTGCGTGTTTTTGTGGAAAATCCTGGTACACCGCGTGCTGAATGTTGCATGGCTTATAGTGCGCCCGATGAAGTTGTACCTACAGACTACAAACAGGAATATCCAGACTTTCCTGCATTTATTGATACGCCGTCTATTCCGTATTTATTGGATGCCGTAATTGACTACAACAAAGACCGTTTTGGTGGTCAATTGACTTTCCGTGCACCGAACTCAAAAGTGCCACGCGTAGGCCCAGATGCTTCAGTAGAAGAACGCATTACTTATGTTTTACAGTCTGAAATTAACCCAGGTTTAGCAGGGCATGGTGGTAACTGTGCTTTGGTTGAAGTGGTTGAAGATGAAGAACACGGCTTAACTGCAGTATTGAAATTTGGTGGCGGTTGCCAAGGATGTTCAGCGATTGATGTGACTTTAAAGCAAGGTGTTGAAACAACCTTGAAACAACACGTACCTGAATTGATGCGTGTGGTGGATCAGACTGACCACAGTCAATCTGAAGGTGCTTATTTTAAATAAGCTCTAAGCCTCGCTTAAAAATAACCTCCTAAATTTCAGGAGGTTATTTTTATCTGAAATTGTCAACAGACCCTATTCATTCGTTTGTAGATTTAAAATTTGTTGTGTTTTTTCAGAATAATAAAATTTCTCTAAATAATGGCGCGCACGTTGCTTTAAATAGCCTTCAGCGATCATT
The DNA here is from genome assembly GCF_013420785.1 of Acinetobacter sp. YH01011. Classification (NCBI taxonomy): domain Bacteria; kingdom Pseudomonadati; phylum Pseudomonadota; class Gammaproteobacteria; order Moraxellales; family Moraxellaceae; genus Acinetobacter; species Acinetobacter sp. YH01011. The sequence continues at coordinate 236,595 of NZ_VOYG01000003.1, forward strand.
TTTTGAATGACTGGATTTAACAGTTGTTGTAATTGTTGTTGGACTAGCGCTTCATCAATGTTTAAGTCGTGCAATAACAAGTCAAAAGGGCGCGCCTGATTGCGTACATACCACGCATAAACCCCATCATGCACTTGCTGTTTCAAATAGTCACTTTGGCGTAAATGATCCCAAATTTCATGTCCTAAATTGACAGTTTGGGATAGGTCTTGTACTTCAATATAATTTTTTAAAACGGAAAGTGGCAAGTCTTTAACTGTGTGCCATAAATTGGCTTGGAAGTGATACAGTTTTTCCTCATCAAAATGTTGATTAAGCACCGACTCGCTCATTTGAGTCAGCTTCTGCACATTTTTTTGCAAATAATGCTGAATGGTCTGGTCTAAATTGGTATCGGTAACGCTTTCCAAAACCGATTTACCCATTTTCATAAAACGCGATACGCCAGGCACGCTTTTGGCGATCACCGAATTATCCATATAATCCTGAATGGAGTGTTGAATGAGTTGGGTAATCATGGCGGCAAAGGCAGGATTATTCACCACGGCTTTAATCAAACGCTGACGATGTCCACTTTTACTTGCAACATATTGTGCAATTTTGTCGATGGTCAGCACAGGTATCACATCGGCAATTTTACTGCTGTCATTAACAGGGTGTACCAGTGCAAAACGAATATGCTCAGCAATTTGTTCCACTAAAAATGAACTGGCAGGTGTATTTAAAATTTGATGTTGAATCAGTTGATGAATGGCTTCAGATGTCCATAAATCTTGTAAGCTTTGTTTGCGAAACCATTGGTAAACCTGCATAAATTCAGTTTGTACCATTTCACTTTGGTTAAATTCTTGATCTAAAAAATCAAGCTGAGCTTCAATTAGTTGCTCAATGATGGGATGTTTCTGCATGAAGGTTTTATATAATAATTAATTTAGAGGAATCAGTTTATCAGCAAGTGGGTTTTTTAGGTTCTGAGTTTTAGCCAGAAACGGCAAATAATATTGTGCGACTTGTTTTTCAGCTTCCAATAACGGCATGTGTCCAACATTATTAAGAATCACAGGTGTTTCGGCGCGTTTGAGTAAAGATTGTAATTCCTTCGCCACTTCAACATTAATAATGCGATCTTGCTTACCCCATAAAATCAGGGTCGGTGCTTCAATTGATCCTGCTAAACGTGCAAATGAGTCTGGAGTATAAATACGGTTGAGTTTGACAATTTGCTCAATTGCTTTACGGGTTTGTTCTGAGCGAGAAATCAGGACTTCTTCTTGCGCATGTTGAATTTGTGAGGTCATGGCAGGCGGGCTTTGCATGATTTGTTTGGCGACGTCGGCTAAATCGCCATGTTTGCTCACAATTAAGTCATTTAAAGATAATGGATTTTTGGTGTAAGGCGTATTAGCAAGTTTATAAATGCCTGCACTATTGAGTAAAAATAAACTTTGCGTATCAAAAGGATATTGCGAGGCATACACGGTTGCAATTGAGCCGCCTAAAGAATGTCCTGCCACGTGTAAGTTTTCTTCACAGTCAATTGCTTCAATAAATTGACGCAGTTGTGAAGTTACATTCGGAACTGAATTATCAAAATTGCTTGGAGTTTTGGTGTCACCGCTATTGGGTAAATCTGGAATAATCACATGATAATGTGGGGTTAAAAATTGCGCGACACGGTTCCAATTATCACGTGTGCCTGCCAAACCATGAATCAATAAAATTGTGGGTTTGCTGTGCGAGCCACCTTCGTTATAGCTCCAGACGACATCTCCAACACGAATGCTTTTAGAGCTTAGTCCTGCTTGTTTGCGCTGTTGCTGAAAATGATTTTGTAATAGTTTAAGTTCAGTTGCGTTGCTGTTACTGGCGTTATTGTTTTTTGTGAAGGTATATGGATTGGGCGCAGCGCTTTGCACAAGGCAAGATGTACTTAGTCCCAAAGCCAATAAAGTCGTATGTAGATAACGTGATCGAATAAATTTCATCATGAAAACGTCTTCCCCTGACGAACCCAAAACAGGCTCCAATAATGATAGGCACTAGCTCTTAGGTCTAATTGCACAAGTGTATTCTGTCTATTGTAGGCGTTTAAAAATGAAAGTCATCCCTTGCTTTTTTGATCAAAGCTTTGAAATTGGTAGAAAATGTGACCTATCTCAATAAAAAGTGAAAAAATTTATAACAAAAATGAATAAAGAAAAGCGCAGCTGCATATTTTTTTGCAAGTGACATTCATAAAAACTGGCTTTAGAATATCGCAACTTCAAAGATGGGTGGTAAATCAAGAATGCTAACAGCTCAAGAAGCTTTAGAACGTCTTAAACAAGGAAACCAACGTTTTGTTTCTGGTGATACCAGACATCCGAAGCAATTGTCGCACCAACAGCGTGCAGAAATGGCAGAAGACCAAAATCCATTTGCCATTATTTTAGGATGTTCAGATTCACGTGTTCCTGCAGAAATGGTATTTGACCAAGGATTGGGTGATCTTTTTGTAATTCGTGTTGCGGGCAATGTGGTTGCGCCATCACAGGTAGGTAGTGTTGAATTTGCGGCAGAGCGTTATGACTGTGCTGTGGTTGTTGTCTTAGGACACAGTCACTGTGGTGCAATTCAAGCGACAATTGATACTTTAATGTGCCCAGACTGTCCACCATCGGCAAATTTAATGTCGATTGTGAACCGTGTTCGCCCTTCAGTTGAAACCTTAATGCAGACTGAACTGAAAAATGATTTGGCGAAATTGTCTAAGCATGCAGTACGTTCCAATGTATTTGCATCGGTAAATCAATTGCGTCATGGTTCAGCAGTTTTAGAAAACCTGATTGAACAAGGTCAGTTGAAAGTAGTCGGTGCAGAATATTCACTGGAAACAGGTGAAGTGGTTTTTTTTGATTTTTAATCCGAACCGCACAGCAATTAGATTTTCCTCAAAGGCGCTTTATAAAGCGCCTTTGATATATGGATAAGCATTATTTAGCAAAATAGGCTGAGCTTTGGCATTTGGATGAATTAAATCTTTTTGCATCAATTGCTTATTGCCCGCAATACCTTCCATAAAAAATGGCAGTAATTTGACTTTATATTGCTGACTCACCACTTTATAGTTATTTTCAAATGCTTTGCTATACGCCGAGCCGTAATTTGGCGGCATTTTCATCCCAAAAATCACCACTTTCGCTTTGGCTTTTTGGCTATGCTGAATTAAGTTCGCTAAATTTTTTTGAATCATTTGTGGCGGTTGTCCACGCAAGCCATCATTTCCGCCTAACTCAATGACTACAACGTCTGGACGATGGGTCTGCAGCAATTTAGGCAGACGCGCCAAAGCACCACTGGTGGTTTCGCCACTGACACTTGCATTGACCACTTTATGCTGTTTCGGATACTGTTGTTCTAAACGTTTTTGCAATAAGTGAACCCAACCTTGTTGTGGTTGTATGCCGTAACCTGCACTTAAGCTGTCACCTACAATCATAATGGTTTTTGCAGATACCACGAGTGGGCTGAAACATAGTCCGAGCAGCAACACACGCGGGAAGACACGACTAGTTAGATTGCGATTTTGCATAATGGGAAACGTATGACTCAAAACACTAAAGAATCTAATATCATGCCACAAACGATTATTTCTGCCCAAAATTTGACACAAAAGATACAACTTGCACAAAAACAATTGACCATTTTTGAGAATTTAAACTTCGATATTCAGGAAGGTGAACAAGTGGCCATTACAGGTCGTTCGGGTTCAGGAAAATCGACCTTATTGGGTATTTTGGCAACTTTAGATCAAGCCAGTAGTGGAAAATTGCTGATTTGTGGTGAGTCGATTGCAGAATTAAATGAAGAACAACGTGCAGAAGTTCGTTTAAAGCATATTGGTTTTGTGTTTCAGTCTTTTCAGTTATTGCCGCATTTGACGGCACTGGAAAATGTGATGTTGCCACTACGTTTGCAGGAAAAATTTAAATATGCAGAAGCTGAACAAAAAGCGCTGAATTTGCTGAAACGTGTCGGTTTAGAGCGTCAGGCACAGCAAACGCCGAAAGTGCTTTCGGGAGGTGAGCAACAACGTGTCGCCATTGCACGCGCTTTAATTCGTGAACCTAAAATTATTTTTGCCGATGAACCGACAGGAAACTTGGATGGGGAAACTGCAACTGAAATTGAGCAATTGTTATTTGAATTGAACCGCGAGTTGGGCACAACCTTGGTGTTGGTCACGCACGACCCGAAACTGGCGGCACAATGTCAGCGTCACTATGCCTTAATTGATGGGCAATTGGTTGAGCAATTTGCAGCTAAGCCAACTGCTGCCATAACAGGAGGATGAAATGAACGCATTATTTCATCCGCTGTTAAAGCAGAGTTTTAAAAGCAGTGGTGTATATTTACTGATTATTGCGCTGACTTTAGCGATTAGTGCGACCACGGCCTTAAAGTTTAGCAATGAACAAATTCAAAATGCGGTAGCGTTGCAAGCGGCAGAAATGTTGGCGGGTGATTTAGTCCTGAGTGACAATGAGCCCATTGCGCAAGACTGGCAGGATCAGGCGACTGCACATCAGTTACAACAGTCGCATGTGACTGTATTTAGTTCGATGGCACATACTCAAGCGCAATTTGTGATGGTGAATGTCAAAGCGATTGAGCACAATTTTCCGTTACGTGGTGAATTGAGGGTGAGTCCTGCAGCGGACAAGATTCAATCTGGTGAAATTTGGCTCAGCCAACGTGCCATGGATTTGCTTCACGTTAAACTTGGTGAAACGGTGAATATTGCCGATGCAGCATTTACCGTGACTGCCAAAATTGAACATGATTCTAATCAGGAACTCGGTTTTTCAGGTTTTTCGCCGACAGTAATTATTTCACAGGCCGATGTGGCACGTACCCACGCGATTCAAGTGGGTAGCCGCATAGATTACCGTTTGTTGTTGGCAGGCAGCGCCAAAGATACACAAAATTTTGAGCAGTATTTTAAAACACATACACAACAGCCTGCACAGGCACAGCAAACGGCCAGCCCTGAACAAAACTTTGAAGAACAAAGTAGTTTAAGACTACGCAATGCCAGTGAAGGCAATACTCGCTTAATGCGCCCCATTGCCAATTTAGATACCTTTTTACAGTTAGCGAATATCCTGACCATTTTATTGTGTGGGATTGCGATTGGTTTGACCAGTCAGCGCTATGTGCAACAAAATCAGGATCATATCGCCTTATTACGTTGTATTGGTGCAAGTAAACGACAAATTTTAGCCGCTTATTTGGCTTTGCTTGCTTTGGTCTTAATTATCGCTATGGGCATTGGCAGTATTTTGGGCGTGACCTTGGGCTATGCTTTGTTGCAAATCATGCTGCAACTGATTCCGCACCTGGAAATTCAATTTTCAGCCATGGCAATGTTGCTTGGGCCATTGCCAATCGCCATGCTGACCAGTGCTGTGGTGTTGTTGGGTTTTGTGCTGCCTAATTTATTGCAATTGCTGAATACCGCACCGATTCGCGTGATTCGCCAACAAGACAAAAGCATGCGCGCTTGGTGGTGGATGTTGCTTACAGGGACGCTAAGTCTAATCGTATTTTGTGTGGTCTTGACCGAAAGTTTAGTGCTTAGTACATGGGTGATTGGTGCGATTATTGCGCTGTGCGTATTGCTGTATGGAGTGGTGTGGAGTTTATTAAAATTATTGCGTCATTCTAAAGGCAGACTCGCAGCGTATATTCGTGCGCCTGCTGTCACGGCATTTCAAATTACTGCATTGGCTTTAGGATTAAGTTTAATTACGGTACTTGCAGTGTTGCGTACCGACCTGCTAGATCGTTGGCAGCAGCAATTGCCCGAAGGAACACCCAATCAGTTTGTTTACGGCTTGCCACCGTTTGATATGCCTGAGTTTCAACAACAATTAACGCAGCAGCAGTGGCACAGCACGCCACTTTATCCAAATATACGCGGGCGTTTGGTCGCCAAAAATGATCAACCTTTTGCCGACGCCTTAATTCAGCAAAGCAATACGTTAAGACGCGAACTCAACCTGACACAGTCTGACCGTTATCCTGCCGATAATATCATTGTAAATGGGCAAGCCAATTTCAGTGCAGTGGGACAAGTGTCAGTAGAAGCAGATACGGCTGCCGAGTTGGGCATTCAAATTGGTGATCGACTCAGTTTTAGTTTGCCTGAAGGCATACTTGAAGCCGAAGTGATTAATCTGCGTACGGTGGAGTGGGAAAGCTTTAGTCCAAATTTTTTCTTTATTTTTTCACCGCACACTATGGATGAAAATGCAGGCAGTTATTTGGGCAGTTTCTATGTGCCTGAAGCAGATAAACCGAAACTAATTCAATTGATTCAGCAATTTGCCAACACAGTGTTTATTGATGTCAGCCTAATTTTGGATGAAATTAAACGCATTGTGAATGTGTTGGTGCAGATCATCACCATTTTAGCCATTTTGGTGAGTGTGTCTGGGCTGTTGGTATTAATCGCGTGTTTAAACTTGCTGATGGATGAGCGCAAACGCGAAGTCGCATTACTGCGTTCTTTTGGTAGTTCTAAACAAAAACTCAAACGTATGTTGAGTCTGGAAATCGGTTTTATGGGCTTTATAGCGGGAATGGTGGCGTGTTTATTTGCCGAAGTCATTAGTGCTGTTGCCAGTTACCGCATGGATTTAATGCTGCAACCACATTGGGAAATCTGGCTGATTTTGCCTGTATTTATGACCGTGCTGTGTGCCTTGATTGGACGTTATCGTTTAAGTTATTTATGCGATATTCCGCCACTGCAAAGTTTAAGGGAGATGAATCAGTCCTGATTCATCTCTAGTTGATGTTGTTTTACTTGCTGTAAAGGTTGATTGTTCAACCCAGACTGCGTTGCATCATGCTAAGCAGTTCTTGCCAAAGGGGTTGAATTGGAGCAAGCAGTTTATGGCAATACCAGTAAAATGCAGCACAACCCAATGGTGCAAGGAGCATCGCAAAACTGTTCACTAAGTTACTGTGTTTGCTGCGTTGTCCAAGGTACCAAATGAGTGTCATGGCTGCGCCCATGAGCATGCCGCCAATATGTGCAGCATTATTAATGCCACTGATCATAAAGCCCATACCTAAGTTCAGTGCCATCACCATCACCAAAGTCTTGCCATCCAACAGAAATTTTTGGCGAGGTAATTGGGGCAATAACGCCAATACCGTCAGTGCAGCTCCAAGTCCCATCACTGCACCCGATGCACCTGCACCCACGCTAGGTAACAGCTTTGGATTAGCGACACCTTGTTCGAGCAGGGTATAGCTGTCTTGAATGCTGACATAGCCACTAAGCAGGCTACCCATCAAACCTGCGCAAACATATAACACTATAAAATAGACACGCCCAAACAACTGTTCACTGACGCTGCCAAAAATATACAAGGCCCACATATTTAACATTAAATGTACTAAACCGAAATGAAAAAACATGCTGCTGAACAGGCGAATGGGTTCCGCCAAAAAGGTTAAAGGTGCATAATCAGCACCCCAGCGTATTGCATCTTGCGGGCTAGGATTGCTAATGTTCATGCCGTTGAGCACTTGCCATGCAAACAAAGCCACGTTTATTGCAATCAGGGCTGCGGTAATCCACCACAGGTGAATTTCAACTTTATTGTTGCGCAGGTTTGGGGGATGTTGGGACATATATTTGAATATTGTGTCGTAGTGATCAATCTAAGCTTAACACGAAAAAATAACGCTTCAGGAGCCATGCACCAAGATGAAAGCTTTTTTTATACGAACTTTGTTAATTCTTGTTAGTGTGGTGCTTTTGGTTCAATTATGGATTTTTAGCAGCTTGGTGTGGTGGCGTACGCAGCCTGTGCAATCGACCATGATGATGCGTTTGGATTATTGGGCTGAACCGAGTAAGCCTATACAACATCAATGGCGCGACTATGACCAACTCAGTGATAATTTAAAGCGAGCTGTGGTGACTGCCGAAGATGGCAAATTTATGCAACATCATGGCTTTGACTGGGAAGGTATTCAAACTGCGCTGGAACGGAACAAAGATGAAGGCAAGGTTGTTGCAGGTGGTTCCACAATTTCTCAGCAGCTCGCCAAGAATTTGTTTTTATACAATAAGCGATCTTTTTTGCGTAAAGGGCAAGAAGTTGTGGCGACATGGATGATGGAACGCATGTGGTCAAAGCAGCGTATTTTAGAGGTCTATCTCAACTCGGTAGAATTTGGCGATAATATTTATGGTGCCGAAGCTGCGGCACAGCATTATTTTGGCAAAAGTGCAAAAAGTTTAAGCCGTGATCAAGCAATTTTCTTGGCTGCGATTTTAACCAATCCAAAATATTTTCAGGAACATCGTAATGCGGGGGCATTAAAAGCCCGTAAACAGATGGTGCAGCGCTATATGCGTTATGCGGAAATTCCCTAAATTGAGCGAAAACAAACTATAAAATGTGAAAATATCCACAAAGCCTAATTTTTTAGGCTTTTTTTATGAAAATGTCACAAAATTGAAGCATACTTGTAGCAGTGCCAAACATTTTAAAAAAGCATAGGTGGGTATGAATACGGCAACAGGCGCGACTCCTGCGCAAACAGAATATACATATAATGATCGCTACATTAACCGCGAACTGTCTATTTTAGATTTCCATTTACGCGTGCTTGAGCAAGCTGTCGATCCGTTGCATCCTTTGTTGGAACGCATGAACTTCCTGCTGATTTTTTCACGTAACTTGGATGAGTTTTTTGAAATTCGTGTTGCGGGCATGATGGAACAATTGGACTTGGGCAATGAAAGCCGTAGTCCAGATGGTTTAACCCCTAAGCAGGTGTTAGATCAAATTTCTAAAACAGCACATGCTGCTATTGAACGCCAGTACCGTATTTTAAATCAGGAAATTTTGCCAAAATTACGTGAAGAAGACATTTGTTTCTTACGTCGTGGTGAATTAACCCCTGCACAATCGGCATGGGTGAAAAAATATTTCCAAGAGCAAGTTGCCCCTGTATTAACCCCAATTAGCCTAGACCCTGCACATCCATTTCCACGTTTGGTCAATAAAAGTCTGAATTTTATTGTGACTTTAGAAGGGAAAGATGCTTTTGGTCGTCAAATTGATTTGGCGGTTGTTCCTGCACCACGTTCATTACCACGTGTAGTTCGTTTACCCGATGAACTTACAGGCGGTAAAGAGCACCACGTCATGCTTTCAGCAATTATTCATGAGCATGTGTCTGACTTATTCCCGGGCATGACTGCGACTGGATGCTATCAATTCCGTGTGACCCGTAATGCAGATTTGGCCTTAAATGAAGATGTAGAAGACTTGGCCAAAGCCCTAAAAGGCGAATTAAACTCACGCCGTTTTGGTCGTGCGGTACGTTTAGAAGTAACGCACAACTGCCCGAAAGCCATTTATGATTATTTGCTAGATGAGTTCGATCTTGAAGAAGAACAACTTTATAAAGTAGATGGCCCAGTGAACTTGGCGCGTTTATTGTCTAATTTTAAACGTCCACATTTACGTTATGATTCACATACACCCGCCATTCCAAAGGTGTTAAAAAAGTCTGAAAATATTTTTTCAGCGATGCAAAAGCAAGACATTTTATTACACCATCCGTTTGAATCTTTTGCACCCGTGATTAACTTGCTGCGTGAAGCTGCACGTGATCCACAAGTCTTGGCAATCAAACAAACTTTATATCGTAGTGGCGCAGATTCTGAAATTGTACAAGTGCTTGCAGAGGCTGCACGAAACGGTAAAGAAGTGACTGCGGTGATTGAACTGCGTGCACGTTTTGATGAAGAATCTAACATTGCTGTGGCTAACGTGTTGCAAGAAGCGGGCGCTGTGGTTGTGTACGGTATTGTGGGGTATAAAACCCACGCCAAAATGATTTTGGTGGTGCGCCGTGAAAATAATAAATTGGTGCGTTATGTACATTTAGGCACAGGTAACTACCACGCAGGCAATGCGCGTATTTATACCGACTATGGTTTACTGACCACAGACAAAGAGCTGTGTGAAGATGTGCATCGTATTTTCCAAGAGCTAACAGGCATGGGTAAAATGGCAAAACTGAAAAAGTTGTTGCATGCACCATTTACCCTGCACGCACAGTTGGTGAATTATATTGATGAAGAAATTGCCAATGCTAAAGCAGGTAAGCCCGCACAAATTATTGTGAAAGTGAATGCACTGACTGAAATGCAATTGATCAATAAATTGTACGAGGCGTCTCAGGCGGGTGTGCAAATTGATCTCATCATCCGTTCAATTTGCTGCTTGCGCCCAGGTTTGCCGGGCTTATCGGAAAATATCCGTGTGCGTTCGATTGTCGGACGTTTCCTTGAACATACCCGTGTCTATTATTTCTCTAATAATGGCAATCCACGTATTTATTGTTCAAGTGCTGACTGGATGGATCGTAACTTATTTAACCGCGTTGAAGCGTGTTTCCCAATTGAAGATCCAGCTTTGAAAAAGCGTATTTATGAGCAAGGTTTATTGACCTACATGCAAGACAATCAACAGGCGTGGCTGTTGCAGGGTGATGGAACTTGGGTGCGTGTAAAAGCAGCTGAGGGTGAAGAACCACACAATGCGCAGCGTATCCTGACCGATAGTATTGTTTAGTTTCAAACATTTATAACAGGTAAAAAGAGCGATGCCAGACATCGCTCTTTTTTTGTTTCTAATATTTATTTAAGACTTATATTTTTGATTGATATTTATTGATCAATAATTTAAGAAAAACAGCACATCGCATCATCCGCATTCATAATTTTGCGATAAATACTTTTCACATAACCATGCACCAGTTGTTCTGAAGCATTCAGGTTGGCAGCAACTTGTTGTGAAGGTAAACCTTGTCCTGAAAGCGCCAATATTTCATGTTCAGTTTTAGAGAGTGCCAAAGAATGACCATGTGCGACAATGGATTGTTCGCAGGCTAAGATTTCATTGGCTAAGTTGCCGTCTAGCGGTGAGCCGCCACGTAAAATGGTGCGAATCTGGTTTTGCATGCCTGTTGCAGATTGGTCGCTAAAGACATAGGCTGAAATGCCTAAATGAATAGCTTGTAGCAATTGTTTTGGCATACTTGAAGGCAGCACCGCCACAATTAAGGTATCTTTACGGAAAAGTTTGAGATTTTGGATAAAATCAATTTGAGCTTTTGACCAAGACTGTAAATTGATAAATACCAAATTAGGCAAATGTTGCTGCACCATCAGCACTGCATTTGCGAGCGATGGGCTGCAAAGTAGAACCTCTTTAGGGTAGCCAAAATTTTGTAAAATGTGGCTTAAATTTTGTGATGCTTCTACCTGATCATCAATCAGCAGAACAGGCACAGGTAAAACGAGATCTCTGTGAATCATGACAAATACTCCTGTGCTGTTCTATAAATAATTTTGATAAATAGATTGTGCGTGATATTGCTGTAACTGAATATCCTTAAATATAGTGATTTTTATATAAAAAGGCTCTGTACACGACAAAAATAGATAACTCATTGAAATAATGTCACAATAATTGTTTTCTAACGACGAATACTATGACACATCTCAATGAGTTATATCTTATCTTAAACAAATCTCTAAAATGGAACAA